>JAIPJD010000017.1 GCA_021734365.1 Mariprofundaceae bacterium | reverse complement strand
GAGGAGCCATGCATGGTTACGTGCACACGGCTGCGATGCTGCCGGCTTACCGGATGTTCATCACCCTGATGCTCCACACCGATAGCATTGTGCCCCCCTTCGCCATTGAAACGCTCAAGGGTGGTTTTATTGGCATAGTCGCTGGAGCCCAGCGAATCCTGAACAGACTGTTTCATATCGGAGAGTGTAATGCGGTCCTGTGGCCGCTTGGGGCCGGCAAGTGAAGGCACGACGGTGGACATATCCAGCGCCAGAGACTCACTGTAAATGGCTTCATGGCTGTTTTCATCTCTCCACATGCCCTGTGCCCTGGCATAGGCTTCAACCAGTTCGATGTTTTCAGTTGAGCGGTTGGAGAGACGCAGATAGTTCAAGGTCTCGCCATCAATCGGAAAGATGCCACAGGTCGCACCATATTCAGGCGCCATGTTGGCGATGGTGGCACGATCCGCCAGCGGCAGGTGATTCAGGCCATCGCCATAGAACTCTACAAACTTACCAACCACACCGTGGCTACGGAGCATCTCAACAACCGTCAGAACCAGATCGGTGGCCGTTGCCCCTTCCGGCAGTTTTCCGGACAGTTTGAAGCCAACAACCTTCGGCACCAGCATGGAGACAGGCTGGCCGAGCATCGCCGCCTCGGCCTCAATTCCGCCCACGCCCCAGCCGAGCACGCCGAGACCGTTAATCATCGTGGTGTGGGAGTCTGTACCCACCAGAGTATCCGGATAGGCCACGCCCTCATCGTCAACAAATACGGTACGTGCCAGAAACTCAAGGTTCACCTGATGCACGATACCCATACCCGGAGGAACAGCACGGAAGGTTTCAAAGGCATTCTGACCCCATTTCAGAAAGTTGTAGCGCTCACGGTTACGCTGGAACTCTATCTCGGTGTTTTTTGCTGCTGAATCGGCTGTACCAAAAACATCCACCTGCACGGAGTGGTCGATCACCAGCTCGGCCGGCACCAGCGGTTCGATCTTTCCGGTGTCTCCACCCAACGCGGCCATAGCATCACGCATGGCCGCCAGATCAACCACGGCAGGCACACCGGTAAAATCCTGCATCAGCACCCGGGCTGGCATATAGGCAATTTCATGGTTCGGTTCCGCCTGTGCATCCCAGCCTGCGACTCTCCGGATATCGTCTGCAGTCACGGTGAGTCCATCTTCCCGGCGAAGCAGGTTCTCAAGCAGAATTTTCATCGAAAACGGAAGCCGGGAGACATCCCCGGCTGCATCAAGCCTGTAGTAGGTGTACTTCCTGCCTTTAACATCAAGCTCTTTGCGTGCTTCAAAACTATTACTCAAAACGATCTCCTTTGGTATCACCCGCTTATGAAGCTGTTAACACTAGCGCCGCTGGCAGGGTTGCTCAATCAGGCCGGGGATAAAACTGTTTCCATGGAAACAGAAAACGGTTCTGATGATGGTAAATTGCCCGAATCATAAACAGTTTCGCAAAACGCCTGCCAGGGCTATATTGGCAGCATGCAGCCGGTACCGATGTCAGCATCACTAACCCTGTTCGATGGAGAGGTCACCAAAGCGGATCTTAACGCTCACGGCGTGATGCATGGCGGCAGACTGATGACGATCTGCGATGAGGTCGGTTACCTGGCTGCCTGTAAACATTGCGGTGGCCACGGCCTGACCCGTGCGGCACACAGGCTGAGATTTCATGCTCCCATGCATGCAGGTGACCCATTTTCTGTAGAAACACAGGTCACCATGACAACCCGAACAACCATGTGGGTCAGTTGTGTGATCAGCAGCCATACGAAACCTGTTATGGACGCAGTATTTGTATACGTTGCCATTAACAGAAACTTTCAGCCCGTAGAAGTGCCTGAACTTTTTGCTAAAACGGATGCAGAGATGGAGAAGGCGGCAGAGATAAAAGCTCTCTATTCGGCTGTTATGAGCAGTGAAAAGGTAAAATGAAAAAGCCCCGACTTTGCAGTCGGGGCTTAGTAATCTGGCACAAACACTAGGGAGGGGAGGAAGAATCAGCGCCAGACAGGGGGAACTATGCAAACAGACTTATGATTATATGATTAATTCATGATGAAAGTTTATTAATTAAAATCAAGACCTCTGTTTTTGACTTGTTTCAGGATCAAGCCTATAAATACCAGTGACACGCCTATCTGCTCGGAGGGGAGACAAGAGAGATGCAGGGTTATATTCATATTGCAAGTGACCGCGCTTTCATCCGAAAGCCTCCGGAAGGGCCGATGCAATATCCTGCACGTGGTATTCAATCACTTTTCAGTACGGACAGACATATCAAGCGTCTGAATTCAGGGAAATTCCGGTGTTTGAATATGAAAATATTTTGGGGCAATCCATTGTGTCGGTCCTGAAAAAAATATTTGACGATTCGGCCCAATGCATCGCCATTGAACAGCGGGGGAAAGTGCTCGCGAATGTTCTGAATATTACGATCCCTATCATTATCACTTTTTCACTGTTCAATTTCTTCTATAGTTATACTGCCCTCGCAATTGTCCAGCTTGCCTCACTGTTGCTGGTTGTGCCTGCATGGCTGCTGGCCCGCCGTGCGACAATGCTTGCAGCCAGTGAATTTCTGGCTCTGTTTTCGGTAGCCGTGGTTCTGCTCTATCTGATCTACGATGGAGGCATAGCCGGGCTTGGGTTTATTTGGGGATGGCTGTTTCCGTTTATTGCTTTCTATGTCGCGGGAATCCGCCAGGGATGGTACTGGTGCATCGGCTTTCTTACGGCGGCATCAACCATTTTTTTACTCTCTCTCGGAATCACGGCCACCTACGATATGGACACCCGGGTTCTCTTCTTTACTGCCTATTTTTTCTACCTGATTATCGGTTACTGGTTCAATGCCATACGTTTCCAGTACCTGTTCAGTCTGGAGAAGAAGGTGCGTGCACGCACCGCCCAGATCGAATATGCATCCCTGCACGATGCCCTGACAGACATGCCCAACAGGCTGCATATAACCAATTATATTCAGACGCTTATTGATCAGAAGTCCGGAGGTTTTGCAGTACTGAACCTGGATATCAACCGCTTTAGTGAAATTAATAATGTTCTCGGATATGACAATGGTGACCAGTTGCTGAAGGCATTTGCTGAACGTGTCCACTCATATGCAGACAGCAATCTGTTTACCGGACGTATAGGCGGTGATGAGTTTGTAATGGTACTGCATGACCTGCCGGCTGAAAAATCAGATCATGAGATCAAAACCTCTGTACTGGAACATGCCAAACGGCTGCAAAAAGCCATGGAGCAACCCTACAACATTAACGGTGCAATGATTGAGCTGGAAATAACAATAGGTGTCGAACTGCCATCCCCTCGTAACACCAATGCCAGCCACCTGATCAGCCGTGCCAACTTCGCCTGCCACACAGCCAAGAAAACACATGATAAAGTGGCTGTTTACGATTCCGAGCAGGATGCAAACAGCGCTCGTCAAATCCAGATATTTACCGGGCTAAAGCGCGCCATGCAGAATGACGAGCTGAAACTTTTCTATCAGCCAAAAGTTGACATGCGCCTTGGCAGGGTTACGGATGTAGAGGCGCTGCTTCGCTGGAATTCAGCGGATGAGGGGCTGATACCACCAAACCATTTCATCCCTGTGGCTGAGAGCACGGGGCTTATTCATCCGGTCACAAGATACGTGTTGAACGAAGCCATGCGACAACAGGCTTTGTGGATCAAAAACAGATACCACATCAATATTGCCATCAACCTCTCGGCTCGCAATCTCATGGAGCCCGACTTCATTTCGTCAATTACCGCTTCACTGAACAGACACGATGTTTCTCCGGGAAATTTCACGCTTGAAATTACCGAAAGTGCAACCATGGGACAGCCCGAGAAAGCCCTGCAGATCATCCATGAGTTGAAGGCCATAGGCTTTTCCCTTTCACTTGATGACTATGGAACCGGCTACACCTCACTGAGCTATTTGAAAAACATGCCCGTGGATGAGCTCAAGATTGATCAATCCTTCATCTTCAATTGCCTCGAAAGTGACATGGACAGTGCCATTATTCAGTCAACCATCGCGCTTGTCAGCAATCTTGGTTTGACGGTTGTTGCTGAGGGTATCGAAAACCAGGAGGTATGGGACAGGCTGAAAGAAATGGGCTGCGACAAAGGGCAAGGCTACTTTATAGCCAGACCGATGCCGGCCGATGAGTTTTTGCAATGGCTGAAAAGCTCCGGGTGGTCCTGTTCCTGACACCACTCTCTATAAACTGCCCATGCCGGATCTATGGCAGCCGGCGCCTGATCTCCGGATCCTCCCGAATTGAGCGGCTGGCCCAGACAAGTTTAAAATCGGTATCAAGAAACTGGTCAGGTGTAATGGCATCTTTACAGAACAGCAGCTTCGCAATGCATGTCTTTTTCGGCCGCAGGTTGATATATCGAGCCACACTGCGATAGGCATAATATGCCAGTTCCGAGCAACTGAAACTGTTATGCGGTTCATCCTTGAAATCAAAGCGGAAATCATAGCGGGCACCCAGACAGGTCAGGGCCATCTCTTTTGCAGCAGCTACTGCCTCACTGCGCGTGATGTCCTCACCCTGTTTAAGCTTCTGATAGATCTCTTCTTCGGATCTGACAAATGGCTGCGTAATGAACACCTTCTCTTTCGGGGCCCTGTTTTTCAATTTATTCGGCAGACGAAGAATCACCATCTTGTCACAACGGCAGAAGTTGATGACATCTTCCATAAATACGCCGTCAGCCATGGCGTGTATAACCATCTGCTTGCCAACTTTGAATTCATCACGTTGCACACGTGCCAGTTTTTCCGGGTTATCATCAATCATGGTGCCCGCTGATTTCCGATCAGCCTCAGTGGTTGGGCCATAGAAGAATCCAACATGGCTAAACTCACCGGGAATAAACCATCCATCGACATACTTAACATATGATCTGAGCAGGATGTCACCCGGCCTGATTTTGCTGATTACCTCTCGAACGTCCTCTCCCTTGACCCTGTATGAGCTGGGGTCATAAACGATAATTGGTGGGAGCCAGAAAAATTTCAGGTCTCCAAACCATGTGAGGAATTGCTCATACCAGCGTTTTTTCTCAGAATTATAATACTTATCCACAGTCAGCCTCCCGCTTCCTATTAGCGAGTGACTATAGACCAATATTAATGCTGTTGCACAAAGCCTGAGTTTGTATCGAATACGTGGTTGGGGAAATCGAGGTAGTTAAACGAATAAGGCCCACTCAGAGAGCAGGCCTTATGAAGTTTGGCTGGGGGACAAGGACTATTCGGACCGTCCATGGCCCTCACCCCTTCGGGGCCACCGCATGCGGATGTTCACAATTGTGCAGGAGAGCACAATTGCACGGTCCTCCGCCCTGTAAGGGTGGTGCACACGGAAGTGCACCATGAATTTGCTATCCTGTAAATCGGTCGAACCGCAGCTGCTCACTCTCAATCCCCGGCTTAAACAGGACGAGGACTATTCGGGCCGTCCATGGCCCTCACCCCTTCGGGGCCACCGCAAGCGGCTGTTCACAATTGTGCAGGAGAGCACAATTGCACGGTCTCCCGCCCTGTAAGGGTGGTGCACACGGAAGTGCACCATGAATTTGCTATCGTGCAAATCGGTCGAACCGTAGCTTCTTACTCTCAAACCCCGGCTTAAACAGGACAAGGACTATTCGGGGCATCCTGCCCCTCACCCTGCGGGCCGCCGCATGCGGTGTTCCGATTTGCTATCGTGCAAATCGGTCGAACCGTAGAAACTCATCATGAGCCCGCTAACCAAACGAAAAGAGGCCCCCGATTGGGAGCCTCTTTTTGTTTGGCTGGGGGACAAGGACTCGAACCTTGATTGACGGTGTCAGAGACCGCTGTCCTACCATTAGACGATCCCCCAATTTGGGAAGGCCGCACCTTAATTGCAGAGGCTTGAACCGTCAATTCCCAATCGAATCCGCAGCCATGATCAGGAGAGCCATGCCATGAGCTGTGCTTCATCAACCACCTCAATGCCCAGTGCCCGGGCCTTGCTTAGCTTGGATCCTGCATTTTCGCCGGCAACAACATAATCGGTCTTCTTTGACACCGAGCCGGAAGGTTTTGCCCCCAACTCACGCAATCGCTCCTGCGCTTCGCTGCGCCCGATGCTTTCAAACGTACCGGTCAGCACCACCGTCTTACCGGCCAGGGGTGAATAAAAAACTCTATTTATCTTCGATTCCGGGCAAATCCCCAAATGCTCCAGTTCGATTAAAACACGGCGATTCTTCTTTTCTGCAAAGAAATCGATAATACTGGCAATAACCTCAGAACCAACCCCTTCCAACTTTTTCAGCCTGGTTATTGCATCAATCAACGGGTGCTTTTCATTGTTTAATACTTTTTTTATTTTTTCTTCAGCTTTCGTCAACGTAAAAGCGAATAAAAGTGTGTCCAGAGCCCCCATTTGGCTTTTCAACACCTTGCTTTTAAATGCATCTTTGATCACGTCTGCATCATGATCCGTCAGCAAAGCTGATATATCAGCAGCTTTTGTCATTTCTGAACTGAGACAGTTCCATGATTCATACTCAGTAGATATGGCGTCTGCCGTAGTTGCTCCAACAAGCGGAATCCCAAGAGCAAACAGGAAGCGTGGAAAGGTCCTGTTTTTTGACTCCTCAATAGCAATTTGAAGAGCATTGACCTTCTTCTCCCCAAACCCTTCCCATGACAACAACTCATTCCAGGGCAGCCTGTAAATGTCTGCAATGTTATTTACCAATTGCCGGCTTACCAGCTCTTTTGACAACATCCTTCCAAAGCCATCAATATCCATTGCTTCCCGTTTAACGAAGTGATTAATTCTCTCTTCAAGCTGATCCGGACAATTTAATCCGCCGGAGCATCGAATTGCTGTCTCTCCGGGCAATCGGATGATGGCTGCACTGCATGTTGGGCAGATCGTTGGAATATGCGGTGTCGCCGTGCGCGTCGGCTGTCCTTCCACAACGCGTACCACCTCGGGAATCACGTCGCCGGCTCGACGCACAACCACCTGGTCACCTTCACGCACATCCTTGCGCGCCAGCTCATCAACATTGTGCAGTGTCGCTCTGGAGACCATAACTCCGGCCACCTTCACAGGCAGCATCTCGGCCACCGGCGTAATCACACCGGTACGCCCCACCTGCCAGATAATCTTCTCCACCCTTGTGATCACTTCCTCAGCCGGAAATTTATGCGCAATGGCCCAGCGCGGCGAGCGGGCCACGAATCCGGCCTGTTTCTGCAAAGCAATGCTATCAAGTTTATAAACCAGTCCATCGATTTCATAATCAATCGTCGGCCGTCTCTCCTGCCAGCGTTGATAGCTGTCAAGCAGGGCATCGACATCGGAACATCGTTCAAACGCCTGAATGGCAAAACCGAACAGTGCCAGTCTGTCCATTAAATCGCTCTGCGTAACAGCCAGTGGTTCAGCCCCTGCTCCGGCGCCATAGGCAAAAAAGTTCAATTTTCGTCCGGCTGTAATTCTGGCATCCAGTTGCCTGAGCGAACCGGCTGCAGCATTACGTGGATTGGCAAAGATTTTTTCGCCGTTCTTCTCCTGCTGCCTGTTTAATGACGCAAAGGAGGCCTTCGACATATAGACTTCACCGCGCACTTCAAGCAGATCGGGGGCCTCTTTGCCATTGAGTTGCCATGGAATGCCGGCAATGGTGCGGACATTATCGGTTACATCCTCACCGACTTTGCCATCGCCACGGGTTGCAGCAACCGTCAAATGGCCATGCTCATAACGCAGATTAACGGCCAGTCCATCAATTTTGGGTTCAACGATATAGTTGAGGCTTCTGTCATCGATAAGCTGCTGGAGACGCCGATCAAAAGCCTCTATCTCTTCATCAGAAAAAGCATTGGCCAGAGAGAGTAGTGGCGTCAGATGCTCGCGTGATTCAAATACATGGCTGGGTGGAGCACCAACCGTCTGTGTGGGTGAGTCAGCCGGAACCGGCTCGCCAAGCTCCCCCTCCAGCCGCTCAAGTTCACGCAGCTTTTGATCATACTCAGCATCGGAAATGGATGGGGAATCAAGCAGGTAATATCTGTAATTATGGTCGGTCAGTTCGGCCCGGAGTTTTTCAACACAATCACGAAGCTGCTGCTTAGCTTTTCTGCCCGGCTCCGGATTTGTTGGCCTCCGATTCATTCAACAGCCCCTCAATACGCTTGGTAACAGACTCAGACATCCACTCTACTGCACCCACAAGGTGATAACGTACCTGTCCCTGCCGATCAATCAAGAATGTTTCCGGATATCGGAAAACACCATAGTCGTGAGAGGTGCTGGAATCTGCATCATGCAGCACCTGAAACGGTATTTTATACTCCCTGACAAATGCAGAGAGGTCATTGGCATCCCTGTCGACTGAAACTGCAACCACCTTCAACCCTTTCTCCGCATACTTGCGGTGAAGCGCAGCCATGGATGGCATCTCTTTACGGCAGGGAGGGCACCAGGTTGCCCAGAAGTTGAGAAGAACTACTTCACCTTCGGGAAGGCCATGTGTTTTTCCCTTTAGATCGGGCAGCGTAAACGGTAGAGCTACTCCCCCCTCCAACACACTTTGTTTGGCCTCAGGGAGATAAAGCCATGCCCCCGCACCAACCACTACAATGATTCCAATAACAGCCAGCCAGCGTGTCAGCATCTTCCGCTCTCCTTCATCAATAGCTTCAACTTCGCTTCAAGCTCTGCCTGATTGATCCGGTGCTTCATACTCACCGCGCCTTCAATCAGCACTACAGGCACATCGGCTCCAAATCTGGCTGCCAGTTCAAGTTCTCTGTCCACATCGACAACTTCAAGCACGCAGAGGCCTTTCTCTGCAATAAGCCGGGCGACCACCTCCGCATCTTCACAAAGGCAGCACCCTTTCCGACTCATCACCTGAACCTGTGGCAGACTCAAATCGGCGCCTACTTTTTAGGTGGATAGATAACGGTAAAGCCCTGATCGCCATGACGGTCAAACAGCACACGCAGCGCCACATCATCAGCGAGTACAGCGGCATATTTATCAAACACTTCCGGTGTCGTGACGACGCGTCCGTTCACCTTAACAATCACATCTCCCGGCTCAATACCTGCACGAAAAGCCGGCGAACCGCGCATGATCTGCTGCACCACGACACCCTGTTTGGCTCTGGTGCGAAGTGATTCGGCAGCCTCCGGAGTCAGCTTTTTCAGGCTTAGTCCATGAGTGGCCTGCTGCTTATCGGCCTCTCTGGCAGGCCTCTGTGCAACATCATCCGGCATCGCTTCAACGACAACAGGAATTGTGATTGATTTTCCGTCTCTGACGATCTCAACCTGTACCCGGTCACCGGGCTTATGGTTGGCCACACGAATCGGCAGGTCGTGTGCCTGCCTGATCTGATGCTCATCAATACGCACAATAACATCACCGGCCTGGATGCCGGCCTTCTCTGCAGCCGAGCCCGCCTCTACCTGAGGGATCAAAGCGCCATGACGGTTTTTCAACCCGAGCGCCTTCATTGTCTCTTTGTCTATATCGCGGATCATGACACCAAGCCTTGCACGCTGAACACGCCCACTCTCACGCAACTCATCAAATACGGACTTTGCAAGATTAATCGGGATTGCAAACCCGATACCGTTGTTGCCACCACTGCGGGAGTAGATGGCTGTATTGATACCGATCACCTCACCTTTTACATTAAAAAGCGGGCCACCCGAGTTTCCAGGGTTAATGGCTGCATCGGTCTGAATAAAATTATCATATGGCCCTGCACCGATGACCCGTCCCTTGGCAGAGACGATGCCCGCCGTCACTGTCTGCTCCAGGCCGAACGGGTTGCCAATGGCCACAACCCAGTCCCCGACCCTTAGCTTGTCGGAGTTCCCCAGTTTTACACCCCGAAGGCCCCTGGCTTCAATTTTCAGCAGAGCCAGATCGAGCTTGGCATCTGTGCCGATCACCTCGGCCTTAAACTCTTCGCCATCACTGTTCCTGACAACCACTTCATCAGCACCATCCACAACATGGTTGTTGGTAATGACGTAACCATCGTTTGAGAGAATAAAGCCGGAACCCAGCGCGTGGCGCTCTTCAGGCTGCTGATTACGAAACATATCACGAAACATATCCTCAAACGGGGAGCCGAACGGCATTTGAGGCATCCTCTGCTGCGGACGTGTTACCTTTGTTGTACTGATATTAACAACTGAGTATTTCTGACCATCCGCCAGATCCGCAAAACTCTCGGGCATTGCCTGCGCAATCCCCGGAACAGATAGCAATATGACAATAAAACCGGCAACTAATCTCTCTGTTTTCAATCAAATCTCCTCATGCAATGAATTCACAAACTGTACAGTGGTGCGAATCATTCTGTTTCTAGATGAAAAAAAGATGAAAAAATAACCATCTTCTTATTCGTTTGTGTCGTCCGCTGTTCGTTCTTTTTTTGCCCTGATCCGCGCTTTCTTGTCATCAGCGGCATGAGCATCACGTGGCTTGGCCGGCAGAGAGCGGTAGATTTCAATACGATCACCCTCCCGCAGCGACTGATCCAGCTTTACCAGCTTCGAAAATATTCCAACCTTGTTGGTGGCGAGATCAATCTCTTCATATTTTTCCAGAAGATGGCTCATATGAATGGCCTGCTCTACTGTTGTATCATCAGGAACATTGAGCTCTTCCAGAAGCTGTTCGTGAGGCAGAGCGTAAGCAATCGTGACATGCATCAGGCTACTCCTTTATTGCAGTGACACGTTTTTCAAAAGCGTGCACCATTGATTTACATACTGCTGAAAAAACCGGACTGGCCACCATATCCAGCATCATATTTTTAAATTCGAATTCAATGGAGAAGTGAACGCTGCACGAATCCTCTCCCAGCTGCTCAAAACTCCAGAGGCTCTCAAGAAACCTGAATGGCCCATCCTGCAGGCGAATCTCAACCAGTTTTCCGGGCATGAACCGATCCACTGTTTTGAAGCTGTAGCGTACACCTGCAAGTTCCGCAACCAGTTCGGCAGAGAGCGTGTCACTCTCCCTCGTGAGAATCTTTGCATCCGCAACCCATGGAAGAAAATCAGGGTATGCCTCAATATCCATGACAGCACTGTACATATCCTTTGCGTTACAGGGCAGTATCCGGGTCTCTTCAAAACTATGCATCGCCTATTTCCGGTTCCGGGTCTGCTTTGGCATGTCATTGCGCTTACGCTTCCCCTCTTCCACGTAGGGGTTTTTGCTCCCCGAAAAAACAATGCGCACAGGTACCGCAGGGAGTGAAAATGTTTTTTTGAAATCTTCGGTCAGAAACCGGAGATAGGAAGTTTTGACATCCCCGGGGCGATTGCAGAACACCTTCAGTGTCGGCGGAGATGTTGATATCTGGGAGACATACTTCATTTTAACTGCAGCGCCATCGTGGCTGGGAGCACGCTGCCTGCTCTGTGCCCTTTCAAGCCAGCGGTTGAGTTCGCCTGTTCCCGTTTCAAAGGCATTGCACTGTGCAGCTTTAACAGCCTCATGCAGAAGTGGCCAGACACCCTTGCTGTTTTTGGCCGAAATTCTGAAAACGGGGATATCAGTCAGACTTCGCATCCGGTAATGCAGTCGTTCAACGTAGTAGTTCCACTCATCACTGCTTAACAGGTCCATCTTGTTAACAGCAACAATCAGGGCACACCCCTCATCATGGGCCAGACGCATCAGGCGCATATCCTGCTCAACAATTCCCTCTGAACCATCAAGAAGCATGACTGCCACATCGGCCAGCCTGAACGCCTGTACCGCTTTTACCCTGGCAACAAATTCAATAACATCAGAGATGCGGCCATGTTTACGCTGCCCTGCTGTGTCTACAAGACGGACGACACCATCATTGTAGGGGAGGTCGCTATCAATGGCATCACGCGTAGTTCCGGCAACCGGACTCACGACCATACGCTCCCGTTTAAGCCATGCATTGATCAGTGTGGACTTACCGACATTGGGACGGCCAATCACTGTGATGCTGGCAATCAGATTGGCCGGGCTCTCCTCTTCCTGCTCAGGTATGGCTTCATAAATCCGTGCAACGGCATCAGTCAGGTGCTCAATGAGTTCTTTTACTCCCTGGCCGTGTGCTGCGGAAACCGGATGTGGCTCACCCAGACCCAGGGCATAAAAGTCCATAGCCAGATCAGGATTTTCAGCCTTGTTTACGACCAGAACTACGGGCAGGGCATCGCGCCTGAGTTTGTCTGCAATATTTTGATCGACCGGGGTGCAACCGGCGCGTGCATCAACCGTAAACATCACCACGTCAGCAACACTCAGTGCCGCCTGCACCTGAACATCAATGGCATCCTGCATATCGCCGTGCTGGCTCTCACCGATCCCGCCCGTATCCACCAGCAGAACCTGACACTCCCCGAACAGGCAGCGGGTTTCAAGACGGTCAACGGTTACCCCCGGCCTGTCACCTACGATGGCTTTACGTTTACCAACCAGCCGGTTAAAGAGTGTTGATTTTCCCACATTCGGACGGCCGACAATGGCAACAACAGGAACTCTTTTATTCATAAAACAGGCAGACAGTGTTAGCGGACAAGGGTAAGGACACCCAATCCGGTTCGAACCAGTACTCCCGCAGGTGTGACAGTTGGCTTACGTTCTATGCGCCCGCCAAATGCAGCCTCACCGAGTTTTTCTCCATCACGACTCAGACGCAGCACAGATCCGCGATCATCTGCCAGCCATAACGAGTCATTCCAGAGAACCGGCCCGAGAAGTTCTCCATCAGTAAGTTTCTGCTTCCACTGGGTGGCTCCCGATGCCAGATCAATCGACATAAATTCACCCGATGCAGTGGCAATGTAGAGATGACCGTTGTCAACAAGTGGTGCCGACTTGATCGAAATTTCTTTTGCAAACAGCTGCGTGCCATCACCGGCGGAGAGGAGCAGCAGGTTCCCCTGATAAAAACCGACAAGAATCGCATCTTCGACCTTGTCGATGCCGATATACCCCTCTCGCAACATGACAGGGTCAGAAACCGGAGAGCGGAGCTCACTTAATACCGGCGCATCCATATTCAGCAGCAGCTGCCTGCGCCAGAGAAGGTCACCACTGTCAACCTTCAGAGAAACGGCATCGCCATTGGTAAATACAGCGTAAAGAACATCATCTGCAACCAGCGGTGAAGGCGTCAGGTAGATACGCAGGCCTCCACCGGAACCCGAGTAACTCCACTGTTTTTTTCCATCCATGGAGAAGCGATAGATACGATTATCAGATGTCTGCAGCAGAAACCCGTCCGGTAGCGGCACAGGGTGTGAAAGGAATGGAGATGAGAGCTGGTAGCGCCACAGAACCGAACCTTCTACCGGGTCAATACCATAAAGCTGGCCGCCGACATCACCTACAATGACGGTGCCATTCGGCAGAGCCAATGCACCGGAATCAGAGGGTTCATCAATGGCAATCCGGTGCAACTCGCTGCCGTTGAAATTATAGACACGGACTCGCGCGTCTCTGCCTGCGATAATAATTCTGCCATCGGCTCCGGCAACAACGGCTGGCTGGCTGAAGCCTGTCGGGTCGCCCGGCTGGCGCTGGTCCACATCAATCGACCAGACCTTCTTAACTGCATTGGAACTCTGCCAGATTCCATGACCGTCAGAGAGGCTTGTACAGCAGGAGAGCGTCACTGCCAGTAGCAGAAGCCCAAGCCGCCTTATCGGGCCATGGATCATCAGCTTGAAGCGTCCAGGTCAGCGATCATGCCCTCAATTCTGGACTTGAGAAAAGCATCATTTGAAGCTGCATCAAGTGCCTGCTTTAAATGTGTCAGCTTTTCTGCCGTATCACTTGCAGCCTCGGCCATCAGGTAGTGACGCAGCTGTTCATACTGCTTGCCGACAGGTTCAGAAAGCAGGCCTTTGGCTTCATCAATTTTTGCTTTTGAAAGGTACCACTCTGCAAGGTCAAGACGCGCCTGCCATGCCAGCTCAGTCGTTGAACTATCACCATAAATCAGCGCCTTCAGATGTGTCTCTCTGTCCCCCAGCCTGGCCATATAAAGATGGGCCAGCGGGCCATATCCGGTATCGCCGTAATCCCTGATTACCAGCTCCAGCATGGCCATCTTCTCATCATCACCGGAGGCTGCCAATGCCTGATGATAGAGCGCTGCTGCTGAATCTTTCTGTGATTTTCCATGTTCAATCCAGAGGCTCGCAGCAACCAGGGCAATAAACAGCGCCATAGCTCCCGCAATCAGCAGCTGGCGGTTATTTTCCAGCCAGTCAAGCAGCTGGGCTGTATGCATATCGCGCTTGAGCTCTTCCATTTCTGCGGCAAATGCAGAAGTATTCTCCTGCTCGGGAATTGCAGGCTCATTTTTTGATCTCTTGGTTCTGTCGTTCAAAGCATCTTCCTCGATAAATTTCATTTTCGGTGTCCAGGCACCTGTCTACTCATGACCCGTGCAAGGGCCGTAAAAATCAACATCTGTCGTCAGATTCTGTAACCAAAGCCGAAATCGCAAAAATCGCAGTGCCGACTTTCTGCCCGCCTGAACAGAAATTCCGGTTCAGGGAGGATATAAAAGGTGTTGCAGGCTAAGGTTGTACCCGCCCCTGTCAATCCGGCAGGGTTTCTCTGTCCACTTTCCTCTCAAAAACAATGGTTAACACGCTCTGCACAAGTGCAGCCATCGGGATGGCAATAAAAACGCCGAGCACACCCCAGAGGCTGCCAAAAACAAGTACTGCAACAATAATGGCGATAGGATGAAGATTAACCATTTCAGAAAATATCCACGGCACGATAATGTTGGCATCAACGAGTTGAATAACGGTGTAAGCCAGCATTCCATAAAGCATCATCTCTGACCATCCCCACTGGAAAAAAGAGAGTAGAATCACGGGGATCGTAACAACAGCAGCTCCGACAAAAGGAATCCAGACCGAGATGCCGGTCAGGGTTCCAAGCAACAGTGCATAGTCATGCCCCATCAGTTCGTAAGCCACCCACATCGCCAGGCCGACAACAACCGACTCCCATACTTTTCCACGAATATAGTTGCCGATCTGAATATCCACTTCGCTCCATACTCTCTGCAGGAGGGAGCGCTCCCGAGGCAGAAAACGTTGAGTCCACTGAACAATGTCTCCCTTGTCCTTGAGCAGAAAAAAGACCAGTACAGGAACCAGAACCGCATAGACAAGCAGGGTAATCAGGCCGGGAATAGAGGCAATGGAGAAGGAGAGAAGCCTTCCCCCCCACTCCTGAATCTGCCTGCCTGCAGATGCCAGCATCTGCTGCAGATAGTCAGGATTCACCCAGCTTATGTAGTTGGCATGCAGTGTGTGAACAGACTCCCGCAGGGAGCCGACAAACTGCGGCGCCTGAGAAATCAGACGCCCGACCTGATCGGTCAGAAGTGGAAGAACGGTCAACAGCGCAAACAGTATCAGTAGCAGGGCTCCGCTGAGAACCAGCGTAATGGCCACGATACGGGGAATCCGGCAACGGTTGAGCAGCGCTATAACGTCATCAAGCACATAAGCCAGGGCGATAGCTACCAGCAATGGGGCAAGCACATCGCCAAGCAGCAGGAGCAGTGCGAAGATGATAAACAGTGACGCCAGAAGCATCACCAGCTGCTGGTCGGCCATCCGGGCCTGCAGCCATGTCAGGATTCTTTGCACGAACGCCTCTTATCGCCACCGAGCATCACCAGTATCGTTGATGCGATAGCAGCCAGCAGGTGAAGTCCGGCACTGGCACCGTGCAGCATACCGAACTCAGCCCTCCTGGCATCATCGGCAGCAAGCTGGCTGACTGGACCTATCTGGGCTTTAATCTCAGCCAGCTGTGGGAAGAGGATAAATTCATTCAGGGCCAGAAAAAATACGACTGCGATTAACAGACCCCAGTTCAGGCGCCCGAGCCCTTTGATACGCAACCAGAACCCTGCAACAGCTGCTGCGAGAATAAATGTGCCGATATTAACCACATAAAACAGCTCCCCGGCAACACTTCCGGCTTCAGCAGTTGTCGCCAGTTTAGCAAACAGGAGCGGTGTGACCACGTAGCCGGAAACAACGATCAGCCCCAGCATCAATGCAAGCATAAGCCGTACAGAAGCTGCGCGAATGCACTCAAATTTCATAGATAACCTCTAACAACACCTGAAAGTCACCCTTCCACCCATGCATGGGTGGCAACTGACAAAAAGGCAGGATAGCCGTTTGAACGGCTGCAAGGCAGGGCGAGGGATGATGCCGGGAATCACGCTTGCGAAGCGATTAGAGGTCAAGGCACGCAAGCCCTGACCGTATCTGGCAGAATTACTGATAAGTAACCTCACGAATCTCGTACTCACGCTCACCGCTCGGAGCATGCACAACAGTGTCATCACCCTCTTCTTTACCGATCAGGGCCCGTGCGATTGGAGATGTTACTGAAATCTTACCGGATTCAATGTCGGCCTCATCCTCACCCACAATCTGGTAAGTCACCTCTTTTTCGCTTTCACAATCAATCATGGTGACCGTTGCGCCGAAAACAATCCGCTCGCTGTTGACCGTTGCGGGGTCGATCACCTGCGCACGGGCAAGTCTGTCTTCCAGATTTTTAATCCTCGACTCATTCATGCCCTGCTCCTCTTTAGCCGCATGGTACTCGGCATTTTCGGAGAGATCGCCATGGGCGCGTGCCTCTTCAATATTGGCAATGATTTTATGCCGCTTCTCGCCTTTCATGTAGGTCAGCTCTTTTCGCAGAGCCTCCGCACCCTGTTTTGTCATCGGCACTCGTTCCATTCTATTTCCCATCCTTATGATATTCCTGAATACTTTTCACAGCCGTGACATCCGAATGACCGGCAATTGCCTGTGCAGCGGCAAGCCCTCCGGCCATGGTTGTAAAATAGGCAATACCGCGGTCCAGTGCTGCCTGACGAATCGACTTCGAGTCTATGATGGCCTGCTCACCCTCAGTGGTGTTGATGATCAGATCCACATCATCACTGAGCAGCCTGTCGACGATATGGGGGCGAACACCATCAATCACCTTCGCAACCTTCTCGGCTGCCAAATCCGCAGCAGCCAGGGCTCTGTGTGTACCACTGGTCGCCAATAGCTCAAAGCCGGCACCGGCAAGGATGCGGCCGATCTCAACCGCATGGCCCTTATCGCCTTCACGAACCGAGATAAATACCCGTCCTGACTCCGGCAGTCGTACACCGGCTCCCAGCTGCGCCTTGGAAAAAGCCGCAGAAAAAGAGCTGGCGATGCCCATCACCTCACCGGTAGATTTCATTTCCGGACTCAGCAACGGATCCACACCGCGAAATTTCACAAACGGGAATACGGCCTCTTTCACAGCCCGGAAATCGCCGGGCTGAGGAATTTCAGAGATGCCCTGCTCATCCAGTGACTGGCCGGCCATGATTCTTGCCGCGATTTTGGCCAGTGGTTTGCCGGTTGCCTTGGATACAAACGGAACCGTGCGTGATGCGCGCGGGTTTACT
Organism: Mariprofundaceae bacterium; assembly: GCA_021734365.1. GTDB lineage: Bacteria > Pseudomonadota > Zetaproteobacteria > Mariprofundales > Mariprofundaceae > WSZY01. Next base: position 4,818 of record JAIPJD010000017.1, on the reverse strand, counting down.
TCCAGCACATAGATCGTCTCACCCTGAATGGCGAACTGAATATTGAGCAGCCCTTTCACATTCAGGGCCAGTCCCAGAGCCTCAGTCTGACGGCGAACCTCAACAATAACGCTGTCGGAAATCGAGTGCGGTGGCAGGCAGCAGGCAGAGTCGCCTGAGTGCACGCCCGCCTCTTCGATATGCTCCATGATGCCGCCAATCACGACACGTTTGCCATCAGCCAGCGCATCCACATCCAGCTCAATGGCCTGATTAAGAAAACGGTCGAGAAGCACCGGATGATCAGGTGATGCCTGCACGGCCTCCTTCATATAACGCAGCAGCCCCTTCTCATTGTGAACGATCTGCATTGCCCGGCCACCGAGCACATAGGATGGGCGCACCACCACCGGGTAACCGATCGCATTGGCAACGGTGACCGCCTCTTCGGTGGAGCGGGCGGTACCATTATCAGGCTGCAGCAGTTTAAGATCATGAAGCAGCTGCTGGAAGCGCTCGCGATCTTCGGCCAGATCAATCATATCCGGGCTGGTGCCGATAATCGGAACACCGGCAGCCTCCAGTGATTCTGCCAGCTTCAACGGTGTCTGGCCGCCGAACTGGACAATCACGCCAGCGGGCTTCTCAACATCAACAACCGCCATCACATCTTCAAATGTAAGCGGCTCAAAATAGAGTCGATCCGAGGTGTCGTAATCGGTTGATACGGTCTCAGGATTGCAGTTGACCATGATGGTCTCATAACCATCCTCGGAGAGCGCAAAGGCTGCATGCACGCAGCAGTAATCAAACTCGATCCCCTGCCCGATCCGGTTCGGCCCGCCGCCAAGCACCATAATCTTCTGCTTCTCTGTCGGACGGGCCTCACACTCATCCTCATAGGTTGAGTAGAGATACGGGGTATTGGCCTCAAACTCAGCCGCACAGGTATCCACGCGCTTGAATACCGGCAGGACACCCGCACGCATGCGTGCATGGCGCACTTCGGCCTCGCTGCAATCAAGCAGCCCGGCCAGTCGCATATCAGAGAGCCCCTCACGTTTGGCGCCTCTCCACTCATCCCGGCTCATCGATGCAGCATTGCGGCCGGTCAACGAGACTTCCAGCCTGATGACCGCCGAAATTTCACGGATAAACCATGGGTCAATGCGGGTCACATCAAAAACGCGCGCTTCACTCCATCCCCCTTCAGCACCAAGCCGCAACGCCTCTCCAACCCACCAGAGCCGTTCGGCTCCCGGCACAGCCAGCTTCTCCTGCAGGAACAGTTCAGCATCACCAGCCTGTGGCAGGGTGAAGTCAAATCCGCAGGAGCCGGTCTCCAGCCCCCGCATCGCCTTGCCCAGCGATTCACTGAAGGTGCGCCCGATCGCCATCACCTCACCGACTGACTTCATCTGCGTGGTCAGACGCGTATCAGCGCCATCAAACTTCTCAAACGCAAAGCGCGGCAGCTTGGTTACCACATAATCAATCGTCGGCTCGAAGGCTGCGAATGTTTCGCCGGTAATATCATTGCGAATCTCATCAAGCGTGTAACCCACAGCCAGCTTGGCTGCAATCTTGGCAATGGGGAATCCCGTCGCCTTGGAAGCCAGTGCGGATGAGCGTGAAACACGCGGGTTCATCTCGATCATGATCAAACGGCCGTCTTCCGGGTTGACGGCAAACTGAACATTGGAACCACCGGTTTCGACACCGATCTCACGCAGGCAGGCAATCGAGGCATCACGCATGCGCTGGTACTCTTTATCGGTCAGCGTCTGGGCCGGAGCCACGGTGATGGAGTCGCCGGTGTGAACACCCATCGCATCAAAGTTCTCAATGGAGCAGATGATGACGCAGTTATCGTTGCAGTCGCGCATCACCTCCATCTCATACTCTTTCCAGCCGATAATGGACTCTTCTACAAGAATCTCATCGGTCGGACTCGCATCCAGGCCGGACTGCGCAATCTGCTCAAACTCCCCGGGATTATAGGCGATGCCGCCACCGGAGCCGCCAAGGGTGAATGATGGACGGATAATGATCGGATAACCGATCTCATTTGCCAGCTCACGCGCCTCCTGCATCGAGTGCGCAAAGCCCCCGCGCGCCATATCCAGATTTATTCTGTCCATGGCCTCTTTGAAACGTTCGCGATCCTCAGCCATATCAATGGCGTCAGGCTGCGCACCGATGAGCTGCACACCGAATTTTTCCAGAATACCGTGTTTGTTCAGGGAGAGTGCGCAGTTCAATGCGGTCTGGCCACCCATGGTGGGCAGGATCGCATCCGGACGCTCTTTTTCGATAATTTTGGCAACCACTTCCCATGTTACCGGCTCGATATAGGTCGCGTCGGCAAATTCGGGATCGGTCATGATGGTTGCGGGATTGGAGTTGACCAGAATCACCCGGAACCCCTCTTCTTTCAGGGCCTTGCACGCCTGTACGCCGGAGTAGTCAAATTCACAGGCCTGGCCAATCACAATCGGCCCGGCTCCCAGAATCATAATGGATTGAATGTCGTTACGGCGTGGCATGAAAGAATACTGCTCCCTGGTAAAAAGAACTCTGTCGATCGGCAATAACCTGTATCAGACTCGCAAAAAAACGGGAAAGCCCACAGCTTCCCCACCGGCGCCGAATCATAGCCGAGTTGCAGGCTCCATTAAAGCTTCTTGCATCGAATGGTCACATATTCAAATTCGTACAGAGCAGCAGAGCAGCGTTGCCCATATATCTACCGGCTGGAAAATGCCTTCAGCACACCGGCATGAACGATCTCACCGTCCCATGTGTTCACGCCCCTTTTCAGGGCGGCACTCTTCTCAATGGCCCCCTCCAGCCCCTCATTGGCCACTGTTTTCAGGTAGGGAAGCGATGCCGCCACCAGTGCCTGCGTACTGCTTCTCGGTACAGAGGCCGGCAGATTCGGCAGGCAGCTGTGAATAACGCCGTGAACAGCGTAAACCGGATCATCATAGGAGGTCACCCGGCTGGTTTCACTGATGCCGCCCTGATCAATGGCTACATCCATGAAAACGGTACCGCTCTGCATCGATTCAACCATCGCTCCGGTGATCAGTTGCGGCGCATGCTCACCCGGAATCAGTGCGGCTCCGATCACTACATCCGCTTCGGAGAGGAGCAGGCCCAGATCTGATTCCGCATAGAGGCTTGCCTGAACGCCGACGCCAAACAGGCCGTTGAGATGATCGATGCACGCCAGGTTATGGTCCAGCACCACCACCTCTGCAGCAAGCCCTGCTGCCACATATGCAGCATGGCGGCCGACATTACCGCCACCGAGTATCACCACCCTGCATGCATCCACACCCCTGATACCGCCCGTCAATATGCCTTTATGCCGGACGCCCTCGAGCAGATGGCCATGAACTGAACCGAACTGAAGCAGTCGTGCCGCCATCAGCATGGCAACGCGGCCGGCCACCTTGCTCATCGGTGCCAGAATGGGGAGGCCACCCTGATCAGGCTCAACCGTCTCATAACCAATGGATCGAACCCGGGCATCAAGCAGTTTCCGGGTAAGTTCCGGAACCGCGGCCAGATGCAGGAATGTGAACAGTCCGGAATCGGCATTCAAATAGCGGTACTCTTCAGCAAGCGGCTCTTTTACCTTAACGACCAGCTCGCAGCCCCATGCCTCTTCAGCCTTTTCAGTGAGCATCGCACCGGCACGGCGATAGAGATCATCAGCAAAGCCGCTATCGGCACCGGCACCGGCCTGGATAAGCAGCCGATGGCCATCAGCGACAAGTGCCCTGACCCCGTCGGGTGTTATGGCAACACGATGTTCACCATTCTTGATCTCTTTTGGCACACCTATCTGCATCCGAAACCCTCCAGGCAGGCCGCTTTACTGCACGACAAGCGTCAAACCCGCCGTCAACTATAGACCAGATATGCATGCGCTTCATTACCGCGGAATAGTTGCCTATAATAGCAGTGCGGGACTGTTGATGTTTTTCGGGAGCTTAAGATGAAATATATCCGTTTCTTTCGTGAGTTGAAACTCTCCGACGTACCCATGGTCGGAGGCAAGAATGCATCGCTGGGTGAGATGTACCGGCAGCTGACAGATAAGGGCATTAAAGTGCCCAACGGCTTTGCCACCACGGCAGAGGGCTACTGGCACTACCTGGAATATAACGGGCTTAAAGATGAGATCGCCGCAACACTGGCGGGGCTCGATACCCGTGATGTGAAGGCGCTCGCCCGCTGCGGCTCCCATATCCGTGACATCATTGCCCATGCCGGCATGCCACCCGACCTTGAAGCGGAGATCATTGCCGCCTACACGGAGCTTACGGGCGAATATGGTGAGAACCCCCTGGCTGTAGCGGTCAGAAGCTCCGCTACGGCTGAAGACCTTCCCGATGCATCCTTTGCAGGGCAGCAGGAGACCTACCTTAATGTGCGCGGCAGCTCACACCTGATTGAGAGTATCAGGCGCGTATATGCCTCCCTGTTTACCAACCGTGCCATCTCCTACCGGGTTGATAAGGGGTTCGACCATATGAAGGTCGCCCTCTCTGCAGGCGTTCAGAAAATGGTCAGAAGTGACCTTGCATCGGCAGGTGTGATGTTCTCCATTGATACCGAAACCGGCTTCAGAAATGCCGTATTCATTACCGGCGCCTACGGGCTGGGAGAGAATGTGGTACAGGGGGCTGTCAGCCCTGATGAGGCCTATGTATTCAAGCCCACGCTCAGGGAAGGGTATAAGCCGGTTCTGAGCCGTCATCTGGGTGAAAAAGCGCTGAAGATGGTCTACTCCGACTCGCTGAAACAGCCGACGAAAAACATTCCCGT
>JAIPJD010000016.1 GCA_021734365.1 Mariprofundaceae bacterium | reverse complement strand
GAAGAGATCAGAGATCCCTGCAGTGACCCATGCGGACGGATCAGGCCGATTGCAGACCGTTTATAGCCATACCAACCCACGATACCACGGCCTTATCTCTGCATTCAGAGAGATCACCGGTGTTCCCATGGTGCTCAACACCTCGTTTAATGAAAATGAGCCTGTGGTATGCAAACCCGAAGAGGCTCTGGACTGTTTCCTGCGCACCAAGATGGATGTGCTGGTCTTGGGCGACTGGTTTATAGAGAGGCAGAGCTAAAACCATCAGCCACGAATTTCACGAATGAACACGAATAAAGGGAGAAACAATTAATGGATGAAGAAGAAAACATTGGTGGAAATTCGTGTCATTCGTGGCTAAAGATTGTGTGAGGGGTTGATGACCGAGGTTCTCTATAAGGAGCTGTCATATAAGGTGATGTCAGCCGTATTCGAAGTGCATAACGTACTTGGTCCGGGATTTCTCGAAAAGGTGTACGAGAATGCCCTGGTTAAAGAGTTCAGCATCATGGGTATCCCCGTCGAGACACAGAAGGAGATCAGTGTCTCGTATAAGGGTGAGCATGTAGGAAGTTATTACGCCGACATGCTACTGGATGGTAAGATTATTATTGAGCTAAAGTCAGTTGACCAATTAACTCGACTTCATGAAGCACAGTTGCTGAATTATTTGAAAGCAACTGGAATAAAACTTGGCTATCTGATCAATATGGGTGGCAAGCGCGTAGAGCATAAGCGGCTGGTCTATTAGATTGTTTAGCCACGAATGCACAGAAGGTGAATCGCATAGCGAGAGAGGCCCCCTGGGGGACGAACTACACGAATTACAATCAGTGTTCATTTGTGGGATCAGTGGCTAATAGGTTGAGGGTTGAATGAAAATTTCAGTTATTACTGCTGTATATAATGCCAGGGATACGATCGGTGATGCCATCGACTCTGTACTGGGACAGTCGCATCCCGATGTAGAGCTGATCGTCATCGATGGAGCCTCGACAGACGGAACCTGCGAACTGCTCGAATCGTATCGTGATCGGCTGGCCTGCTTTGTCAGTGAACCCGACAGAGGTATTTACGATGCCCTGAACAAGGGCATTGCTCATGCTTCGGGAGAGATTGTCGGTTTCCTGCATGCGGATGACCTGTTTGCAGATGAGCATGCGCTCTCAAAGGTAGCAGAGCAATTTTCTGATGCCTCCGTGGATGCTGTCTATGGTGACCTGGTCTATGTGAATAAGGCTGAACCAGATCGAGTCATTCGATACTGGAAGGCGGGTGAGTTCTCTTCCGGAAAGCTGAAGTCAGGCTGGATGCCACCACATCCGACTTTGTATGTGCGTCGGTCTATCTACGAACAGCTAGGATCATTTGACACATCTTATCATATAGCCGCTGATTACGATTTTATGCTGCGTGTGCTTGGATCTGAACAGTTCAAGTGCAGCTATATTCCAGAAGTGCTTGTGAAAATGCGCGTGGGCGGTGCAAGTAACCGCTCTTTGAAAAACATCCTGAGAAAGTCCTATGAGGATTACAAAGCCCTTAAGCGAAATCATGTGGGTGGCTTTTTTGCGCTTATTTGGAAAAATCTAAGTAAATTGCCTCAGTTTTTTAATCGAAATTAGTTTTGATTTCATGTCTTGTTTCTGAATATCCACGGCAGAAGATAGTAAAATTGTTTAAAGTGGAACCAGGCAATTTTTCGCGGCTTATTTGTGGGTTGCAATTCAATGGGAACTTCAATTATTCGGCCTCCTTTTGAGATTACTTCTAAGGCGAGAACACCACAGATACAGGCTCCTTTGATCTCCAGTTGTTTTGCTAGATCAGTTCTAATAGCTCTAAAACCGGTGCCGGAGTCTCCCACTTCAGCTTTTCTTTGAGCCAGCCATGTCAGAACTCTTTCTGATGGCCTGGGTATAATATTTCGACTTCCCTGAACCATATCTGCATGACCATCGATAATCGGCTTGATGAGTTCAGGAATTGCTTGAGCTGGAAACTCCCCATCGGCATCCATGGTGATAACAATATCGCCAGAAACTTCTTTGAAGCCACGTTTGATGGCCGCTATGTAACCACTGTTTGCTGTTTGAGTGAATACTTTAGCACCATGTTCCTCTGCAATCTTTGCAGTACAGTCTATGCTTGCATCATCCACTACAATGATCTCATCAACAAACGGTTTGACCTGACTTAATGTATGAATAATTCGATCAGCTTCATTGAATGCTGGGATAACAACAGTGATTACTGGTATAGGCTTATTCTGCATTGTCATATTAATCCTTATTCTAGATGGCTTCCTCTGAAATTAGCAGGTGGGATAGCCATTCCGAGATTAGTTTTATACCAAAGGTGGGACAGGTCAAATTCCTGACCATGACCTCAAGTATTTGTGTGCAGTGGTTTCTGAACGCCACCCGCCTCCGGGCATGGTCATTGCCACTGAAAATTATTGTTGAGCAGATCGGGTACGGCACCAAATCTGTATAGCATGTTTATGCTATACTTTTGTCAGCTTGCTTGAGTTATGATTGGCGCTGTTCAGAGAAAGAGGAAATCACGTTGTTCGAAGATCTGGGATTGTTGTTTTTCACGGTTTTGATTCTGTCACTGCTGTTCACGCCATTTTCAATGCGGGTGGCTTTTCATCTTGGTGCAGTTGACCAGCCGGTTGACAGGAGCGTTCACCTGAAACCGATGCCGCGCCTGGGTGGCCTTGGCATGGTTCTCTCCATCCTTGTCGGCATGGCCATGTTCCTGAAATTCGAGCCTGTTATTGTCGCCTTCATGGCAGGGCTTCTGGTGATCATGATGACGGGCCTGGCTGATGATGTTTATCAGATCCGTCCGCGTTTCAAGCTGTTCGGCCAGGCTGCGGCCTGCCTGCTCTTTATTGAACTCAGCGGACTGAGCCTCACCTCTTTCGGAGACATTCTTGGTATTGGCGAAATCACTGTCTCAGGCCCGCTTGCCTATGCGGTCACGCTCTTCTGTATGGTGGGTGTGATCAATGCTTTTAATCTTTCTGATGGCCTGGATGGGCTTGCGGCAGGAATTGTTGTCATCGCCTGTTTCTTTCTCGGTTTTTTTGCCCTTATAGCTCAGGCATGGAGTGGTCTGACCATCATTGTTGTGCTCTTTGCCGGAGTGCTTGGCTTTCTGAAGTTTAACAGCCACCCGGCCAGGCTGTTTATGGGTGATACCGGAAGCCTGATGCTTGGTTTTTCGATAGCCACTGTAAGTATTATTCTGGGAACCTGTGAATCTGAAGGTGTTTTGCCGATCTCTATTGCAATCATTTTGGCACTGCCGATTATCGATACCATGTGGGTCATGACGAGCCGTGTGGTTCGGGGGGTAAGCCCGGGGAGTCCGGACAATACACACCTGCATCATCGCCTGCTTGCCTTGGGGTTTCCTCACTCAGTTGTCGTGACCATTCTCTATGCGTGGGTGGTGTTGTTCGGCGTGCTTGCCCTGTCAGTAAAAGAGATGCCGGAGCATTGGCAGTTTGGCTTTGCGATCGCTCTCACCGCTCTGCTCTACTCTCTTCTGACGCTATGTGAGCATAAAAAAATGAACGTGGCATCTGACATCTCCGGCATTTATGAAATCTCCGGCGTCCATGAGATTTCTGACACCCATAACATCTCTGGTGCCTCTGTCGAGGGACAAGAAGAAAAAAGGATATTGGCCCATTTGCTGGGCCGCAGCATGAAGCTGCTCCCCTCAGTGATATTCCTCGGGCTCTTCCTGCCGTTGCTGATTGCTGATTCGGTGCCGGCCAGCCTTGGTGCGCTGACGCTCGGGCTTGCGGCCTTTGTTGCCATCGCTTTTCCATGGAGAGATCATCAACAGCATCTGAGTGTCATTTACGGCCTCTTCTACCTGTGCGGCTTCACTATTCTGTATGCCTGGAACATTTCAACATACCATGTTTTCAATCTGGATATATACATCTTCCTGTTTGGCGGCCTGCTGCTGCTCTGGTCCTTTCTGAAGGTGAAGTTCAAGCGGAACAGTGAAGTGTTTCTCACCTCCAGCTTTGAGCTGCTGCTTATTTTTATCTCGTGGTTTGTCCCCTACGTGGTGCTGCCTGCCATTGAAGTGCCTGAATCTGTGTTGGGCGCAGCAAAACTTGCATGCCTTGGCGCCATTCCACTGCTCATTGCCATGAAGCTGGTCATCAGACGGCAACCGCACAGGAATAGAAGTATGGCGGTTGGCCTGATTCTTATCCTCGGTTTTATTGCTGTTCGGGCGATGTGAGGGGCGATGTCAGGGCTGGTTAGTAGCGTCTAGCTTGACGGATCACGCCGTTTCAGGTGTTACTGGATGGCAAAGAGCAGGGTTTCGATGGCATCCATATCTACGCGCACCTCACCGCGGCCTTCCGATGGAAGCAGGATCCCCTCTTTTTTCAGGGCACTGATGGCGCGGGAGATGGTCTCGCGGCTGGTTGATAGCTGATCGGCAATCAGCTGGTGAGTCTGCAGTTTCACGGCGCAGTAGCCCTCTTCGTCTTTTGTTCCGAACCGTTTGCAGTAGTCCTGAATATAGTCATAGAGACGGTGCGGCACATCCATGGTGCTGATCCGTTCCAGCACCGTACTGGTGCGGCGAAGGCGGGATACCACCTCGGTCAGCAGTTTAAGTGCAATCTGCGGCTGATTCAGCAGCAGACGTTCAAAGTCTCTCTGGCGGATCTGAGCCAGCTTTGAGTCTTCCAGTGTGCTGACCGTGGCAGAGCGGGGCTGCTTATCAAGTAGAGCCATCTCACCGAAGATAGACCCCTCCTGCAGCAGTGAGAGAACCACTTCACGGCCATCGGAGGTGTAGTAGGAGATTTTGACCGAGCCTTTAAGGATTACAAACAGGGCGTTGCCGATTTCACCTTCCTGAACCACGATGCTTTTTTTGGGGACGTTGCTGGATGAAGCCAGCGCGACAATGGCATCGAGCTCTGAATCATCGAGCTCTGAAAACAGTGGAACTTTTCGAAAGACTTCACGCATGATTTTTACCTCTGATGATCTCTTAGGGAGATGCTGATTTATTGCCATCCTGGCAAAAATCAGGACGCGAAAGAAAAAGCGTGGTTTTACTTTCGCTTACAAATCAGTCACTTACGTTTCCGATTTGACTTGCGGCATCCTGCTTCTCGCCTAAAGGCGGCTTACGCCGTCCAACCCCTGCTCTCCTGCCGGGTTGTGGCAGGCCATCCATGACCTGCACGGATACCCTGAGTTTTTCAGGGTGTCCTCAGCAGTGATACTGGCCAGATTGCCACGAATTTACCAATCAAATGTGGCCTCAGCTGTTCAACAGCGGCCTCAATCAGCGCTTTGCTGTCGATGGCCTCCACCAGCAGCGGAAGGCTGCTTGAGAGGGAGAGAAATGATGTGGAGTGAATGCCGTGCTCACCCAGCCCCTCAATGCCGCGAAGCACGGATACGGCCTTCAGACCGCACGCCTGACAGAGTTCAAGGATTGCCTCTACTGCCGGTTTGCCGTCAATTCTGTCCGATTCAGACAGGTAGATACGCAGACATAGACCTTCCTGCATCGTCTCTTCCATGGCGGGCCTCCCGTGTAGATGAGCACTGGTGCCGGGAGCGGGAGTCGAACCCGCACAGAGATTACTCTCCGAGGGATTTTAAGTCCCTTGTGTCTACCAGTTCCACCATCCCGGCATGGGAATCTACATGGGAGCATGATGCCAACTCATGCAGACAGGGCAAGAAGATATGTTGGATATTGAAAATTGGAGGCAGGGGCGAGAATCGAACTCGCGAATAAAGGATTTGCAGTCCTCCGCCGTACCACTGAGCCACCCTGCCGTACGATATCAACCAATTCTAAAAAAAAGGGGCCCGAAGGCCCCTTTAATATGGAGCGGGTAACCGGGTTCGAACCGGTGACCTCGACCTTGGCAAGGTCGCGCTCTACCAGCTGAGCTATACCCGCGAACGCGCCGAATGATGCCCTGCACTGGATGGTTGTCAAGCATTTGTCAGGGGCGATTCAGACGTAATATCAGCTTGCATCCCGGCCGATTTCTGCCACGCTACCATGGTCGAATTTCAGGCAAAGGAGTACGCCTTGATAGCACCGGATGAACGCAAGATTTATGTCCTCGATACCAATGTTCTTATTCATGACCCCCATTCACTAAGCCGCTTCGATGAACACGATGTTGTTCTTCCCGTTGTTGTGCTGGAGGAGATGGACAAGGTAAAACGGGGCTTTGATGAACTGGCCCGCAATGTGCGTGAGGTCTCCCGTTATCTCGATGAGATCAGTAATGTTGCCAATATGGAGGAGGGGTGTCCTCTGCCGGGTGGCGGGCGTCTTTTTTTCCATATAAGCCACGATGTGGGTGATCTGCTGCCGGAGTCATTTGCACGCAACTACGGCGACAACCGGATTCTTGCCGTAACCATGTCGCTGCAGAAGGAGCATCCGGGCCGTGATGTCATTCTGGTCTCCAAAGATATCAACTTGCGTATCAAGGCACGCGCGGTGGGGCTGGTTTCCGAGGACTATCGATCCGACCGGGTGGTTGATGATCTCGATGTGCTCTCCGGCGGTCAGGTCAGGGTGGATGATGAAGCCTGGGGGGCGATGGCTCAGGATATGAAGGTGGAGGGGCTTGAGCATGGCAATCGCTACACGGTGACATGGCCCGGTGAGATGCAGCTTCCATATCTTAACAGTTTTATCCTTCCCCCCGGGGATCGGGAACTCGCCTACCGCTGTATGGAGGTTGATGGGGAGAGCCGGGTTGTCAAAATGGATGACTCCTACTCCTACCGCAGCGAGCGCCATGCAGTCTGGGGGGTTCAGGCAAGAAACCTGGAGCAGGATATGGCCATGAATCTGCTGATGGATCCTGAAATTGATATTGTCACGCTGCTGGGGCTTGCCGGCTCCGGCAAGACACTGCTGGCACTTGCCTGCGGATTGCATCAGACACTGGATGTCGGCGGCTATGATAAAATTCTGGTAACACGTGCGACTGTGCCGATGGGTCAGGATATCGGCTTTCTGCCGGGAACCGAGCGGGAGAAGATGGAACCCTGGATGGGTGCAATTACCGACAATCTCTCTTTCCTGCTGGGTGAAGAGGCGCAGGATCTGGCATCCATACTGGGAGAACACCGTATCGAAATTGCCTCACTCTCTTTTGCCCGGGGAAGAACCTTCACCAAAACATGGCTGATTGTGGATGAGGCGCAGAATTTGACGCCACACCAGATGAAAACCATTGTGACACGGATGGGTGAGGGGTCAAAAATCATTATTCTTGGTAACAATGCCCAGATTGATACCCCGTACCTGACATCACACAGTAACGGACTCTCGCTGGTAGCGATGCAGTTTGCCGGCTGGGCCCATTCAGGCCAGATCATGTTAAAGGAGAGCGAACGCTCCCGCCTTGCTGCATATGCAGCTGAGGTTTTGTAACGTTTTTTGTTTGTCTGGACCTGAAACGGAGTCCTCTCAGGAGTCCCTCGCCTGCGGCCAGTGGTCACTGTCCGGGATAAACTCAATACAGGGTTCAGCGGGGCGTCTGTAGCCGGCCAGCTGTCCCTCCAGTACTTCGAGGTCCGCATCAGAGATGTCCCGGCTCTCTGCCTGCCGTCGGCCAACATTTTCCCTTAAGGTCTGCTCATCAATATCGAGCCAGTAGAAGTGCCACGGTACGCCCCGGGCACTGCCCAGGGCTGTGGCATGCTCACGGCTTGCCGGGTGGAGAAATGTCGCATCAAGAATAACAGAGAAGCCGGCTGCAAGTGTCTTCTCTGCCGCATCGAACATGGCCCGGTAGGTAAGCCTGTGCATCTCATTGCCGTAGAGGGGAAGCCCGGGGTGATCTGCCGCAATACGCTTTCGTGTCGCATCCGAGCGGATAATGACGGCACTTATATATTGCAGCCCCAGCAGTGCCAGATGGCTTTTACCGCTGCCTGAGAGCCCGCCGATGATAAACAGCTCCGGTTTTTGCATGCCTGTCAGATACTGCGCTGCCATGGTGTAGTAGTGGTGTATATCCCGGTGCAGGGCTGCCGAGCTGTTACTGCCCGGTCCGGGCGCATCACCGGTCTCATTCAACAGCAGGCAGGAGACCTTGCCGCGAACACCCGCCCTGTATGAGAGGTAGAGGGGAAGAAGTTCAAGCCCGTCATAATCACCACTCTGTTCAAGATAACGTGAGAGAAACCGGTAGCCGAGGTCACTTCTGTTTCCGGATTCACAGTCCATCACAAGAAATGCGACATCGTTCATGGTGTCGATCATGCGGAATTCATCGCTGAACTCGATACAGTCGAACGGTGTCGGCCTGTTGTTAAACAGTGTGATGTTTTTCAGGTGAAGATCACCATGGCAGTTTTTTACGAAGCGCTTCTGCCTCTCTCTGATACTGCTGCTGAGCCTGTCAAGGCACGCCCCACTTTTTCTCTTCAGGGTGGAGAGCAGCAGGGGTGGGACATCCGGCCCGGAAGCCTGCTCTGCATATGTCAGACTTGCCTCCATATGGCTCTGCAGAAACTCAGGCGCCCCGAAATGGCGGATGCCGGGCGAGCTCTCCGCATCCCGGTGGAAGCAGGCAATGGTCGTGGCCAGCTGATCCATCCATACGGGGTCAAATCTTCCCTCCATCAGCCGTACATCAAAGAGATCGTGCTGGTCAAAGCGAACCATTTTAACGCAGTAGTCGACCGCATCCTGATGCTGCCGCAGGTCACTTCCCAGCAGGTATCCGTCACCATGCCGGGATAGAGGCAGCACATTCAGGTATATATCTGCTGCCAGTCGCCGGTTCAGCCTGAGCTCGTCACGACAGGCCTGCAGTCGCTTTTCAGGGGTGCTGAAATCGAGAAAACCGAGGTTCAGAGGTTTCTTTATTTTATAGACAAAAGCCCCGGCCAGAAAAACCCATGAGATATGGGTCTGAAGCATGGTGATCTCCGGAGCCGGATGCGGATAAAACCGGGGGTCTGTGAAGGCCCGGACATGCGCAGGCAGCGATTGAAATTCAGCTGTTTCCATATACACTACGGAGACTACAGGAGATTACAGATATTGGCTTTTATCTGTTATAAAACCGACCGGTCCGATAAGCGTCAACTCTCCATTCATTGACCTGGATCAATTGCCAAACTCCCTGCAGGGACTACATTTCGTTTTATGGCTTCACCCTTGTCACGGCAGGCAAGGGTATTTATATTCGCCATGGTTCACTGAATAAGAACAGACGGGGAGGCAGGTCATGACTGAACAGGTTCTAGTACAAACCCGGGAGCGCCCTTCCGCTCTATCCGCCTATATCTCCACGGCCAAACTCGGTATTGTCGGCCTGACACTTGTGGCAGCCCTGACCGGCATCTACTTCGGTAATCACGGCATTCTACCGGACTGGAGCGTCATTTTCTGGACCTTTCTGACCCTCGGGCTGGCAACTGCAGGCTCCTGTATGATTAACAATGTCTACGACCGGGATATCGACCGCGTGATGAAAAGAACCAGCGGCCGCGTAATGGCTCTGGATGTTCTGCCGGTTAAGCAGGTGACCACGGTTGCAGTTCTGATGTGTGCAGGTTCTGTCGCCATGATGGCTTATGTGGTTAACCCGTTGGCAGCCCTCACCACTGCTGTCGGCGTTATTGGTTACGCTGTGGTGTATACGATGATGACCAAGCGTACAACACCGTGGGCAAACCAGCTGGGTGGAATCGCAGGTGCTGTTCCGCCGATGGTCGGTTACGCAGCTGTGACCGGAGAGCTCGGTGCGCCTGCCTGGATTCTTTTTGCCATCATGGTGGTCTGGCAACAGCCGCACGCTCTGGCCCTGGCACTTAAATATCGTGAAGATTATGCACGGGCCAATGTTCCCGTTATTCCTGTCGCCTGTGGTGTCTTTGCCACAAAAGTTCGCATTGCTGTCTATACAGCTGTGCTTGTGCCGGTTGCGACGCTGCCCTACTTCTTCGAGATGGCCGGCATTTACTATCTGGCGACTTCGATTGTTCTCAGCGCCATATTCCTGTTTACGGCTGTACGTTTTCTGCTCTCGGACCGTGATTGCGACATGCGTGTGTTCGCCTTCTCACTGATCTATTTCGTACTTCTGTTCAGTGCTCTGGTATTCGACGCGGTCTGAAACACCGCCTGAGGTAATCTGTTGCTGATTTGACGGTCAGGGCTGTTTGTCAGCCACGCCGGAAATACCAAGCTGATACTCTGTAACCCCGTCGTTCTGATAGATCTCAAGTGCAGGCAGTGAAAGTCTGTAGCCATGCTTTTTGGCCCACTCGCTCATGGCCTGATAGCCCCTGTATGACCCTGTTGTTACACCACCTCTGAATGTGGCGATCACGACATCCCGCTGTGGCAGGGTTTCGGACTCAAGCGGTGCAGGCGGACGGACATGCCGGGAAATCAGGTATCCAACTTTGCTGCGGCGCTCACTTTCATGAACACCGGCTCCATCCATCAGCAAAACACACGGAATTCCGGGTTCAATGTTGGCCTGGCGAAGATACATCGCAACCTCTTCAAAGACCCCGCCAATCCTGTCATAGGGGCCAACATTGAATATGTAAGCGATGTGATAGGGCTCCGAGACACCCATTCTCACCTCTGCCTGAGTGAATGTTCTGAGATACCACATCGCCACAACAGCACCCATGATGGTCATCAACAGGGCGGCAATGATCGCAATAACGAAGCTGTTTGACGGGCTGAAATCCGGTTTCTGAAACATCTGTTTGCAGGCTCCATATTTGATATAAGCGGGTTCACACCCTGATTTTCTCAACATAGCAGATAAAGTCCGGCTCTGCCTATGCATGCGGGCAGCTACGGATTAGTCTGCGCCAAACTCTGGAAGGTGATTGATGAGCGATTCGGATGGAAAAGAGAGTCTTAACTACCCACTGCTGCTGGCCACGATAGTGATTATTGCAATCATGGTTGGTGCAGCCACCATGAAGCTGCTGGGTGGCGACCCCGAGACAAAGGTTGCGAAGGTGAAAATCACCAAAGAGCAGCTGGCTGACTTCACTGCACATATCGATGAGATGGTTGCCGGGTATACGGTCAGGGTGGATGAAAAGGGGTGGCCGGTTGTTCACCCTCCTGCGGGTTCCGATGTCTATATTCTTGCCCGCGCCTATAATTTCGGGCGATTCACGCTGGAGCTTGAAAAAGGCAAGAGCTACCAGCTTAAGCTTACATCGAATGAGATAAGGCACGGTATTGCCGTGCGTGAGTTGAAGTTGAAGGAGACGATCAACCTCGGTGAGATCAGAAGTGTTGCATTCAGACCGGAGAAGGCGGGCACGTTTGATATGGTCTGCAGTGAGTTCTGTGGATATGGGCATGAATCCATGGTCGGCAGGTTGATTGTCACTGAATGAACCTCATTGCCACCATTGCCCCTGAACAGATATAAAAAAGCTGCTGCGCTGAAAAGATTGCAGTGCTAAGGTTCGCCGCCATATAAACAGGCGGGATAAGGTGAAAATAAGCATGCACAGAGACTACTCACTGCCAAAAGTTGAGGGTGAACAGTTAAGAGTTGCCGCCGGCTGGCTGACAGTGGCTGTGGGCTTCCTGCTCGCGTCCGGTGTCTATCCGCTGCTGCTGGCACTGGCCCGCACGACCTACGATATGCCATGGAAGGATTCATTTTCCTTCTACACAATGCTTGTGCTGCACGTCGATTTCACGGTTCTCTGGTGGCTGTTGGCCATTGCCGGGGTGTTCTGGACGCTGAGCTCTAACGGCAGGGGGCTGGTCTGGAGCAAGCTTGCCATGCTGCTGGTGGTTCTGGGTGGTGTGTTTGCCGGTATTGCACCGCTGCTTGCCGATGCCAATCCGCTGACCAATAACTATGTTCCCATGCTTGAGAATAACAGCTACTTCAGAAACGGGTTGCTGCTTTTTGGTTTTGGCATTCTCCTTTTAACACTGCGTGGACTGATTGCTGTTTCATTCAGGGATGTTTTCAGGCCGGATGAGACCGGTGCCGTTCAGTTCGGTGTCTGGAGTGCGGCCCTGGCAGGGCTGGTTGCCATTATCGTCCTGATCTGGGCCTTTCTGGTGATGCCGGAAGGCCTTGAGGGGCGTGCCTACTATGAGCTGCTCTTCTGGGCAGGCGGTCACATACTTCAGTTTACCCATACGGCACTTCTGCTGGTCTGCTGGCTCTGGCTGGCCTCTATCTGCGGGGCGAAAATCCCCGGTGGCCCGAAGCTGGTCATGGGGCTGTTTATGATTGGTGTGCTCTGTGTGTTGATCGCACCGTGGCCGTTTCTGACTCTTGAGTTGAGCGACCCCGCATTTACCACCTGGTATGTCTGGCTCATGCGTGATGGTAATGGAGTGGCGCCATTCTTTATCGGCCTGATGGTCTTCTGGGGTCTCCTGTATGCTGAGAGGCCGACAGAGAGAAACCACCACCTCTATATGTCACTGCTCTTCTCTATCGGCCTGTTTGCAGTGGGTGGAGTCCTGGGGCTCTTTATCGGTGAGAGCAGCACGCTGATCACCGCCCACTATCATGGCTCAATCGTTGCGGTGACAATGGCATTTATGGCCATGACCTACTACTGGCTACCACAGTTCGGTTATGCATCTCCAAACCTGAAGTGGGCAAAGATTCAGGTTTACACCTATGCAATCGGCCAGTTTGCGCACATTGTCGGCCTGGCATGGGGTGGCGGGCACGGCATGAAGCGAAAGGTGGTTGGAACCACACAGGATATCGGGGATATCGGCTTTGCTTTTATTACCCCACAAAATCTGGTCGGAATCGGTGGTGCCGTTGCAGTACTCAGCGGCCTGCTGTTTGCCATCGTGGTGCTTCCGGCCATCATCAGAGGACGCAGCGACAATACTTCAGTAGCCGGCGGAAGCGAGGTTTAGAATCAGAATGATGGAAAACAATCAAACCCGAACAGACAGACAGATTGCCTACTGGCTGCTTTTCGTCTGCGTCTCCATTTTTATCATGCTGGTGATTGGCGGTGCAACGCGGCTGACCCATTCAGGACTCTCCATGATGACATGGGACCCGTTGATGGGGTGGATTCCTCCGCTAACCGAAGCTGCGTGGCTGGAGTCATTTACCCACTACAGGAAAATCCCGGAATTTCATGAGCTCAACCCGGACATGGATCTGGCGGGTTACAAGGGCATTTTTCTGCTTGAGTATGTGCACCGGGTATGGGGCCGCCTGATCGGGCTCTTTTTCCTGCTTCCATTCCTCTACTTCCTGTTTGCCGGCAAGATTCAGAAATCACTTCGCCCGCAGCTGGTTATCATGTTTATACTCGGTGGACTGCAGGGGGTTCTGGGCTGGTACATGGTGAGCAGTGGTTTTGATAACCCGCATGTCAGCCAGTACCGGTTGACGGCACACCTGATGGCTGCATTTGCCATCTTTGCATACATCTTCTGGGTGGCTATCGGGCTGCTCTATCCGAGAAGTGAGGCATCCCTTTATGATGTGAAACCGCTACGCCGTATGGTTGGCTGGTTAACACTGCTGATTACAGTCACAATTGCCGCCGGTGGCTTTGTGGCCGGTCTTAAGGCCGGTTTTACATACAACACATTTCCTCTGATGGATGGCCGTTTCATACCTGAAGGGTATGGCATGATCTCCCCGTTCTACCTTAACTTTTTTGAGAATATGGCAGCTGTACAGTTTAATCACCGGATTCTCGCCGAGCTGGTGCTGCTGTGTGTGGCAGGGCTCTGGTTTCATGCGAAAAAATACGAACTGGCTGACCGGGCAAGGCTTGGTTTCAACCTGATGCTGATTATGGCCGTTGTGCAGTTTTCCCTGGGTGTTGCTACGCTGTTACTGGTTGTTCCGGTCTCTCTCGGCGTGGCTCATCAGGGTGGATCGATGCTGCTCTTTTCAACAGCCCTGTTCACATTGAGCTCACTGCGTCCGGCAAAAGTTTAACCGGAAGGATCGGGAAAAATGAATTCAATCGAACGTCGCGGAACCTTTTCGCTGGCTGGCATTTATGCCCTTCGCATGCTGGGACTGTTCATGATCCTCCCTGTGTTTTCACTCTATGCGGAAGGTCTTGAGGGTGTTACACCCATGCTGATCGGTATTGCGCTGGGCATCTACGGCCTGACCATGGCCCTGTTTCAGATTCCATTCGGCATGCTCTCTGATCGCCTTGGACGCAAACCGATTATTACGGTCGGGCTGTTACTGTTTGCCATCGGCAGCGTTGTTGCCGCAGCCTCAGACTCGATTATGGGTGTTATTGTTGGCCGTGCCATTCAGGGAGCAGGGGCCATTGCCGCGGCAATGATGGCGCTTCTTGCTGACCTTACCCGTGAAGAGCACCGCACCAAGGCGATGGCGATTATGGGTGTATCCATAGGTATGTCTTTTACCCTGGCACTCGTTATG
The DNA here is from genome assembly GCA_021734365.1 of Mariprofundaceae bacterium. GTDB lineage: Bacteria > Pseudomonadota > Zetaproteobacteria > Mariprofundales > Mariprofundaceae > WSZY01. Next base: position 8,045 of record JAIPJD010000016.1, on the reverse strand, counting down.
GGCCCGTTCCTGAGTAATGTTTTCGGGGTGGCCGGAATTTTCTGGCTTACGGCAGTGCTTGCCATTGGAGGTATCGGGGTACTCTACCTGATTGTTCCTGATCCTGACCCTGAACACTGTTATCTGCACCGGGATACCGAGACCGTTCCCGCCCAGTTCAAACAGGTGATTTTTGACGGCCAGCTGCTCCGGCTTGATTTGGGCATCATGATTCAGCACGGCATTATGATGGCCATGTTCACAGCCCTTCCCTTTGTGCTGCGTGATTTCCTCGGCCTGCCGAGCCAGGAACATGCATGGTTCTATCTTCCCGTCCTCGTGCTGTCGGTGTTTGGTATGGTGCCGTTGATTATTATTGCCGAGAAAAAGCGGAAAATGAAAGAGGTGTTTCTCTTCTGTGTCGGCTTAATGGTGCTGGCTGAGTGTATGCTCGGCCTTTTTCACGGGTCACTCTTTGCTGTCGGTGCAGGGCTGCTGCTCTTTTTTGTTGCCTTTAATGCACTGGAGGCAAGCCTTCCATCACTGATATCCCGTATGGCCCCTGTCGATGCCAAGGGTACTGCAATGGGGGTCTACTCCACATCCCAGTTCTTCGGTGCCTTTATAGGCGGCTCTTTTGGCGGAATTGCCTATGGCGCATTCGGAGTGCAGGGTGTTTTTTATGCCTGTGCCATTGCGGCACTGGTGTGGATCGTGATTGCAGCCGGCATGCGCGTTCCTTCCTACCTGTCCAGCCATCTGGTTCATCTGGATGAGGCACTGCTTGATGATAGCGACTCACTGGCTGGCCGCCTTCTGGCTGTTGCCGGCGTTCATGAGGCCAAGGTGGTTGTTGAAGACAGCATGGCCTACCTGAGAGTTGATAAGCAGAAGTTCAACCCTGAAGATGTAAACAGGGTTCTGATCTGATCCGTGACCCTGTCCGTTCCGCTGTATAGAAACGGGGCAGCACGGTTGCTCCCGGTTTTGCCGGACTGTTTTTAATAACCTGTTGATTAAGGAGAGCATCATATGAAGCTGGCAATGATTGGTTTGGGCCGTATGGGCGGTAATATGGTCAGGCGACTGGCAGAGGGTGGGCATGAAATTATTGCTTATGATGTTGATGCCGCACCGGGCAAGGCACTGCAGGCGGAATTCAGTTCCGTAACAGCCGCATCTGATCTGGCCGACCTGATTTCCAGGCTTGAAGCACCGCGCGCTATCTGGGTAATGGTTCCGCATCAGTTTGTTGATTCAGGCATTGCTGCCCTGCTGGAAGCGGGTGTTGAAGCCGGTGATCTGATCATTGATGGCGGCAATTCCAATTATAAAGAGGGGCAGCGCCGGGGTGTTGAACTGGCAGAAAAGGGGGTGCTGTTTGCTGATTGTGGCACCTCCGGTGGCGTCTGGGGTCTGAAAAATGGTTACTCCCTGATGATTGGCGGTGAAAAGCTGGCCATTGACCTGATTGCCCCGGCACTGACCACACTGGCATCTGATGACGGTAAGGGCTGGGGTCATATGGGCCCGGTCGGTTCAGGCCATTTTGTTAAAATGGTCCATAACGGCATCGAATACGGCATGATGCAGGCCTTTGCTGAAGGGTTTGAGCTGATGCGGGCCAAAGAGGAGTTTGATCTGGATATGCATCAGATTTCACGTGTCTGGCAGCATGGCTCCGTGGTTAGTTCATGGCTACTGGATCTGACCGGAGATGCACTGGAGAAAAATGGTGATCTTTCCACGCTCTCTGACTGGATGGATGATTCAGGAGAGGGGCGCTGGACAGTCAATGAGTCGATTGATCTGGGTGTTCCGGCACCGGTACTGACCCTGGCGCTGCAGATGCGTTTCCGCAGTCGTCAAAAAGACTCATTCGCCGGCAGGATTGTGAACGCGCAACGTGCAGGCTTCGGCGGGCATGCCATCAAAGCTGCAGAAGAGACCTGAAGGCTGTGACACAACAGAAATGCCCGGAAGTTTCAGCTGACAAATTCGCCTCGATCATTGGCAGTGAGCAGGCCGAGCCGGCCAATATTGTTATCTTCGGAGCCTCGGGAGACCTGAGCAAACGCAAACTGTTGCCGGCACTGGCACATATGCATCGCTGGAACCTGCTCGGCCCTCACTCCCGCATCATCGGTGCCGTGCGCGAGAAGTGGAGCCTGTCTCAATGGAAAACCTATGTGCATGATCAGCTGCTGCACTATTTTCCTGACGCCGTACTCAATCCGCGTTCATGGATGCGAATCTCCGATAAACTGGAGCTCGTGGTTGGTGATCTTTCCGACCCCGCCATGTATGAGCAACTGGCTAAAACCCTGCATAGCGAGGACGGCAGAAAGAACGCCCTGTTTTATCTGGCCATTCCGCCTTCATGGTACGAACGCGTCGCAGCCAATCTGAACAAAGCCGGTCTGGCCGATGAATCGGAAGGTTTTCGCCGGATCGTGGTGGAGAAGCCCTTCGGCATGGATCTGGATAGTGCGCAAAGCCTGAACGGCAGCATGCAGCAGTATTTCAGTGAATCGCAGATTTACCGGATTGATCACTACCTCGGTAAGGAGTCCGTACAAAACCTGATGGTGTTCCGCTTTGCCAACTCGGTACTGGAACCTCTTTGGAACCGCAACTATATCGACCATGTGCAGATCTCCGTATCCGAATCCCTTGGTATCGGTTATCGGGCCGGTTACTACGAAACCTCAGGCGCACTGCGTGACATGATCCAGAGCCACCTGTTGCAGGTATTGGCACTGGTAGCAATGGAGGCCCCGGTTTCGCTGGATGCAGATGATGTACGCGATGAAAAGCTGAAGGTGCTGCGTGCAATTCGCCGTATTCGGGCTGATGAAGTCGATCAGGTTGCCGTACGCGCCCAGTACACAGCGGGCAGAGCCGATGGTGTCGACATTCCGGCCTATCGCAATGAAAAAAATGTTGCCGATGATTCGATCACGGAAACCTTTGCCGCTGTTAAATTCCATGTTGATAACTGGCGCTGGCAGGATGTGCCGTTTTTGCTGCGTACAGGGAAGGCTCTGCCTGAGCGTGTTTCAGAAATCTGTATCCGTTTCAAGGCCCCGCCTCACACACTGTTCTGCCAGCAGGGGGAGCGCATCAGTAACAATGAGCTGATTTTCCGCCTGCAGCCTGATGAAGGCATGCTGCTCTCAATGACGGCCAAACAGCCGGGGCTCGCCACCGAGCTGCGCGATATCCAGCTTGATGCGAGATATGGAATGGATGGTGTCGGCCTGCCCGATGCCTATGAGACCCTGTTCCATGATGTGCTGCTCGGCGAAGCAGGATTGTTTTCGCGTGCTGACGAAGTGGTTGAGTCATGGCGTGTTGTTGAGCCGATCATGCAGGCCTGGTCTGAGAAAAAAACGATCGATACTTACCCTGCCGGCACCTGCGATGTGCCCGGGCTGGATGATCTGATCAGCGGTTGCGAAGGCGGCTGGCGCGACCTCTGCTCACCGCCACATGAACATTAAAACATTCCCTGATGCTGCCGCCATTGCTGCGGCTGCGGCCTTGCGCCTGCAACAGTATTGTTCTGACACTGTAAAGCAGCGCGGCGCTTTTCATCTGGCACTGGCCGGCGGAACCACACCGACAGCGTGTTACCGCCTGCTCTCCGGAATGGATATGCCATGGCAACAGGTTCACATCTATTTCGGCGATGAGCGCTGCCTGCCTGCCGGTGATCCGGAACGCAATGACACCATGGCCCGTGATGCCCTGCTTGATCATGTGCCAATTCCGCCCCCACAGATTCACAGCATACCTGCAGAGCTTGGCCCTGTTGAGGGGGCAATGCAGTACTCAAGCCTGCTGCAACAGGCTCCGCAGCTTGATCTGATACTGCTTGGACTGGGTGAAGACGGACATACAGCAAGCCTGTTTCCGGACAATCCGGCACTGGATGACGACGGCTCTGCCGTTCCTGTATTTAATGCTCCCAAGGCACCGCCCGAACGTGTTTCGATGGGCAGGGGATATATCAACAGAGCTCGTGAGAAGTGGTTCCTTGTTTCAGGAGCAGGCAAACGTGAGGCGATGGGTCAGATCATGAATGGAAACTCCCTGCCTGCAGCCCGGATCACTGCCGCCCGCTGGCTGGTTGAAGAGGCTTCGATACCCGGGAGACGATAAGCAGACTTTGTCCATGAAGATGTGGAGAGAGTGTTAAATCAGAATGTAATTTTGGCAAGGATTGGAGTGGCTATGCGATGGCTTTGTTCATTTCTTTGCTTGCCCAAAGAAACGAACCAAAGAAAAGGCCCCCGGCATCTGACTGTCCTTCGGGTTCCCTTGACTGCGCCTGAAAACAGGCGCGACGTTGCTGCTTTATCCTGTTTTCAGCCTTGCCGCGGCAGCCAGCTGAACGGGGCTGTCTCAAACCTTTTCATAGAGCACTCTTCCATCCATGGATGTACCCCAGGGTGCCTTCTCTCTCGCAGCACCCCAGGGTGCCCTCTCTGCCGCAAGCGGCATTCACCTTGGCGCAATTCACCTTGGGTGGCGGCTGACAAAATAAGCAGGAAAGCCATTTGGACGGCTGCAAGCCGCCCATAGGGCGAGGGTGAGGGATGAACTGAATCACAATCCGGCAGGACAGCCGGATTGGACGGACTTCAGGCCGCCCATCGGGTGAAGGTGAGGGATGAACTGAATCACAATCCGGCAGGACAGTAGATTCATGGTGCACATCCGTGTGCACCACCCCTGCAGGGCGGAAGCCCGTGCAATTGTGCTCTCCTGCACAATTGTGGACGAACTGTTGTTCAGAGTGGGCCGCCCATCGGGTGAAGGCCATGGACGGCCTGAATCACAAATCTACAGGACAGTAGATTTGGACGTGCTGCAAAGTACGCCCATCGGGTGAAGGCCATGGACGGCCTGAATCAATCAGCCCACTTGATCCAGTAACGCAGCGACTGAGCAATCTCTTCCGGCGAACCATTATGGCCGATAAGGCCGCCCAGGCCCCCGTCGGGTCGGGTGATAAAGACATAGGTTGAGTGGTTTATGGAGTAGTTTCCAAGATCATTCGGGCTCTCTTTTTCAAATCCAACCCGAAATGAGCTGGTGGCCGCCTTAATCTCTTCAGCACTGCCGGTCAGGCCGGTGATCTCCGGATGGAAGAAACCCACATATTTTTCTATTATTTCGGGTGTATCACGTGCCGGATCAACGGAGATGAACAGCGCCTTCACCTTGCTTCGCTCGGATTCGGTTAACATATCCAGCGCACTGCCAAAATTAACCATGGTTGTCGGGCAGACATCGGGGCAGCGAGCGTAGCCGAAAAAAAGAAGGCCAACTTTCCCATGAGTGTCACTGAAACTTACAGGGCCATCAGCACTGTGAAGTGTGAATGCGAGCTTGATATCAGGAAACTGGTTGTCAGGAATCCTGTTCAGGGAGTACCAGGTAAAGCCGACAACGGCGAATGTGACGACCAGGCCGATGATCGCAATGAGTCTGTTCATGAAAGGGTCTCTCCACACGGCAGGCAGGATGTTTCCAGCAGTGCAGCCAATGTTAGCAGCTTGAGAGTGGCTTGGTAGTTTTTATTAGCTGGTGCCCATGCCGGTATTGCGTGTATCACGGGCTGTTCGCTTTTCTGTTTTGTGCAGTTCCAGCCGGGCCGATTACAGCCGTGGTCAGAGGTGTTTCAGAAATGAGATGATCTGCCTGCGCTCTTCGGCATCACTGATGCCGGGAAGGGACATCCGGGTCGTCTCTTTGACCGCTCTCGGATTTCTGATCCATTCGTCCATGGCTGCTTCCGTCCATATCTCATACGGAACGCCTGATATGGACGGTTTTTTACCCATGATTCCTTTCAGGCTTGGACCAAGCCTGCGGTTATTTCTGTCCAGCAGATGACAGGATGCACACTTCCTTCTGGCCAGGGCGGAGCCTTCCAGTGAGCTAAGGTTGATGGATGAGCCCGGAACATCACTCTCCCAGCTCTCTGCCGGTTTATCGCTCTGGCCACAGCCAGCCATAATCATTGCGCTGCAGAGCAGGGCGATCATGTGAATGTGCATGCGGGCCTCCATTGATGGGGTGTTTGTAAACAGTTCGGCTGCTATGATAATACTGTTTCTTTTTAACAATAGTGCAAGGCAACTATGATTTGATTACCCTTGCGTCATTGAAAAACAGAGGATTTTTTCGATGTCCAACAAATGGAGTGTTAATGAGTCAGGTAAAACAGTTTTCCGGAGATGTGCCGGTTTTATTGATTGTTATGGATGGGTGGGGCATCGGCACCGGTGGCCCTGAAGATGCCATTGCACAGGCGAACACTCCCAACTTTGACCGTTTATGGAACAGTTGTGCCCACACTGAACTGATGACGCACGGCCCATACGTCGGCCTGCCTGCCGATAAAGACATGGGGGGTTCCGAGGTGGGGCATCTCACCATGGGTGCAGGAAAAATTCTTGATCAGGGGCCGACCCGTATTAACAGGGCCATTGCAGATGGTTCATTTTTTGAGTCCGAAGCCCTGCAGCAGGTGGTGGCCCATTGCCGTTCCGCTGACGGCAATGAAGGGGGACGACTGCATCTGACCGGCCTGCTCTCTGATGGTAATATTCACTCCCACATCGATCACTTTATTGCCCTGATCAACCATGCCTATGAACGTGGTATCAAATTACTTTCCCTGCATGCCCTGCTCGATGGCCGGGATGTCGGTATCCAGAGTGCTCAGAAATATGTGGCGCGCATCAATGAGGTATTCGCTTACATCAACGCTCAGGCCGGGTTCAATTACGCCTTTGCCTCCGGTGGTGGTCGTGAGCGGATTATTATGGATCGTGACCGGGAGTGGTCAAAGGTTGAGGCCGGATGGAACGGCATGGTGTATGGCAACTCTCCCAACCGTTTCAGGAGTATGCTTGAGGCGATTAACCATTTCCGTGAAGCCACTCCCGGCATTGTGGATCAGGATATTCCGGGCTTTGTGATTGTTGATGAGCATGACCGGCCTCTGGGCAGAGTCGAGGATGGTGATGCCGTGGTGATGGTGAACTTTCGTGGAGACCGCGCGATTGAGATCACTGAAGCATTCTGCCTCGATGATTTCAGTGGCTTTGACCGTGGTGGCAGCAGCGGGCGGGGGCCGGATGTGCTCTATGCAGGCATGATGGTTTACGACGAAGACCGCAACCTTCCGACGCTCCAGCTGGCCGGGCCTACAAAAGTGGATGAGCCTTTTGGCAAGCGTATTCTGGAGATGGGTATCAGGCAGTTCCGTCTGACTGAGACGCAGAAGTACCCCCATGTCACTTTCTTCTTTAACGGTGGTTATCGCGAGCCGCTTGATGCCTCACTTGAAGATTATATTCTGATTCCATCTGACAAGGGCATCTCTTTTGCCGATCAACCTCAGATGAAGGCTCCCGAAATTACAGATCGGGCAATTGAGTTGATTGAGTCGGGCGAATATGGCTTTGGCATGATCAACTTTGCCAATGCGGACATGGTAGGGCACTGCGGCCATATTGAACCGGCAATCAGTGCTATTGAGGCTGTGGACAGTGCCATCGGCCGCATTACAGATGCGCTTGCGAAGGTGGGCGGACTGGCCCTGATCACTGCCGACCATGGCAATGCAGAGGAGATGCTGGTTGCAGTGGGCGATGGCTATGAGGCATCGACAAAGCACTCCACAAACCCGGTGCCATGTATTCTTTTTGATCCCCGGTTTGACGGTTCATATTCGCTGCGCCAGCCGGATGATTCGGGCGACATTATGAATACACCGGGGCTTTCACATATTGCAGCAACCCTGTTTGAGATGATGGGAAAAACTGTACCGGAAGAGCTTAACAGCTCCCTGATTCAGTAATTTAAGGATACTCTAAAAACTCAGAGGTTCCTTAACCAGCTCTATCTGAGCAGGGCTTCAATCTCTTCACGACTGAAGCGTTCCGGCAGGCGGGCGCCGAACTGCGAGACAATGCGTGCCGCGGCATGGCTGCCCAGATGGCCGGCCTGTTTCCAGGACAGGCCGTTGGTGATGCCGTAGAGTACAC
>JAIPJD010000015.1 GCA_021734365.1 Mariprofundaceae bacterium | reverse complement strand
CCTCCTGTGGACTCATCTTCTTGCCGTCTGCCTCAAGCCATGCATCGCCGTTATCAGCGGCAACGATAGGATAGGATACCAGCTCATGATGGTGCCTGGCCTCAGCCGAATCAAACTTGCGGCCGATCAGTCGCTTGACCGCATAGAAGGTGCTGTCCGGATTGGTCACCATCTGGCGCTTGGCCGGGGCCCCAACCAGTCGCTCGGCAGCGTACGCTACAACGGAAGGGGTGGTGTTATCGCCTTCACTGTTAGCAATTACCTTGGCTTTATCACCTTCCATCACGGCTACACACGAGTTTGTCGTGCCGAGGTCAATACCGATTACTTTGCCCATCTTAAATCTCCTGAGTTCAAATTAAATTGAACGGTTAATATCCTGTTACATCTCTATATGGGGTCGGTGTTTTGCCATTTCAACCCCCCTCTGCAAATGAATTAACGACAGATATTTCACCACAGAGCCATAGAGAAAAAAAGAAACAACCATGACGTATAAAAACTTGATGAGAAATAGATGGAAAACACTTGTCTGCGTTTACCCACGCAATCCGCGTCAAAAAAGCCTCTCTTTGTATTCTCTTCTTCGTGTCTCTGTGTCTCTGTGGTGAATTACTCCTCTCTTAAATCAGGCAGGGCCGCTGGAGACCAGCACCTTGGCGGGCCGAATCAGGCGTCCATGCAGTGTATAACCAGCCACATGCTGGGCAATGACAGTACCTTCAGGTGCATCACCGGGCATCTTGGAGAGCGCTTCATGCTTGTGAGGATCAAACATCTCGCCCACGGCATCTACCCGTTTAAGCTCGAACTTCTCCATCATGGCTTTCCAGGAGTCAAACGTGAGTTTTATACCTTCTCGCAGGCCTGTTTCATTGCCCTCATCGACTTCCAGTGCACGCTCAAGATTATCCACCACGTCAAGCAGTGCGGCCGAGAATCTTTCAACTGCAAACTTGCGGGAGTCTTCAATTTCACGGGCTGTACGTTTGCGCAGATTGTCCATCTCCGCATGGGAGCGGAGCAGCTTGTCTTTTAATTCTGCAACCTCTGCCTGAGCGGCAGCAAGTGCATCTTCCTGAGAAGCCTCTTTACCCTGCTCCTCCACTGCATCCGTCACTTTGGAGGTGCCCTTCTCCTTTTGCCTATCTTTTTCTGCATGTCTCTTCTTACTCAACGGTTTCCTCCTAGCACCCGGCTAACCCAGCGTGCTGTACAATCTACAATCGGTAACACCCGCTCATAATGCATCCGCTTCGGCCCAATCACTCCAAGTGTTCCAAGAACTCTACCTTCGCCTTCATAACGGGAAAGAACAACCGAGACCTCATCCATATCAATCAGGGCGTGCTCATGGCCAATAAAAACCTTTACGCCATGCTCCGACTGTTCAACCTGTTCAACCAGTTTCAGCAGATCCTCTTTCTCTTCAAATGCCGTAAAAAGTGAGCGCACTGTCTCAATCACACCAAACTCCGGCATCTTCAGCAGCTGACTTTGACCGCTAAAGATCAGATCACTCTTTCCCTTTGTAGGGTTCTCGGCCCACTGTTTCAACTCCTCAAGCAACTGCCGGATACGCAGGCGATCGTGATCGATCTCTCTGATCAATCGTTCACGCGCCTCTTCAAGACTGCAATGGGAGAGCAGTTCTGACAGACTCCTGGAAATTTCACTCAACCGGCCATCACTTAACTGCGCGTCACGCCGAACCAGCCGGTTTTGAACCTTACCTTCACTGGAGACAATCACGGCAAGAATCTGCTCGGTGGAAATCGGCACAAGTTCAATCTTCTCAATACGACTGAAATCAGGCTCATGCACGGAGACCAGGCCTGCAAACCGGGTCAGGCTCACCAGTTCATCGGTTGCCTGCTGAAGAACCTGATTGATATCACGCTTCAGATTCAGGTGGCTGCTGATCGAAGCGCTAAGGTGATTATGAAGATTTGCATCAACCACCATCAATGAGTCAACAAAGTAGCGCAGCCCGCTGTCGGTCGGCTTCCGGCCCGCAGAGGTGTGCGGGGAGCAGAGCAGCCCCATCCGCTCCAGATCAGCCATGGCATTACGAATCGATGCCGGACTTAACTCCAGGTCACCACGTTCGGAAAGTGCGCGCGAACCGACGGCCTGTCCTGTATCAAGATAGGCTTTTACCACTTCACCAAGAATGAATTCGTGACGCTCTTTCACAGACCTTAACAACCTCTGGCTGACCATTTCAGATTGACTTCCGGGGAGTTGGCACTCTATCGGCCGGAGTGCTATTGGCAACTTGTTAGATACGGGATGCGGCCCTCCTGCCCCTGCTGGACGCATAGCAAAACCCGCATCCTGTATCACTGCTGTCCCACTTACTCGATTGCGTCATACCGGGCTCGACCCGGCATCCATAGATTCCCGCTTTCACGGGAATGACGAACAGGCCAATTGGGTATTGATGTCCGTCACACTTCAGATCAGCGAAGCCCACGATGGTGCAGCTCCCGCCAGACGTGAGCCTTACGTTATCCGGGACAGCAGCCATCCCGCATCCCGTATCTTAATAAGTTGACATCAACCCCTCCCGTTTTATACTGCGCCGCCCACCGAAATGGGCTTTTTTGATTTTGAGTTATGGAGTTTTGCCATGCGCACTTGGACTGTTCGTCCCGGAGACATTGAACGTAAATGGTATATTGTTGATGCGGAAGACCTGATTCTGGGTCGTCTATCCACTGAAATTGCCAGAATTTTGCGCGGCAAACACCGTCCGCAATACACCCCGCATGCAGACTGCGGCGATCACGTGATTGTGATCAATGCTGAGAAGATAAAGGTTACCGGTCGTAAAGAGGCGCAGAAGACCTACCACCGTCACTCCCAGTACCCTGGCGGATTGACAAGTATCACACTCGAGAAACAGCGTGAGCGTTTCCCGGAAAGAATTATTGAGCTGGCAGTGAAGGGTATGATGCCCAAAAATTCACTGGGCCGCTCTATGTTGAAAAAGCTGAAAGTATATGCAGGTTCTGATCACCCGCACACTGCTCAACAGCCTGAAACACTGAAGCTAAACTAAGCGAACTGGTTACAAGGATTTATAAATATGTCAGATAAATTTTACCGTGGTACAGGCCGTCGCAAATGCAGCGTAGCCCGAGTAATGATTCAGCCGGGCAGTGGCCAGGTGAACATCAACAACCGCAGCATCGAAGACTTCTTCCCGATCGAGATCATTCGTCAGGAAGCACTTTCACCACTGGCTCTCACCCAGCTGACCGATCGTATTGATGTGCGTGTTAACGTTGCCGGAGGCGGCGTTTCAGGACAGGCAGGTGCAGTACGTCACGGCATAGCTCGCGCTCTGCTTGCGTATGACTCAGGTCTTCGCCCACAGCTGAAAGCCGAGGGCTTCCTGACCCGTGATGCCCGTGTCGTTGAACGTAAGAAGGCCGGCTTGAAGAAGGCACGTCGCGCACCACAGTTCTCGAAGCGTTAATTCAACTTTCGCACTATTCAGGGGAGGGCCTCCAGCAGGCCCTCCCTTTTTTTATTTAAGGTATTTAATAAAACCGACTACACTCCCTCCATGCAACAGACCGTAGAGAAAAAATGGGGCGAAGAGAGAACCCTGACCAGTCAGTCACTCTCACGCTTCCTGCTCTTCTCCATGATCGTTCTGGCTTTCTTCTCCTACCTCAACTACTCCCTGGATCTTAAAGCTCTGGCTCTCGTTGAGTTTCTTGTGCTTCTGACCCTGCCTCCTGTTTACTCCTGGCTCAGGAAGGGTGCGCCACTGGGTATTGTCAAGCACCTGATAGGTTTTGATACTCTGGTTATTTTTGCCCCGCTCATGTTCATACCCACCGCAGGCAATACAGGCATTTACTGGATATTCGGCTACCCGATGATTGCCTTCTTCTTTCTGGGCACCCGAACAGGCTTCACATGGACGATGGTCTATTCTCTGATACTCGTTGCAGGGATCGCACTAAGTCACTTCGGGGTGCTCACGCTCTACTACACACCGCTCCAGACAGCTCTTGCCCTGATTGAGCTCATTATCTTTACTGCCATCGCCTACTTCTTTACCTCGGATCGTGAAAAGGCTGAAAATATGCACGTAATTCACCTGCATTATCTACAGAGTGTGGATAAGTTGGAGCGCATTCTTCATCACTCCTTAGATATGGACCAGGCACTTAATAACTCTCTTGAAATGATGCTGGAAATCTTCTCATGCAGCAGAGCCTATCTGCTGCATCCGCTTGACATGGATTCCAAATATTGGAATGTCGCTTACGAAAAAAGCGTGCTGGAATTTCCCGGTTCATTTTCAGCGGGAGGGAAAATCCCGACAAACCCTGAAATGTTCGAAGAGCTACGCAATATTCAAGACTCTTCCGAAATTCATCTCTACGGGATAAACAGGCCCATTCCCGGCAGTCCAAAATGGGCTGAAAAATTCTCCATCAAATCTGTCATGGCTATTATGATTAGCCCGGAGCATGGAAAACCGTGGATGCTTGGCCTGCATGAATGCACTCATTCCCGCATCTGGACAGAAGAGGAGCAGCGACTCTTTAAGGATATTGCACGCCGCATGGTAGATGCGCTTAACCAGATGCTGCTCTATCGTGAGTTGACTCAATCTGAGAAAAATCTTCGTAAGGCCATCAAACAGGCAGAAGCAGCCAGCCACGCAAAGAGCGAGTTTCTATCTGTGATGAGCCATGAGCTGCGCACACCGCTGCACGGTATTATCGGACTTCAGGATCTGATCAGCAGTGATGCCGAGCAGCTCAGCAGCGAACAACAGGAAAACCTGGTACTGGCACAGCAATCGGCTAAATCACTTCGCGCACTGGTTAGTGATGTTCTCGATCTGGCCAAAATTGAATCCGGCAACATGGAGATCGTCAAAGATCAGTTTGAACTGAAAAGCTGTGTCTGTGATGCCCTCGTACCATTCATTCTTGCCGCCCGCAAAAAAGAGATCGTCATCACACTTCACATGGAAGAGGCCCCCAAAACCATCATCGGTGATGAATCACGCCTGCGTCAGGTGTTGCTCAATCTTGTCGGCAATGCGGTTAAATTTACAGAACATGGTCAGGTCTCCGTTCACGTTATCCGGAAAGAGGGACAACTTCACTTTTCCGTCAAGGACACGGGCATTGGCATCTCCAAGGCGGATCTGAAGCACATTTTCGAGCCCTTCATACAGGCATTGGATTCAAATCAACCGGAGCATAGAGGAACCGGACTTGGAACAAGTATTGTGAAACGCTTTGTGGAGCTGATGAAGGGAAATATTGAAGCCACGAGCGAATTGGGCAAAGGGAGTTGCTTCAGCTTTACCATTCCCTGCCACCCTGTCGGCACTGAGACCACCAGCTGCCATGACTCTTCAACCGAAGGGCTATTTATCTCTGCTCCCGTATTGAAAGAGGAGAAGAAGGAATTAGCTTTGAATCTTCGGGTTTTGCTGGCCGAAGATGATCCGATAGGTCAACGTATTGCATCCAAACAGCTCTCAAAGGCGGGAATGAAGGTTGATGTTGTCAGCGATGGCGATAGTGCCTGGGAGAAGATACAGAATCACTCATATGACCTGCTGCTTACCGATATTCGCATGCCGGGCATGAATGGCATTACATTGACAAAAAAAATACGGGCTATGGAAAAACAGACCAACAAACCCCGGCTTCTTATCATTGGCTTAAGTGCTCATGCGCTCGAAGATGTTGCCAGCGAGTGCCTCGAAGCGGGTATGGATCATTTCATGACCAAGCCTGTCGACCCTGAAACCATTTTATCCACTGTTACCAGTAAGACATCACAGCCAAAATAATTTCGATCCGTTTCATTATTTCCAGACAGCTCCATTCGAAGCTGCAGATGCCATTTCCTTTACCCTGCAGCGTGATTGCGTAATAGTGTCTTGTAAATCATCACTGGGGATTCCACAATATGAATCGTAACCGTAAAAAATTTATCACCTTCAGGATGGTTGCCCTGATCTTTCTGTTTCCGGGCTTCACCACACCGGGCTTGTGTGATGAGAAGATTTCCGCCAGAGAGATGCTCGACCTTAGCATGGAAGAGCTGATGAATATCAACGTGGTTTCTGTCTCCAAACGTGAAGAGAATTACTACGGTGCTGCGGCAGCGGTATTCGTGATCACCCATGATGATATCAGACGCTCCGGTGCAAGAAGTATCCCTGAAGCACTGCGTCTGGCTCCTGGTGTTGAAGTTAACCGGGTCAATGGCAATCAGTATGCTATTGCCATCCGTGGTCAGAATGACCTGTTTTCAGACAAACTTCTTATTCTGATGGATGGGCGCACCATCTATACCCCCACATTTTCCGGTGTCTGGTGGCCATCACAAAATTACCCACTGGAAGATCTCGAAAGAATCGAGGTGATTCGAGGGCCAAGTGGCGCCATCTGGGGTGCAAATGCGGTCAACGGTGTCATCAACATCATCACCAAAGATGCAAACACCACAACCGGAACATTTGTTTCGGTCGGTGGAGGAAATGAGGAGAAGGCATTTGGCACCATTCGTTTTGGCGCCGACAGCGACAGCGCTGCCTACAGGGCATATCTGATGAGCGAGGAGAGAGATGGAGGCATCCTTCCATCTGAAAGTGCTCTGCCAATAAGTTTTCCTGCCGGGTTGGACGCGCCGGACAATAGAAAATTATCACAGGGTGGCTTCAGGGCAGACTGGGCGATGAACGAGCAAACAGATATCAGCTTTCATGGCGATCTATATGATGTCAAGACGGGCGCATTCGGAAGTCATGTTCCTCAGCCTTTTGTAGCCCCAACCGCGCCTTATGAAACACTGGTCTCCTACAGAGGGCATAATCTGGTTTTAAAAACTGATAGTAACCTCTCTTCTGAAACCAGTATGTCCGCACAACTATTTTATGATCAATACAAAATTGACTCCATTATTTTTGGTGAAAAGCGCGACACCTTTGATGTCGATCTTCAATTTAATTTTTCACAACTGCCGAGGAACCTGATCTCAATTGGCGGCAACTATCGCGCCTCCAGGGCAGTAATAAAGGATACCGGAACCCTGCAGATGGCTGATGACAGCATGGATCTCACCTCGATATTTATTAATGATGAAATCGAATTGATAGAAAATCGCCTTCGCCTGATTGCGGGTGTGAAGCTTGAAAAGAACTCCTACATGAAGTGGCAGGCACAACCACACCTGCGTACCATCTACACCGCAGACACATGGGGAGTATGGGCCGCTGCGTCCAGGGCAGTACGTTCACCCAACATGGTAGATAACGGGCTGACACTTAACAAAGTTAGTGCCCCGGGACTTGCGGCCTCCGTACTCGGTACAGGCGATGTTGTGCCGGAAAAAGTAACCTCCTATGAGGTTGGTCTTCGCTTTCACCCCGATAATAACCTGCTGTTTCAGCTCGCTGCCTTCCGTATCAACTACAAAGGTGTTGGCGATGTCCATCGGGAGACACCTTTCGGCGTCCCCGCCGGAGTCCTGATACCTATCTACATGCAAAATGTACTGGACGGCAAAGCCGAAGGTATGGAAGCAGATATTACCTACAGGGTCACTGACTGGGCCAAGGTCAAAGGTACATACAGCCTCCTGCATCAATCATATAGGCCAGTGGCGTCCCTGACAGGCGATGCCCAGGCTCTGGACACCGTCTTATCAATCACCAAACAATCACCAAAAAACAGATATAGCATTGGTGTGAGCATCGATCCCGTTAATTCTATCGAGCTGGATGTTAACCTCTATGGCTGGAACCTTTTCCGAGACGATGGGTTCGGACCCTCGGTCAACAGCTATGAACGCCTGGATGCTCGCATCGGCTGGCAGGCAACTGACAATATGAATATCAGTCTGGTTGGACAAAACCTGTTAAAGTCAACGCATAGAGAAGATGTCGATAGTGCGCTTGAGTTCTCATCACTTATTCAACAGAGCTACTATGTAAAAGTGAACTATCACTACTAGGAATAGTAACAAGTTTCACAGGAGACGATTATCACACGATTAGGGGCCTCAGGTAGAAGCTCGAATATCACGATGGAGCATTTCAACTTCTTGGAAAGAGGAGCTTTCTACCACTATGTAGCTGAAACGATGATACCCTCTGTCCGCGCATGGTTGCAGATAAGCAGAAAAACATTCATCTTGCTGTGCGTCTGTCTGACACCTCAACTGCTCATTGCCAGCGAGTCAACTCCCACTGCCATGGAAACCGACGTCAAAGCTGTATACGTCTATAATTTTATTCGCTTTACAGAGTGGCCGGATGAAACATCCACACCAGCAGAGAGAAAGCTACTTGTGCTTGGAAACCTCACTCTGCTTAAAACATTCAAACACGACGCGTTCAGACTGACTGCGAAAAATACCTCTCTTTATACACACTCTTGCCCGACGCCTGCATGCATAAAAGAGAGCCATGCCCTCTTTATTGACAGGACCAAAAGCAGCCAGCTTATAAAAATACTCGCCTCCCTGAAAAACAGGCCCGTACTAACCATATCGGATATACCGGGCTTTGCTGACAAGGGTGGCATGATCGAGCTCAAACGGGATCAGGAGCACGTGATATTCCGCATCAATATTGAAGCCATTAAACAGGCAAACCTCTATGTGAGCGCCCAGCTTTTAGAATTGGCTGAAATTACCGGGAAAAAACCATGAAAAAATCAAACTACCCCCCATTAAAACGGCAGCTTCAGCTGTTCATTATCCTGGCAGTCGGGTTTGCCGTATTAACCATGGGTACAATCTGGTTGGTATACAGCCAGCTGTCTCACGAAAAACATGTAAAGGAATCTTATACCATTCAGGCAGACATGATCGGTTCAGCTACAAAAGCTGCCATGATGTTTGCTGACAAGAAACTGGCGTTGAAACTCCTCAAGAATCTGAAAAGAAACCCCAATATTACCGTGATCCGGCTATTCACAGCTGATGAAAAACTTCTACTCTCATTTCCAGATTCGAACGCCCCGATTGGAGCAACCATTAAGGGCCTCTCTCTGTACCAGAATACAATTATTGAAAACGAGCATCTTAAAATTAGCCGGACTGTTTTTCACAACCAGCTTCCGGTGGGCTTTATACAGATCGAATCCGACCTCGCAGAGCTGAAGATGCTCAATCGGGTAGATATAACAACCATCCTGCTTGTCATGTTGGGAACCCTGATATTCAGCTTTCTTATCGCACAGCGCCTGCAACGTAAATTAACGGCGTCTGAGAACATGCTTCGTCTGGCCATTAAGCAGGCTGAAGATGCCAGCGATGCAAAGAGCGAGTTCCTTTCAACCATGAGTCATGAGCTGCGCACGCCTCTGCATGGCATCATCGGGCTGCAGGAACTCATCGCACAGGATTCGGAACAGTTAAGTCAGGAACAGAAAGACAACTTAACGCTTGCCCAGCAATCTGCAAAATCACTGCAGGCATTGGTCAATGACATCCTGGATCTTTCCAAAATTGAAGCCGGAAGCATGGATATCCTGAACAATGAATTTAAGCTCACACACTGTATATGCAGTGCGCTGATTCCATTTGTTGCACTGGCTCGTGAAAAGAAAATTACGCTCTCCCTTTGCATGGAAAACGTGCCCAAGACCATCAACAGTGCCGAATCCCAACTGCGGCAGGTTCTCCTGAACCTTATCGGCAATGCTGTAAAGTTCACGCACCATGGCAATGTCGCTCTTTATGTGACTGAAAAGAATGGATATCTCCAGTTTTCAATTCGAGACACCGGTATCGGCATCTCCCGGGAAGATCTGAAGCAGATTTTTGATCCGTTTGTTCAGGTCTCCAGGCCTGCCCATCTACAACAGTCAGGAACCGGGCTTGGCACAAGTATCGCCAAACGATTTGTTGAGCTGATGGAAGGTGAGATTCAGGCTGAAAGCGAACTGGGCAAAGGGAGTAATTTCACATTCAGAATCCCCTGTCATGCTGTTGGCACAAAAACCATAAGCACTACCATTGATTCAACCATGGATCTTTACAAAGCCACCCACACACCTGCCGTGAAGAACCCTCCAACTGTTCAGCAATCTGCATCCCGGGTGCTATTGGCAGAAGATGACCCCATTGGCCAGCGCATAGCTGTTAAACTGCTTACCAAAGCAGGCTTCAGTGTTGACGTTGCTGAGACTGGAAACATCGCATGGCAAAAGGCCAGGCATGAAAAGTATGATCTTATCCTGACAGATGTTCGCATGCCCGGCATTGACGGTATTGAACTGACAAAACGGATTCGGCAAATGGAGCGGAAGAACTCTCAGCCTGCCGTGATGATTATTGGCTTGAGTGCCCACGCACTTGAAGAAGTCGCCACTGAATGTATCAAGGCCGGCATGAACAGATTCATGACAAAGCCAGTTAATCCTGAAACGATTCTCACTGCCGTTTTAGCCGGCATAAACATTGATAATAATAGTGATTAACAAGGCATTCTCTTTACCCGTCACAGATAATCGGTAACATGCCAACACTATGAATATTTCTGTCGCAATCCTTGGTGCAACCGGATACACCGGTGCGGAGCTGATCCGGCTGCTTGAATCACACCCTCATTTCGACATCGCACACCTTGGTGCGCATAGCCAGGCGGGGAAAAGAGCCGGTGAGGTGCTGCCGGGTATTAGCGGAGAGCTTGCCTCAACGGTGCTGGCTGCATCTGATGCATCCATACCGGATCATGTTCAGCTGGTCTTCAGTGCGCTCCCCCATGGTGCTGCGGCAGAGAGTGTGAAAATTGCATTGGACAGCGGCAAAAAGGTGGTTGATCTGTCAGCAGACTTCCGGCACAAAAGCCACGACACCTACAGAGAGGCATATGGTGCGGAACACCCCTGCCCCGAGCTGTTTGATGAAGCTGTTTACGGACTGACCGAATTTTCCAGAAGCGATGTTGTAAACGCCAGGCTGGTCGCCAATCCGGGCTGCTATCCGACATCCACACTGCTACCGCTGGTTCCGCTGTTAAGGGGTGGCGTGCTCAACAGTGAACAGATTATTGTTGATTCCAAGTCCGGAGCTTCAGGTGCAGGCAGGGCTGTCAAAACCTCTCTGCTTTATTGTGAAGTTAATGAGGGGCTCTCTGCCTATGGCCTTCCCAGGCACAGACATGCATGGGAGATGGAGGAGTGGGCCAGCGGATTCGGACAGCAGCATGTCTCTATCCGGTTTGTACCTCATATCCTGCCAATGAGCAGGGGTATGCTATCAACACTGCATCTCTCCGGAGACAAGCCTGAGACATGGCATAATATTCTTTCACAGGCCTTTGCTCATGAAACATTTATCAATGTTCTGCCGGAAGGCCAATTGCCATCCACTCAGGGCGTTAAGGGAAGCAACCGGTGTGATATCGGCATCGCTGTTATCGGCACAAAACAGGCCGTCGTGGTCAGCTGCATTGATAACCTGATTAAAGGTGCTTCAGGGCAGGCTCTGCAAAATGCCAATGTTATGTTTGGCTTTGGAGAAGCAGAGGGGCTCTCCACTACCGCCCTCTGGCCATAATCAAACCCCTGTCCGGAAAACAGTGCATAAATATATGATCCGTCAGCGCCTGTACCATATCTTCATCAAGCCCCGGCAGCTTATTCTGCTTGATGCACAAAGCGGGAAACCGGCCCGGAATCTTAAAGTCAGGCTCATCTATTTTATTCCTGTTTTTTTGCTCATAGCCGGCTCTTTCACATTTCTGGGCATGCAGTTCGATCATCCGGACGGCAACAAATCTCTTCTTCCACAATATCTTCAGCTGCAACGACAACATGAACAGCTGCAGCAGCGCCTTGCTGAAGCCAATGCAAACAATGAACTGAAAGATCAGCAACTTGAAACGCTGCAACAGGAGATGACAGCAGAGCTGCAACGGGCATCTGAACCATCCCAGCGCCTGCGTATGCTTGAAAACATTCTGCAGGCGCGGAAGGCCACTGGCGTTCAGCTCCTTGACGCAAGTGTAACATGGATTGGAAACAGCTCTATTCGCTACAACTTTACACTTGTGAAGGGTGGCAGCTACCCGAGGTGGGTATCCGGCTCAGTCGCACTGGTCGCACAGAGCCCGGCGGGTGAAAAAGTCACACTACAGCTAAACAAACAGCTGGGCCGGTTGCCATTCCGCATAGAAACCCATACATTCCTGCGTGGCCTCGCACCGTGGGATTATGACTGGTTTCCTGAAAAGCTTCAGGCAACTGTTTTTAATCATCAGGGTAAAGAGCTGTTACAAATGGAACTATCGATTCAAGGAGTCCCGAAATGATGCGCAAACGAAATGAACCCCCTAAAACCACTTCAGAACATCAACATATTGATACGCTGATCGGTGTAAACTCCTCCTTTACCGGTGAACTTTCATTTGAAGGCGCTGTACGTGTCGACGGCCGCTTTGAAGGCAATGTCCGGTCAACCAAAGATGGAACACTCATCATTAGTAAAGGTGCTGAGGTCTCCGGTGAAGTAAATGTCCCCAATCTCATTCTGTATGGTCTGATTAAAGGCAATGTTCACTCCTGTAACAGCCTGAGAGTTGGTGAAACCGGATGCATCGTCGGTGATGTTGAATACCGGGTCATTACCCTTGCAGAGGGTGGAGCCGTCAACGGCCGCTGCTCCCGAATCAGTGAAAAAGAGTCAGCCCCGCAAAAAGCATCGGCTACTAACGAGGCTGTACCGGCACACGCATGATCTCCGGCTATCGCCACTGGCAGCCGACTATTGCTGACAGGGTCTTTGTAGCAGATTCAGCTGAAATCATGGGGCGGGTCTCTGTTGGCAGTGACTCAAGCATCTGGTATCAGAGCGTTCTCCGTGGCGATGTTCACGACATTATCATCGGTGAACGCAGCAATATTCAGGATCACTGTACGATACACACCAGTCATGGCGTGACCCCCTGCATTGTTGGCAATGATGTAACAGTGGGTCACAGAGTAATCCTGCATGGGTGCGAAGTGCAGGATGGTTCACTGATAGGCATGGGCTCAATCATCATGGATCGGGCCGTTGTAGAATCGGGCTGTCTGCTGGCAGCCGGCTCACTGGTGCCGGAAAACAGAATGCTTCGCAGTGGTTATCTCTATGCCGGCACTCCTGCACGGGAACGCCGGGAGTTAACCGATGATGAGAAGGCTTTCCTGATGCACTCTGCAAAACACTATGTTGAGTTATCCAAAACGCACATGCCGTTGTGACCCTTCCACACGCCTCTATTGATATTGGCTCCAACACGCTTCGGCTGTTGATTGCAGAACCTTCTGCTGACCCCCTCGCCTCCCAACCCTGGAGAACCATCGATTATGCGCATCGGATCACCCGGCTTGGTCAGGGCCTGCATGAGTCCGGAAAGCTCTCGGAAGCGGGCATGGAGCGGGCGGTTAATGCACTGAAAGAGTTCAGGAGTCTGATCGACCGTTACAGGGTTAAGCCGCAGCATATCTATGCTGTGGCAACGGCTGCTGTCAGGGAAGCTGAAAATGGAACGTCTTTTAAAAAGATAATCCAGCGGGAAACCGGTATTGATATCTCCGTCATTCACGGTGAAGAGGAGGCATTCAGGTCTCTTCTGGGAGCCGTTTCAGTTCTCCATGATGAGACCCGGAAAGAGTTTCTGCTGTTTGATATCGGCGGGGGAAGCACGGAGTTTATCCGGACAAAAGACAACACCATGACAGATGCCATCAGCTGCAAGCTTGGTGTGGTCAGACTGGTGGAGGCCTGTTTATGCAGCGATCCGCCTTCAACTGATGAGTATCTGGCCATGAAAAAAATCGCACTCGATCACCTGGATGAAGTGAGCCGTTTCTGGGAAGAGACCTCGGGCATTGTTCCTGCCAGGATGGTTGGCACAGCTGGCACGGTAACCACTCTCGCAGCCGTTCAGATGGGGCTTGCCCCCTACGATGCGGAAAAAGTTAATAATTATCAGATGGGGAGAAATGATTTCCACCGGTTAAGAGACAAATTACTGGCCATGACTCACAGGCAACGTGAATCCATTCCTGCCATTGAAGCCGGCAGAGCTGATCTGATTATTGCGGGCCTGGCCATTATTGAAGCGATGATGGAAAAATGGAATTACGACAGCTTTATTACCGTTGATGCAGGCCTTCTGGAAGGCAACTGGATCAACAGCTACAAAAAAGAGTGCTCTTCCCTTCTCTAGGCTTCATTGATCACTTCCTGAGACTCAAACTGCATATGATAAAGTTCTGAGTAGAGCCCACCCTCTTTAAGAAGCGCTTCATGCCGGCCCGCCTGAACAATCCTGCCGCCATCGAGAACAACAATCCGGTCAGCATGTCTGATAGTTGAAAGCCGATGTGCAATGACAATCACGGTACGTCCTTCCATCAGCCGGTCAATGGCCTGCTGGACCAGACGTTCTGATTCAGTATCCAGACTGCTGGTTGCTTCATCCAGAATCAGAATCGGAGAGTCTTTCAGCAGTGCCCGGGCCAGAGAGAGACGCTGCCGCTGACCACCTGAAAGTATGACACCGCGCTCTCCGATAAGTGTATCATAACCTTCCGGCAACTTGACGATGAAATCGTGCGCATTCGCAGCCCTGGCTATCGCTTCCACCTGTTCCCGGTCAATGTCATCATGGCCATAAGCAATATTGTTTATTACCGAATCATTAAAAAGAATGACCTCCTGGGTAACCAGCGATATCTGCTCTCGAAGCGATGCCTGAGACAGCTCCCGGATATCATGCCCATCAATCAGAATTCGACCGGCTGTAGTGTCCATAAACCGCGGCACCAGATTGGCCATGGATGTCTTTCCGGCACCACTTCGCCCGACCAGGGCAACCACCTCGCCAGCATTGACCGTAAGGGAGACATCATCGAGTACCGAAGTTTCAGCACCGGGGTACTGCAGTGAAACATTATCAAACCGGATCGCATCGGAAAATGGCGGCAGCGCTTTGGCTGCCGGAACATCTTCCACGGCCACAGGCTCATCCAGGATTTCAAAAATTCGCTCTGATGCTGCCAGTCCCTGCTGAATCTCATTGTTTGCCCGTGACAGGCGTTTGACCGGCTCATACAGCATAATCAGTGCGGCAAGAAAAGACATCAGCGTTCCTGCTGTGGTCTCACCGGATGCCACGCGCAGCCCTCCATAAAAGAGAACTCCGGCAATTCCAAAACCGGCCAGCAACTCCATAATTGGAAACGAGAGTGCATGAACCCTGAATACACGCAGCTGGTGTTTGAGAAAGTCGCCTGTCAAAGCAGTGAAGCGCTTGTATTCATATGCTTCCATTCCAAAGGCTTTCACAACACGGATGCCACTTACTGTCTCCTCTACCAGACTGGAAAGCTGTCCCATTGAGACCTGCCCATCAAAGCTGGCGCTGCGCATCTTTCTGCCGAAACGGATAATCGGATAAACCACTGCAGGAAAAACGAGCACCGCTATCAGGGCCAGTAGCCAGTCCTGATAAAGTACCACAGCCAGTAGAAAAACAATGCTGACAGAGTCCCGCATTAACGCCGTGACTGAAGTGCTGACTGCCGCCTGTACCAGAGAGACATCATAACTGATACGTGCCAGTAACTCGCCGGTTTTACGATGCACAAAAAAGCCCAGCGACTGCTCAGTCAGCCGCCGGTAAATCAGGTTGCGAAGATCATAGATTACACGCTGTCCGATATACCCCATCATGTAGCCCTGCCCGAAGTATGCAGCGCCCTTGACCACATAGATGACAATCACGGCAAGCGGAATGAGATAAATATACTCATGATTTCCACTCAGGGCATGATCCAGTGCAGGTTGCAGAACCCATGCCAGGCCAGCTGTACATGCTGCAAGTATCACCATGCAGAACATGGCAATAAAAAGGCGCCCGCGATAGGGCTTTAAAAATTGCAGCAGCCGCTTGTAAAGAGGAACCATGTGTCTAAATCAGAGGCAGAAGCTCTCTCTGCCTCTCCCCTGCAGAATATGAAATAACCAGCCGCTCCGAATGGTTCAGACACTTCAACCCGTCAACCTGATGAGCACTTGAATATTGATGTTGAAGCATATTAACCGCCGTCTGTTTCAAATGGCCCTGTCGCTTAAGAAAAGTGAGGCTTGCGTTGAGCAGCGCCCTGGCCATCCTTTTCTGATGCGTGCTTGAGCGCAACATTCGTTCACGGCTGGGATTGGAAATAAAGTCGAGCTCTACCAGCACACTCGGCATCTCCAGAGCTCCGAGCACTGCAAACCGGGCTCGCTTTGGTACATCATATTTCACGGGCCCGACTTCGCCAAAATCCTTAATGATGGTTTCAGCCAGTAGATAAGCACTGTTCAGACTATCCCGTTTGGCCATGTCTCCAAGAATCATATTGACCATCGGGTCGTCTATTTCACTGGAGACAAAACCACCCACTGCGTCAGCGGCATTCTCTCTGGCAGCCAGTGCCTTTGCCACTTTGTCCGGCGTGGCACCACGCTCTGAAAGCGTATAGACACTGGCTCCTTTCACGCCCCGGTTTCTTACGGCATCAGCATGAATGCTGATCATAAGATCGGCTCTGGAGCGCCTGGCCAGAAGAACCCGCTTTTTCAAAGGTACAAAATAGTCACCTTCCCGTATCAGTACCGCCCGCATCCCTTTTCTGGCATTAATTGTCTTCGCCAGCTCCTTTGCAACTGCAAGCGTCACAACCTTTTCCTGTAAGCCCGACTTTCCAATGGCTCCGGGGTCTTCTCCACCGTGACCGGCATCAATCGCGATCACGATCTCTTTCTTTGAACGCATCTGATCCGCAGTAACAACCCTCTCTTCAGCAACATCACTACCTGAACGCATCAGATCCACAACCAGGCGATGCGGTTTGCCATGCATCGGCTTTAACAAAAATGAACGCGGCTTCACCGCCTCCTCTACATCCAGAACAATACGCAACACCCCATCCTCAGGTTTACCGTGTCGAATGGCTTTAATCACAGGGTCTGAACTGACCAGCTTTTTCAGATGGGTAGTCCGAAGCTTCACCCCGTACAGGTCAAGAACGACCCGCTCCGGCTTATGCAAGCGAAAAATCCTGTACTCAATGGTTCTGTTCAGGTCAAAGACAAGACGTGAATGATCCGGAGCTGTCCAGAGTCGTACATCATTGATCTGAGGTGACTTTGCCCATGCAGGCGTCTGCAGAACTGACAGAGCTATGAGCAGCAGCAGGAAACGGGAAAAAAGCAGGGTCGGTTTCATGAAGAGGTTATCCTCATCTACCGGGTTGACTTTGCAAGCCTTCATCATCTGCAGGCAGACTGTTTTCAGCCTCGGCCTTCATCTCTGCCTCGGTTAACAGTGTTGCAAACAACAGGCCGATAATAATCATGAATGGCTCCATGATCCGTACAATAATAAAACTATTGGCTCCGATTGCATGCACAAGCAGGCCGCCATAACCACACACTGCTCCCAGTGCCGCGCCTTTCAGAAGCTGATCTTCAATATCAGCATAACAGCGCCTCAACAGCACCCATATCCTGCGTAACAGCCAGAGGAAAAGAATAAGCCCTATCATCCCGGTTTCAAGCAGTACACGGGGGTATTGTGCGTCCAGGAAACCACCCCCGGTAACACCCACACCCAAAAACGGGTTCTGTGGATACTTTTTTGTAAGAACATTTTTCCACGATTCCAGCCTCGCAGATGTTGAGGTATCAATCTTGACAACCCCCACATTAATCTGCCCCTCCTGTTCGCTCTGAGTAAAGGTGAACATCACGCGATCAATAACGTTCTGCGGGATCACCACAGGAGCCAGAGAGAGGCCGACAAGAGCACCCACAAGCAGAAGCCGTTTCTTTTTGGAAAAAACAATAAACAGCGCCATAGCAACAACAAACGAGAGATATGAGCTTCGTGACTCTGTAAAAACAAATGGCACGAGAATAATCCCCAGCAGGGCCACCAGCATGGTTCTGCGTTTTCCTCTGGGGGTATAGAGCATCATCCCCAGCACTAATGAGAACATCAGCATGAGGTAGCCGCCAAAAGTATTGGGCTCTCCATCCAGGCCTTCAAATGGCGCAGAGACCCTCGCTCCCGAAGGAATCTGGCTGATTCCTGCAAGACTTGCGATGAAGCAGGTAAAGAGCATCACCATCAAAAAACGTTTAATGGTCTCATGGTCGTGGAGGTGATTCATCACCATGTAGAAGAGTAAAAAATATTCAAGGTATTTTAATACGAAAAAGAACCCGTACACACCCACGTCGCCACTGTAAAATCCGATCAGTGTGGCAAAAAAAGTGGCCAGCCAATACCACCCTACCGCCTGGTTTATGGGCGTCTCCCGGACTGACCCCAGCTCTTTATGAATGGCCATGCGAAAAAGCCATGTCAGACAGACAAGTGTGAGAAGCAGATCATCGAGTCTAAGTGTTATGCCTCGCGATGC
This sequence comes from Mariprofundaceae bacterium, assembly GCA_021734365.1. Classification (GTDB taxonomy): domain Bacteria; phylum Pseudomonadota; class Zetaproteobacteria; order Mariprofundales; family Mariprofundaceae; genus WSZY01. The sequence goes on along the minus strand of JAIPJD010000015.1, from coordinate 4,065 downwards.
TGTTGTACTGACCCGCCCTGCTACGACCTCTGCAACACCGCCACCGCCGAAGGTTAATTCCGGTGAAAGCAGTGTTGAGAAGATAAGCATGTAAAGTGTCAGCTCAACACTGGTAAATGCGATAACAATAATCATCGCTGCACCACATATCAGCAGTGGGCCCTGAAGCATCTCCGGCACAAGCAGTGAAGCCGCATACAACAACATCAATACCAACAGGGATGTAAACAGTACGGCGGGAGGAAAAGGCACCCGAATGGTCCGAATAATCAGCGTTATGGCTCCATCACTTTCTGTGGTTCACTGTCCAGAGGACGGTAATCCTTGTTATAAGGCTCCTGAAACTGAGTCCGACATGAGTGCACACCGGCAATAAGCAGCGCAACAGCAACCGTTAATCCCAGCACACCGAACAGACGCCGCATCCGTCGCTTTCGCCTTAACAGCCTGTCCAGATCTTTCTGCATGGCCCTATTTTTTCAACATGCTGCGTATCATAGCCAGCCCCTGACCGAGAGTATCTTTGAGCTGCCGCTTTAACTGAACAGCCCAGCCCGGTCGTACCTTCTCATCCTTGCCATAACTGTAGGCATAATAGCGATCCATTTTATATGTTGAGTAATCGGGAGAGAGATCGCCACGCACACCGTTAAGCACAACGCCCAGCACCTTACCGCCAACACCTTCAATCGTACTTTTGACACGTTTTAATGCACCGCGCACAACGGAGCCAATATGGTAAACCAGAAGTATGCCATCTACTTTTGAGGCGACGATGATTGCATCGGTGGTATGCAGCAGAGGCGGCATGTCAATAATCACCATGTCGTACTCTTCCCTGACTTCGGCCAGTATTTTGTCTATTGCCGGATCGGAAAGAAGGTCTGGAGGATTTGCGGTGTCACGTCCGCAGGAGAGGATGTCAAGTTGATCCAGTCCCGGTGTGAAAAGTGCCTGATCAATACCCATGTCGCCCAGCATAACATCGGAAAAACGCTTTACTGCATCCCGCCAGCCCGTCTGGCCCAGCAGACATTCACTCAACCCCGGAGCACGCGCTAAACCAAATGTATGGTGCTGCATTGGTTTTCGCATGTCTCCATCAATGAGCAGAACACGCGCTCCCTGTTGGGCCACTACAACGGCCAGATTTGCTGCAATCGTACTTTTACCCTCTTTAACCGTTGCGCTGGAGACCAGAATGACACGGTGATCTCCACCCTGTGAAAAAAGAAGGTTTGTACGCAGGCTGCGATATGCCTCTGAGATGGTCGAAGGGGGAGAGAAGTGGCTAATCAGGCGCATTTGCCGTTCAAGCCCATGGCCGCTAATCGCCAGCCCCTCCACACCGGAAAAGAGTTCCACCGCCTCATTATGAGTAATATGCGGCACAAACCCGATCACAGGAACCTCAAGGAAGGCCTCAACCTCTTCAATGGTTCCGACCGAGGTATCCATCGTCTCCAGAATAAGTGCAATAATCAGGCCCATAACCAGCCCCAGAATAAATCCGGCTATTGCAGTCTGTGCAGTGCGAACGGGGTTTACCCGGGCATGCGAGAGCATGGCAGGCCGAACAAGAGAGACCTCCTGAACCTTTTCCGATTCCTGAATCAACGTCTCCTGATATTTCTTTTCCAGAAGATCGTGCAACTCCTCATTAATACGAATACTTCTCTCCAGCCGTTTTAAAGCCAGAGCCTGCTCCGGAAGCCCCTGGTATTTCTTCTGGGTGTCATCCATACTGGCCTGAAGGTTCTGCATGCGTCGTTTCGTCAGGCTGACCTGCTTATCGAGTTCAACAGCCATACTTTCAAGAATATTGGATGCCTGCTCTCTGAGCTCTTTGACCTGCGGATGTTCATCGGTGAAGTTGGCAGTAAGCTCGGTATGCTTCAGTGCCATTGTTACCAGACGTTTGTTCAGTTCATCAAAATAGGCGCTGACATCGCCTGAAACTGTTACAGCCTGATGGTTCCAGACACCTTTTTGAACACGCTCCTGCAGCCGTTTCAGAGCAAAATCCAGATCATTCATCCGAGCTACAGACTGTCTGTACTCCTGCTCCATATCACCAATAAGCCGGGAGATCACATCGGAATCTGAACCGCTATGGGAGAGATTGTTGGCCTGACGGTAATCCTGGGCAGCCTCCTCGGCCCTTTTCAAGCGTTCTCTGACAACGATCAACTGCTGCTGGATAAACTTCTTCGCCTCAAAGACCTGTTTGTTCTTCTCTTCAATATTAAAAATTCTGAATTCATCCGCCACAGTCTGGGCAAGATCACGTGCAAACTCAGCACTCGTTGAGGTCACGGATATTCTGACAATCCGGCTATCGCCATCCTGATCGGCACTGATTTCATCTTTCAGGTTTAATACCCTGTCAACATAATCAGGATTGGCCCGAATCTCTTCAGAAGTCAGCTCCGCAGGAATCATCTTCATCCGCTTGGCAACCCGCTCCATCAGGGCGTATGATTGAATAAGAGCAAGCTGTGTATTCAGATCATCAGATGATCGGTAACTGTTACCACGTAACAGGGTGTCTGCCATGTTGGTGGCCGGTTCGATTTTTACCGAGGCGCTGGAATTATAAAGAGGCGGCGGCTGATTGAGCCATGTAAATATCCAGCTGAAGACTCCCATTGATATTGCACAGAACAGAATAATGAATCTTCGGCGAAGGATAACCTGCCAATACTCTTCAAGATTTAGCTCATAACTGGCGTTTGCAGTTGCCATGGCTATAGCTGCTTCGACAGAACCGCTATTGATAGCGATTGAGAGGCAATGGATACCGGTGCAAGTATCAGCTGAATTGAAGGCAGCAGATCCTGAACATACAGGTTCCAGTTTGCGATCGAGCGTCGTGGAACAATCAGGACATCATTATCCTGCAGAACGATGTTCTGAGTCAGGTCACCTCGCTCCATGAAACGTTTAAAATCAACGGCAAGGATTTGCGGTGCATCACGATCAGAACGAAGGACACGAATATCAGGCAGTGATGCACCTTTATCCAAACCGCCACTCTTCAGCACAGCATCAAGAAAAGTCATGTCGCCGTTAAACTCAACGACACCCGGCTTGCTCACTGCGCCCAGGACATAGACCCTGTGCTTTGACTGCGCCAGAGATGGAATGAAAATGGTGTCACCATCATCAATAATGGCGTTTTCCGTCCAGTCGCCCTGCTTAATCGCACGTTTCAAGTCCAGAGTAATCGTCTTTCCGTCGCGGGTAATCTGAACATTTGACAGGTCTGCATCCTTCCCGGGCCCGCCTGCACGGGAAAGCAGATCAACCAGACTCTCTTTACCTGACATGAAATAACTTCCGGGACCGGTTGGCTGCCGGGTCAGGCTCTGTACCTCACCAAAAATATTGGCAGTTTTACTTCTTGCTTTCAGTACCAGCACATCTACACGTGGCCGCTTTTCATAACGGGAAAGAAGTTCTGTAACATATTTATCCACTTCACGTGGCGTCAGACCGGAAACTTCCAGGGCCTCCTGATATGGTAAAGAGACCGTGCCGTCCACCTGAACTGTCACCTTATGCTCTTCACTTTTTCCACCCTGCCAGAACACCATAGAGAGTTCATCCCCCGGCCCGATTTTATAGCCGGGAACACCATCAATGACCTTAAACACCCTGTTTTCATCAACATGATAGAGGTCACGGGGCTTACTGCGGATTACTTCCGGCAGCCTCACCGACTCAATGGCATAAGCCTGAACAGATACACCCCGGTTTTGCTGCAACGCAACCGGATCAGTATCACCAACCGATTCAATGGTAACAGCCTCTCTTCTCGCCCCTTTGGATACCAGCCATGCAGCCACTGCCTCAGCACGAGCTCGTGAAAGTGCTGCATTGTTAGGGTAGAGATCAGAGTGAACCGGCCCGATATCGGCTTCCCCCTGCAACCCAAAACGAATTTGTGACAGAGGCGTGCCAAGTTTTGAAACCCAGGCCTCTATTGACTGCTGAGATGTTTCATTCATTGAAGCCAGTCCGGAATCAAAGTGAACAGCAAGTCTTTCCCCGACAGGCTCTCCT
>JAIPJD010000014.1 GCA_021734365.1 Mariprofundaceae bacterium | reverse complement strand
GCAATGAATTTAGGTGTAAACATTGACCATGTGGCGACCCTTCGTCAGGCGCGATTAACCCGGTATCCGGATCCTGTTGAGGCGGCAGCAGTATGTATAGCCGCTGGAGCTGATGGGATTACGGCACACCTGCGCGAAGACAGGCGTCATATTCAGGATGCTGATATGGAGGCACTGGCCTCGATGGAGCTGCATCTCAATATGGAGATGGCTGCCGAGAATGAGATGGTACTTATCTGTGAACGTTTGAGACCTACTGCCTGCTGTCTGGTTCCGGAGAAGCGTGAGGAGTTGACTACAGAAGGGGGGCTTGATGTGGCATCGCATGTACCACGGCTTAAGTCTGTTGTTGCCAGGCTTACCGATGCAGGTGTACGCGTTTCAATGTTTATTGACCCGGTAAGAGAGCAGATCAAGGCTTCCAGGGCCATCGGTGCGCCGGTAGTTGAGCTGCATACAGGGCACTATGCAAACCTGACAGGAAGAGCCCAGGCGGAAGAGCTGGCAGTAATTGCTGATGGAGCAAAACTGGCGGCGGATCTCGGGTTAATTGTACATGCCGGGCATGGCCTGACAGTTCAAAACACTCCCGCTATCGTAGCAATTCCGGAGATTGAAGAGCTCAATATCGGGCATGCCATCGTGGCGGATGCAGTGTTTAAAGGGCTTGCGCAGGCTGTAGCTGATTTCAGAGCGGTGATGCAACGCAGATGAGTATCTTTGGTGTTGGTACGGATCGTATTGCGATTGAACGGATTGAGAGCTCTGTCGATCGCTTTGGAGATCGTTTTATCCAGCGAGTCTATACCGATGCCGAACATCAACAGGCCCTGAGCAAGGGCAACACTGCACGCCGGCTGGCCATGCTTTTTGCTGCCAAGGAGGCCGTTTCCAAATCGCTTGGAACCGGTTTTAGAGATGGTGTGATGCTCAAGGATATTGAAACGATTCATCAGGATTCAGGGAAGCCTGAAGTCGTACTGCATGGCGGTGCGGCACGGGTGGCAAAATTTGCCGGAATTTCAGCCGTACACATCTCTCTGACCGACGACGATGGCGTGGCGATGGCCTTTGCCATTGCCGAGCTGTAGTTCGCAACCATGAACAGCGGGGATTTAGGGGAGTTTGAACTGATTCGGAAGGCCTTTCAGGATGGTTCTCCCGAAACCCACCCAACCACATCAGTAGTCAATGGTGATGATGCATCCGTGCATGCCGTTCCTGATGGTATGGAGCTGGTGATTAGCACCGATGCATCGGTCTGTGATGTCCACTGGCCGGACGGGTTTCCGCTTCAGTCAGCTGCCGACAGGGCAACCTGTGCCGCGCTCTCCGATCTTGCAGCTATGGGGGCCCAGGCGTGTTGGGCATGGGTCTGCGTTATGTCGGGTTCACCGGATGATCTTGTTGAGCTTGGAAAGGGTGTGAATGCAGCCCTGGCACGCTATTCGGTAGAGCTTTCCGGTGGAGATGTTGCCTACTCTCCTGTGAATGCACTGGCGATAACCGTGGGTGGCATGGTTCCTGTTGGCAAGGCAATGTGCCGAAACCAGGCAAAAGAGGGGGACGGTGTCTGGATTATCGGCAGGGCTGGATTCTCATCGCTGGGACTGAAGCAGTGGATGGCCGGAATGGAAGAGGGTTATTTCAAACGTTATTTTGAAGAGGTTAAACCGAAGCTGGAGCAGGGGGTTCGCCTGCGGGAGCTTGGGGTTCGCTGCTGTATCGATGTCAGCGACGGCCTGCTGCAGGATGCCTCTCACGTGGCTCTTGCCTCGAACGTCGGTATGACACTGGAACTGTCAAATCTCCCGGGCTGGGATCTCCTCTGTCATAAAGTGGGGGAGGAGAGTGCTGTTCGTGCCGCAGTTTCCGGGGGAGAGGATTACGCACTTCTCTTTACTGCGCATGAAGGCATGGGCTGGCTGCACTCCTTTGCAACGCAGATAGGTGTCTGCAGGAGCGGCAGCAGTGTAGACATTCAGCTAAATGGGACGGCGCTTGAAGCGTTGCCATCAGGATATGACCACTTTGCCTAGCACTATCCGTTTTACTGCAGCACGTTTTGTTGCAGCAGGTTTTGGTAGCGGCCGGTTGCCCGGAGCGCCGGGAACATGGGGGAGCATGGCTTCACTGCCACCAGCATGGCTGCTGATTGAGTATGCAGGCATTCAGGGTCTGGCAATTGCCTCACTTGTTATTCTTGCTCTGGGCTGTTTTGTCTCGGCGCTGGTTCTGCCAACACTGGAGTCGGATGACCCCGGCTGGATTGTTATTGATGAGTGGGCAGGCCAATGGGTTGCGCTTGCAATCATTGCGGGCTTCTATGGCCTGTCACTTGCTGCGTTGCTGGCTGCTTTTCTGGCATTCAGGTTCTTTGATATTTTCAAGCCTTTCCCTATTCGCCAGCTTGAGCATATGGGCCCGCCGTGGTGGGCAATTATGGCTGATGATCTTTTGGCCGGTGTGATGGGTGGAGCGGTTGCTGTGATTGCCATGTATACAGCGGGGATAGCGTAATGACGGTGCAAACTGAAAATTTACTCCAACTGTGCAGGGAGAGAGGCCTGAAGCTGCGCACAGCCGAATCATGCAGTGCCGGCGCGATTGCAGCCGAGATAGCTTCTGTTCCCGGCGCATCGGATGTTCTGGATCGTGGCTGGGTCACCTATAGCAATGAGGCCAAATGCGAAGAGCTGAACGTTGCTGCTTCTTTGATTGATAAATATGGTGCGGTCAGCCGCGAGGTGGCCCTGGCCATGGCCATGGGTGGCGCGTCAGAACATGCTATCTGTGTTGCGGTCAGCGGTATTGCAGGGCCGGACGGCGGGAGTGATGAAAAACCGGTCGGTACGGTCTGGTTTGCCGTTGCAGGTGGCGTTGGAGAACCACTGACCACTTGCCACCAGTTTTCCGGAAACCGTGCAGCTGTTCAGCGTCAGACGGTGTCCAGTGCAGTCGCTATGCTGACTGGGGTGCTTGAAAGCCTCTGATGAAAAGCTGCTATGCAGCCTCATTTTTAATATTCTGCTATATTACCTGACAGACAGAGCGTGAATCGAACAACGCACATGGCGTTAGCCATATGAAGTGGAGGTGTGCTTATGCTGTTATGCAGTAACCGTATTCGTCTGAGCGACCGTGACAGGAAGTTGCTTGTCTGGGCCTCACAGGGTTCCTCTGTTGATGAGATTAAGAGAGTTGATCAACTCGTTGATTTCATTCATGCAACCCAACAACTCTATCCGGGCCATTCGGCTGAAGAGAGGCGGATCAGGATTCTGTTGCAACGATTTATCCCTGATGCAGGGATGGTTCGAACTGAGGGCAACGTACTTCGGTTGATACACTTTTAGAAAAGAATTTGTGCAGATTATTCTATCCGTTTTTCTACCAGGATTGTTGAAAGCCCGGCGCTTTTGCCGGAAGTGAGGAGTTCAGGATGACGCCAACGGCAGAAAATTTAAAACAGTTGCTGCCGGATGCCGATGCCCGAATCGGGATTGCTCTGGGTAGTGGCTCTGCGCGTGGCTGGTCGCATATCGGAGTTCTCAAGGCCCTGGCGGAGATGGGAATTAAGCCCGGCATTGTGGCTGGCAGCTCTATAGGTGCTCTGGTCGGTGCAGCCTATGCCAATAACCAACTCAATGAACTGGAACGCTGGGTCTGTTCGCTTACATGGAAGGAGATCATCAGTTTTCTGGATCTGTCTGTGGTGGGCGGCGGGGTTATCCAGGGTGAAAAACTGTTTGATTTTGCCCGTACTCATATGGAAGGGGTCCGTATTGACTCACTTCCGATTCCGTTTGCCGCTGTTGCAACTGAACTGGAGACAGGGCGTGAGGTGTGGTTGCGAGACGGACCCCTGTTAGAAGCTATCCGTGCGTCAATTTCTCTTCCCGGCCTGTTTACACCGGTCAAACGAGATGGCCAGTGGCTCGTTGACGGGGGGCTGGTTGATCCCGTGCCGGTATCGTTGTGCCGTGCAATGGGTGCCGAGGTGGTCATTGCCGTTAACCTGAACGGAGATATCGTCGGGAAGCATGGGCGTAGTAACCGCGACAGAGTGATGAAAGAGGGCAATCATATGGAGAATGGCACGTCACTTTGGGAGAGAGTGTCAGAACAACTGAAGAGCAGCTTGAATGAACGCAGGGATATTCTGCTGGCTCAGTTGTTTGGTGAAAACCATGATGCGCCGGGATTGTTTGAGGTGATGGCCGGGTCACTGAACATTATGCAGGATCGCATCACCCGCAGCCGTTTAGCCGAGGAGCCGCCTGATATTATTTTGGAACCCAGGCTCAGCCATGTTGGTCTGATGGATTATGACATGGGCGATGAAGCCATTACTGAAGGCCGTGCCTGTGTTGATCGAATGAACGGGCAACTGTTGAAATTAACGCCAAACGACCGGTGATTTACAGACCAGCTCAAGGCCGGATGAAGTAGCAGGGCAATTAAATGAACGGCCACGAAAGCGGTTTAATTTTGATTTTCAGAGCAGAGAGAGTGCATCGGTCAGGTCGGCAACTGATGGAATCACAATATCCGCCCTGATTCCTGTCTGTTTCACGAAGGCCTCCCTGTGTTTTCCTGTCTGAACCAGCACCGTCCTCAGACCGGCACGTCTGGCACCGCCAATATCCGACTCGATATCATCACCAATCATCAGGGTGTGCTCCGGCTTCACATGCAGCTCTCTGCAGATTCCGTGAAAAAACTCTGTTGCGGGCTTTCCGAGCACAACCGCATCCTTGCCGGTGGCATATTCGATGGCGGCAACAAAAACGCCCAGATCGAGATGCAGGCCATCCGGTTTCTGCCAGAAACGGTTTTTGTGCAGAGCCAGAACCTGAGCCCCTTCCATTACCATACCAAAAATCGTACGCAATGTTTCCGGGGGGTAACCCTCACCGCCGATATCACCCATGACAATGTAATCGGGGCGGGTCGGGTTCTGCTGAATGCCTTCAAACTCCTCCTGCAGGGAATCCCGGACAAAGAGTGCTGCTTTTTTGTCACCAATAACCCTGTTGGCAAGCGCTGCAGGGGTATAGATAGCCGATGCCGGGATGGATATCTCCATGCCCGCAAGCTTGTCGGCGATAATCCGCCGGGGCTGGGTAGTTGTGTTGGTGATGCCTGCAATACGATACCCGGATTGCTGCAGAGTGTTGACAGTTTTGGCTGCGCCGGCGATGGCATTGTTGCCAATATAGAGGACGCCATCCAGATCAAAAAGGATAGCCTCTATTTCAGGGCTGTTTTTTCTGCTCATACCGTCACTATAGCAACAGCTGCAGGGTTTAGTGGAAGGTTTAGCCTGAGGGGGGAAACTGTTACACTCCCGCGAGTTTTAAATATAGTTATCATCTTGTTGTTATAAAAAAGGAAATGATCCATGAATGAACAGGAAATTCTGGCCATGTATGAAGATGCGGGTGCGCTGCTTAACGGGCACTTCATTCTCTCGTCAGGCCGCCACTCATCACGCTATCTGCAGTCAGCTCTGGTGTTGATGGATATCAGTAATGCAACCGCTCTGGCTACCGAGCTGATCAGTAAAGTTAATGCAGATGATTATGATATGGTGGTCTCTCCAGCCATTGGCGGGCTGGTTATCGGGCAGGAGGTGGCACGCCTGCTGGGCAAGCCATTCATCTTTACCGAGCGCAAAGAGGGGAAGATGCAACTTCGCCGTGGGTTCTCTATCCCTGAAGGTGCCCCTGTTCTGGTTGTGGAAGATGTCATTACCACTGGTGGTTCCGTTTGTGAATGTATGGCGGTGGTTCGTGAACATGGTGGTAATCCTGTCAGGGTGCTGGCAGTCGTGGATCGTGCACCGGATAGCGAAGGTCGTTTTGATGTACCGCACGAAACAGCGATCTCGTTGAGTGTGGAGACTTTTGCGGCTGATGACTGTCCTCTCTGTCGTGAAGGGACGCCGGCGATCAAGCCCGGGAGTCGCGGAGCGGCATGATGGGTGATGTTTCCATCCGCTGCTACCCGTTTGGCGGGGTAGGAGAATTCGGTAAAAACCTGATGGTCTATGCGATGGGCAGTGATGCTGTCATGGTCGATTGCGGCATGGGGTTCCCGAGTCCGGGACAGCATGGTATTGATCTTGTAATTCCTGACATCTCTGCGCTTGAAGAGTTACATTTGAACCTTCACGCCATTCTTCTGACACACGGGCATGAGGATCATATTGGTGCTCTGCCGTTTTTGCTGCCGCAACTGGGCCTGCCGGTATACGGCACACCGGTCACGCTGGCGCTTGTGGCCGGCAAGCTTGAAGAGCGACAGTACAAGGGTGACCTGAGGGCCTTGCCTGAAGAGGGCACGATTGAAGTAGGGCCGTTTAAGGTAGAGGCGGTTCCGGTGACACATTCGATTATGGATGCTGCATCGATTGTGATTCATACACCACTGGGCGCCATCATTCACACCGGAGATTTTAAATTTGATGCAGCCCCGATTGATGGGCGCCCAACAGCACTGCATCGATTCTCTCAGTTGGGAGATAAAGGTGTTCTGCTGCTTGCGTCTGATTCTACCAATGCCACGAGAGGTGGCAGCAATCCGAGTGAAAGAAGTGTCGGACCGGCCCTGAAGCAGGGGATATCGCAATGCAGAGGTAAAGTGGTGGTGACCACTTTCTCGTCTAACATGTTCCGTATTCAGCAGATTATTGATGCAGCCGTTGCCTGTGGTCGAAAAGTAGCCCTTGCAGGCCGAAGTCTGGAAAAAAATGTCAATATCACCCGTGATCTGGATCGCCTGTCCATTCCTGCAGGAACACTGGTGGATATCAAGCAGTGTGGTGATATTGCGGACCGTGAGCTGCTTATTATTGCAACAGGTTCGCAGGGCGAGTGGCGTGCGGCGCTTGCACGTATTGCCCAAGACCGTTTCAGAGGGATTAGCCTGGGGGTCGGTGATCTGGTGATCTTCTCTTCATCCAATATTCCGGGTAATGAACGTGTGATTGCGGGGCTTTATAATCATATCTACCGGCGTGGTGCACGGGTGCTTCATTCAGGCAATGCCATGCTTCATGTCTCAGGCCACGCGCAGGCGCATGAGCTGAAAACGATGATGCAGCTGACGCGCCCCAGGTATCTTTATCCTGTGCACGGCGAATACCGTAATCTGATTGAACATCAGGATCTTGGAGTTTCTACAGGTATACCATACAAAAACACCATTATTGCTGAAAACGGGCAGGAAGTAATTATTGATTCAGAGGGGATTTCTTCGGGTCAGAGTTTCCATGCCGGTGCGGTGTTTGTGGATGGTACAGGCCGTGATGAGGTGGATGATCTTGTACTTCGTGATCGCCGGACTCTGGCTGATGAGGGTATGATATCCGTGACTGTTCTAATCAGTGAGCATGAGGGCAGGCTGATCAGTGAGCCGGAACTTGTGGCGCGTGGATTTCTTCATCAGGAGGTGAGCGTGGGAATTCTGTCCGAGGCTGCAAAAGATCTACACCGTCATCTTGATGGCATGGATCAGGAGATGCTTGCAGATATTGAAGAGGCGAAAGAAGAGGTTCGTGTCTGGTTAAGACGCTGGTGCAAGAAGAAAATCGGCCGCCGCCCTATGGTTCTTCCTGTTGTGATTGAGGTGTAGGTGGCATGAATATACACTCAATTCTTCGGGAAGCTCTGGCCCTTCTCCTGTTGATGCTGGTGCTGGTCATAGCCCTCTCACTCTACAGCTTTAATCCACAGGACCCTTCATTTAATCATGAGACTTCTGTGGCGGCGATGAACCAGGCAGGAATTGTTGGCGCTTATATTGCCGATTTTTTCTACCAGCTGTTCGGTTACGCAAGCTGGATCGCCATACTGCTTGGTGTGGCCCTGGTGGTTCGTATTGCCTTTGGCCTTCACCCCTTTGCAGGCGGCTGGACCACACTGTTCTGGCTCCCCTGTCTTTTGGGTTGCGCAGGCCTCATGGCTGCACATGCTGACATTCTCTCACAGGTTGGTCTGATGGCGCTGCCGGCAGGAGCTGGCGGTGCGCTCGGAGCCCTGCTCTCAGAAGGTCTGCTGTCAACCCTGCACGCCATCGGGCGTGACCTGGTGCTGGGTGCAGTGGTGTTGAGCAGCTTTATTGCAGCCTCTCATATTTCCATGCTTGCTCTGTTTCAGCGGGCAGGTGTTGGAATCAAATGGTCTATGGGTATTGCATACGCTCTGATAGGCCGCTGGCGGGGCAAAATTGACATTCGACGGGATCGTATCGAGGGACGTGAGAGGCGACTTGAAACGAAGGCTTCACGCCCTGTACATATTGCCGAGTCTGAACCGGAAGTGATGCAGCCTGCCAAGGTGAATGTCTCCAGAAAGGCCAGAGAGCAGCAACAGCGGGAACTCTCTCTTGGCACACCACCGAAGTCAGGGTTCCGGCTCCCGGGCCTCTCTCTGTTTACGGCGAAACGTGAAGATGGACATGCCTATAGCGCAGAGACTCTTCAGGCGATGGCCAGAATGCTGGAGAAAAAACTGCTCGACTATCGTGTGGAAGGCCAGGTGGTAGCAGTTCAGCCCGGCCCGGTTGTTGTTCAGTTCGAGTTTGAACCTGCACCCGGCACCAAGGCTGGCCGGATTGTTGCGCTTCAGGATGATCTGGCCAGATCAATGTCGGCAGTCAGTGTTCGCGTGGCTGGAAACATTCCGGGAAAAAATGTTATCGGCATCGAGATACCCAATCAGGAACGTGAAATGGTGCTGATGCATGATATTCTGGCAAGCAGGGCTTTTTCCGACAGGAAGAAAAAACTGCCACTGGCACTGGGTGTTGATATTGCAGGTCAGGCCGTAGTTGTCGATCTTGCAAAGATGCCGCATCTGCTGGTTGCAGGTACAACCGGCTCCGGCAAATCAGTCTCAATCAACACCATGATCTGTTCGATGCTGATGACTTACTCACCCCAGGATCTGCGCCTGATTATGGTTGATCCAAAGATGCTCGAGCTCTCCATGTATGATGACATTCCCCATCTGCTGGTTCCTGTAGTGACCAGTCCGCATAAAGCAGCCAAGGCGCTGGCATGGGCGGTGTATGAGATGGAGCGCCGCTACCATCTGATGAGTGAGGCCAGGGTAAGGAATCTTGAGGGTTATAACAAGGCTGCTGATGCTTCTGAAAACGGTGAGTTGGAACGCCTGCCTTATATTGTGATTGTGATTGATGAGCTGGCTGACCTGATGATGGTCGCCGGCAAAGAGGTGGAGCAGGCAATCTGCAGAATCGCCCAGAAAGCACGTGCTGCCGGGCTGCACCTGATTCTGGCGACTCAGCGACCAAGTGTTGATGTGATTACCGGGTTGATCAAGGCCAACCTTCCAAGCCGCCTCTCCTTCCAGGTATCTTCAAAGATTGACTCCAGGACCATACTTGATCAGATGGGAGCGGAGCAGTTACTGGGGCAGGGTGATGCACTGTTCATGAGTGGCGGGCGTGATCTTATCCGTATACATGGTGCCTATGTCTCGGATGGAGACGTTATTGGCCTGGTGGAGCATCTGAAAGAACAGGGTGAGCCGGAATACAGGCATGAGGTTTTTGAAGTAAAAAATCCTGATGAGCAACTTCAGGGCAGTGATGAAGAGAAAGACAGTAAGTATGATGAGGCAGCCGAACTGGTCATCGAGAAGGGGCAGTGCTCGGTCTCTATGGTTCAGCGTTATCTGCGAATCGGTTACAACCGTGCCAGCCGGATTGTTGAACAGATGGAGCAGGATGGGCTGGTTACATCACCCGGTTCAGGTGGGATCCGCAAGGTACTTGCCCGTTCTGAAGCTGATGGTGGCGGTATCATCGAGTGAGGTTTCTCTCCACGATAAAGGCAGTTGGCGTTCTAATGCTCTGCTCACTGGCAGCCTCTGTCGCTGTGGCTGAGGCCGTTACCGGGAAGGCGATTCCCGAACAGCTTGATAAGGCACTCAATCAATTGGCTGAAACTTCTGACATCGCGTGCGAATTTTTACAGATTGTCTATTTTGCAGATGGTGCAGAGCAGCGTTATTCCGGGAGGCTCTCGATCAGCCGTCCCGGCCGTTTTCACTGGCAGTACCTGGTGCCATATGACCAGCTCTACATCAGTGATGGCCACGGAGTCTGGCACTATGAAGCGGATCTGATGCAGGCTGAGCGATTGCAGAGTCTGGATGCGGTTGACCCTGTTGTTATGAAGCTGCTGGATGGCCGTGTAAGCCGCAAAGATGTTGAACTTCTTAGTTTTGAAAGGCTCAATAGTGATGAGACGTCATACAGAATCACTGTTTACCATAATCAGCAGCTTGAACTCGCTCTGACAAAGGATGGCGAACTTCGCTGGCTTGAGAGTGAAGATGTGCTCGGGAACCGAAACAGGATTCTGTTTATTAACATTGAAAAAAAGCGCCGGCCGGATGACTATTTCAGTTTCGTTCCACCCGATGGTGTGGATGTAATCAATATGGTGGATTTGCAGCCTGAATCAACCGATAGTAACTAAGTAATAATATGAGGATGAATATGAATCGACTAGCTACGGAACGGTTTGGAATGAAAGGATCCGGAATGAAAGGTTTTTTTACGGCAATTGCGTGCTGTATAGGCATGACAGCAGCCCATGCAGGAGGCTTTTCCAACCCGAACATGTCGGCATCCGCCCTTGGTGTGGCCAACGCAGTCGTAGCCAGTGCGGATGATGTTTCCGCTGCAGCCTACAACCCGGCGGGCATCGCATGGCAGGATGGTATCCAGGCAATGCTTGGGGTAGAGGCACAGTATCGAAACAGCTCCGTAAAGCTGAATTCGGCTGTCGCCCCAAACCGCGGCAGTGCGGGTAATCCGGGCCATTTTTATGCTTCATGGATGCCGCATGACGGAGCTGTCGGCGTTGCGCTGGGTTACAATACCCCTTATGAACTGGACAATGACTGGGCATTGGCCTTTCCTGCCTCTGCAGGCACTTCCAAACTGAGGCTCGACCGCTTTACTCTGGATGCTATCTATGCTGTGAACAGCTCATTAGCGGTTGCCGGTGGTCTTGACTGGTATCTGAGTTCCGCTGATATAACCCTGCCCGGACAGAGCTTCAGTGCCAAAGATAAAACCGGTCTCGGAGGCCATGTCTCGATGAAGTGGAAACCGGCTCCTACATGGTCGGTTGGAGCGATGGCCAGGTTAGGCAGCAGCATCAAGTTTTCAAATGGTCTTTCCCAGACCCTTAATCTGAAACTTCCGGATGAATTTACACTGGGTGTTGCCCATGATATTGCAGATGCGGTTCGACTTGAGCTGGATGCTGAGTGGAGCAGGTGGTCAAGGCTTAAGGACTTGAACGTAATGGCTGGCACGACAGTGTTGCAGAGTCATCTGCTTAATATGAATGATTCATTAACACTGATGGCCGGTGCAACCTGGTTCTGGAGAGAGAATGCTCAGTTTCGTTTTGGTTATGCCTATGATCAGGAAGCAGCCGGCAGCACCGGGTTTAATCCTGTAGTTGCTGACCAGACCGGTCATAAAGCCAGTCTGGGTGCCGGTGGTGACGCGTTCGGCTTCCATGCCGATCTGGCTCTCTCCTACACCTTCTATCCGAAAAGAACCGTTACGGGGCCTTTTGCGGGAACCTATCGTGATCAGCGTTATTCGTTAGCACTCTCCGTCTCCAAGGGGTTCTGATTCTGCCTGTTCCCGGCCTGTTTGATGTGGCAGAGCGTTCTGCCGCCTCTGCACCTCTGGCCTATCGCCTGAGGCCGAAAACGCTTGCTGATGTTGCAGGGCAGGATGCGTTGACCAGTCCGGATTCATGGTTCAGTTCAACGCTTAACGAGGGCAGGGCAGTCTCTGCCGTATTCTGGGGTCCTCCGGGCGTAGGAAAAACCACTCTGGCAAGGATCATGGCTGAATCTGCAAAGATGCCGTTTGAGCAGTTGTCTGCCGTATCTGCCGGCAAGAGAGAGGTGCAGGCGATTGTGGAACGGGCAAAATCTGAGGGGCGCAGTTACCTGCTTTTTCTGGACGAGATTCACCGTTTCAACAAGGCGCAGCAGGATGTGCTACTTCCCTATGTTGAAGATGGCACGCTGATTCTGGTCGGGGCTACGACTGAAAATCCGTCTTTCTCGCTGAATAATGCACTGCTCTCCCGCTGCCGGGTGATTGTTCTGAAACCACTCGACAGAGAAGCGATCCGGCAGATTGTGGAGCGTGGGATTGTATTGCTTCGTGAGCAGTCCGGATCATTCGGCGTCACTGATGCTGCAATCGACTGGCTGGCAAAGGCCTGTGATGGCGATGCACGTTATGCACTCAATGCCCTGCAGAGTCTGTTTGAGGCGGATGGTTCAGCCCTGTGGGAAGAAGAGGGTGTAGCCCTGCAATGGACGCGCAGGCAGGGGCAGTACGACCGGGACGGCGATGGCCATTACGATTTTATCTCGGCACTGCACAAGTCCGTACGCGACTCTGATGCTGATGCGGCCTGTTACTGGCTGGCAAGAATGCTGGAGGCCGGTGAGGAACCCCTCTATCTGGCACGTCGGATAATAAGAATGGCAACTGAAGATATCGGGCTGGCTGACCCGAAGGCTCTGACACTGGCACTTGATGCACAGCAGATGTACCGGATTCTGGGGTCTCCGGAAGGGGAGCAGGGGCTGTTTGAAGCTGTGATATACCTCGCACTGGCACCGAAGAGCAATGCCGCCTACATGGCGGAGAAGAGGGCCAGAAGGCTCGCTAAAGAGAGTCAGCATCTGGATGTTCCCACACACCTTAAGAATGCACCGACCAGGCTGATGAAAGAGCTGGGGCATGGACAGGGCTACCAGTATGCGCATGACTCCGGTGATGCTGTGGTGGCCCAATCGCATTTCCCTGATGAGATGGATACGGTTTCTCTCTATCATCCCACCTCACGAGGCTTTGAGAAGACGCTGGGAGAGAGGATTCAGTGGCTCAAGGCTCGCAGGGATGAGTTAAAAAAGAGGGGTGGCAAGTCGTAATGGTTCAGCAACTCACAGCAGTGGCAATCGGTGGTGCAGCGGGTGCGGTAATGCGCTGGCTTATGGCCGGTGCGGTTCAAAGATGGACCGGAACCGCCTTTCCGTGGGGAACCTTTGCCGTCAATGCTCTGGGAAGTTTTCTCCTGGGATTCCTCTTTGTCTGGCTCATTGAGCGCTCAACCGCCAGCGAGCTGATTCGTCTGGCACTGACAGTGGGGCTACTGGGCGCGTTTACCACCTTCTCCACCTATTCGCTGGAGTCGATCCGCCTGCTACAGGAGGGCGCTCTCGGCATGGCTGCCGCCAACGTCATGGGGCAGGTCGTGATCTGTCTTGTTCTTACCTGGCTGGGGATTCAGCTGGCTCGAGCAATCTAGCTATACAACCCATGGTTGTTTTTTAATGCACTAAAGAAGACCTTACCCCCCCAAGAATTATACAGATAGTTAGACTGTCCATATGGTTATGCACATTAGATCTTTTTTATGGCGTCTGGACACATGGTAGTGTGGGTATAAAATAAGTTATCCATACTAGGATCCAGAAGGGATCGTGGGCAACAATATCTCAATTCACTGGCACATAGTTACCATTACTTATATGTCTAATTTGAAATGCTTCCAGCCTGCATTATTAGACTGTCCAACCGTGTAGATTGACATTTACATTTACACACTTAGACTGTCCATATTAGGACAAATGACTAATCTTGGGGTCGGGTATGACAAACTTATTAACAAGTAAACAAGTGATTGAAAAGGCGAACATTTCCAGAGCCACACTTAATAATTATATCGCTTTGGACATTCTGCCAAAGCCGGTTATAAAGAAACCTGAATCAGGAAGTGCGCGTGCTCCCAGAATTGGTTGCTTTCCTTCATCTGTGCTGGAGATCATTGAAAAGATCAATCTGTTAAAGGGACAAGGGCATACCATGGCCCAAATTGCCGAAAAACTTAAAGTAGATACTGCCACCACATCTAAAAGAGTAATGGGCAACAATGCGTTGCCTTTTAAAAGCATAGACAGTACGTCTTTTGATAACCCCAAGCTCAACTGTGATCAGATCAATTATCCGTCATATTTTCTTAGCTATAAATTTCAATTGGAGTGGTGTAATGATGTGGCGGTAGAGCAACTGTTTGGTGATTCATGGAAACTTTCCAGCCGTATAGAAGAACGTAATATTTTTCAATTGCTGTTTGACAGTACGAATGCCCGTAATCTTGATGGGTTTGAGGATATTCTTAGTTTTCACCTTGCCCTTGCGAAAGGAAAGCTGTCTAAATCAACCCTGCTTATTAGCAACCTGAATATTGATCATGAGTGTTTAACACAGCTAATACGTTTGCATGATGAGGTTGAGCCTGCAGATATTAAGCCCATCATTTATAAAGAGATGAATATTTCTTTACAGGATGAATCTCACAGTTGCACTCAAATATTTGCGAGTTTTTTCCGTGAGGGCATCCTTATTACGTATCTGCCATCAGCCGATGATGCGGAATCATTGGTTTCTATTCTTGCCCGGCGTAATCATGTGATTGGAAACTTGTTACGAAAGCGGCGTCCGTTTCTCACCAACATGACTATTCTCGTTGCCGACCTGCAAAACTCTTGCAATATATGTGCGGAACTTCCTCCAGATGAGTACTTTGAACTGATCAATATGATCTGGGGAACCATGGAGAAGATCACACGTAAATACAATGCTGTTAGCGGAAAACATGTTGGCGATGGTGCTGTCTTCTATTTCTTCCCGCGCCCTGAAGAAAATTATGTTTTTAATGCTATTAAGTTTGCCCAGGAAATGAAGGAAGTGATGCTGGATATTTCCAAGAAATGGAAAAACAAAAAGAACTGGATTAATGATTTACTGCTTAATATCGGCATCACTGAGGGTGAAGAGTGGTTTGGCACATATCAGACGTCTACTCAAATCGAATTTACTGTGCTTGGCTGTACCGTAAATCGCGCAGGACGCTTGAGTGATTTTGCTCAACAAGGCTCAATCTGGGCCACAAAAAATGTATTGAGCAAACTAACGCCAACAGAAAGGGAGGAGGTTCGCTTCGGAATTAAACGGCAAAGCGAAGACGGCCAGGTGCTTATCCCTTCAAGCTATTCCCGGATCTCAAATTTGATTGATATGGACAATCCAAGGTATGAAAAAATGCGGGACATTGGTGCAGATCCGGTTGCTGAGATATTTGATGTGATGTTGACTGATTTCGAAGTGAGGACGGATCCTGAATCAGGTATAAATTAGTATTTATTTTATCTCAACCTGGCGGAGCTCTTTGGCCAGCTTATCGAGCACACCATTAATAAAGCCGCGGGCCGATTCGTCGGCATAGGCACGGGTCAACTCAAGGGTCACATTAATGATGACGAGATAGAGGACCCCTAGCCGGTTTTCAATGTTGCGGAACAGCAACAGAGGTGCTTTATTCAGTATACGGTAGGTGGCAGGCCATGCACGAGCAGAAATGACAGATGCTTGGCAGCAAGGCATCCCGACCCCGACCCCGGATACGGATGGCGGAGACTGTTCCATTCAATCTTTTGCATTTTCCACATCCATGTGGGTCAGATGCAGGAGGAGAGATATGAGTAGTCAGGTGACGGAACACGCCCATTGGCATACCAGCCCCTACCCGATACTGGTTGGTTTCGGCGCCGGTTTCCTGTTGCCCTGGGCCTTCATGTTCTATTTTGTCTATGCCCAGGGATTGCTGGCAGTGATTGTCCTTGGTCTAGGGGTATTGATGCTGCTGGTCGGAGGTGTCGGCTGGGTCGGTGAGACCGTAGGCATTATTGATGACGAAGGCTGGAGCCCTGCCGCCATGCTGATGTTTATCGGTACGGAAGTGATGACGCTCTTTGCCATACTGGTCGGCTACTGGGTGATGCGCCTGCAGGCGCCACAGTGGCCACCGGAGGGTACACCCGAGATTTTGGCACCGAACCTGGCTACGCTGCTACTGCTGTGCTCCAGTCTCAGTATTGGCTTTGCCCGCAGGAAACAGATGCAGGGTGATGCCGCCGGCTTTGCCAATCTGACCCTGATATCGATAGCCATCTGGGCTCTGTTCGCACTGATGACCATCTTCGGCTGGGGTCAGCTGGCCGGTCAGGGTTTTGCCATCGGTGCCAACGCCTATGCCACAGCCCTGTATGGCCTGACCGGCATCCACTTCGCCCATATCGTGTTCGGTCTGCTGATTATGCTGCTGGCTCTTGCTCCCGCTTATAAAGGCAGGCTCAGCCCCTCCTATGCCCGGTCGATGACCATGTATGTGCATTTTGTCAATGTGCTCGGCATCTGGGTGCTGTTGCAGGCCTATTACTGGTGACGGGCTGGTGACGGGATGACACCCCTGCCGCTGTTTGGCGTATTCTCGGGTGGCAGAAGTAGCCGGCTGGGGTTCGGCATGGCGCTGTTTATGATGTTTGCATGGCCGGGGAGTGTACAGGCGAACTACGGCAATATTCCGGCAAGCACCCATATTGATCCCGAGCTGGTCCGGATTGATGAAGATAAATTTCTGGGTGTCCGGATCAGCAGTGATTATATCCTGCGGGATGCCGGGGGCGAGTCATTCACTCTTGGCGGCCTGCTGGGCAGGCCCCTGTTGCTGGTGCTATCCTACTACAGCTGCGATGGTGCCTGCCCGACTATTAACCGCAATCTGCGGGATTCGCTGGCTGGGGTGAATCGCTGGGAGCAGGGCAGGGATTACCGTGTTCTGACTCTCTCTTTTGACCCGCACGACACTCCGGAGAGCCTGCGCATGTTCATGCAGCATGCCGGATTCGGGACACAGTCACCTGAAGGGTGGAGTCTGGCCCTGCTGAACGATCCGGCCGACATCGGTCGGCTCACCGAATCTCTGGGTTACAAATTCTTCTGGTCGCCGCGCGATGCCATGTTCCTGCACCCGAATGTCTATATCCTGCTCTCCCCGGAGGGACGAGTGACGCGCTATCTCTACGGTGCCTCGATCAACAGCACAGATATGGAACTCTCCATTACCAAGGCCTACGGCAATGAGATATCACCGGCCAATGCCGTTAATTTCCTGCTGGCAGCCTGTTACAGCTACAACTACAGGGACGGCAAATACAGCATCAATTACCCCCTGTTTATCGCACTTGGTTCGCTGTTGCTGGGTATCTCAATGATTACGGGCGGGGTGCTTGTGATGAAGAAAAGAAAAAGGAGGGAGATCATATGAGCATACAAGCCAGAGCAGGCAGCATGGCGCTGATGTTGCTGTCGTTGCCGCTGATTCCCCGCCCTGCACAGGCGGTACAGGTTGTGCCGGTACCCGGACAGAGCCGGCAGTGGGATGTGCCACCGCATGTGCACTTCGATGAGCTGCTGCACGAGGTGTTCTGGGACATCACCATTATCGGCGTGCTGATGGCCATGGTGGCAGCCTATTTCCTCTTTGCCTACAGGAGAAGGTTTCCCGACGAGGTCGGCAGGCTGCAAAAGCTCAGCCCGCAGGCGGCCCTGGGCTGGATGATCATCCCGGTGGCGCTGTTCATGGCGGACGACATCTACCTGTTTGCTAAGGGGTGGGAGCTGCACAAGCAATACCGGGAGGTGCCGGAAAATGCCTACGAAATCCGGGTCACCGGCGCCATGTGGAGCTGGACCTACACATACCCGAACGAGGTGGAGACCTACGGCGAGCTGAAGGTTCCGGCAGAGACACCCATACTACTGCGCATGTCCAGTGAGGATGTCGTGCACTCCCACTTTATCCAGCAGTACCGCGTTACCGAAGACCTGATGCCGGGAAGGGTGACCTATATGTGGTTCATGCCCGACAAGGTCGGTGAGTATGTCGTAACCTGCCGCGAATACTGCGGCGCCGGCCACTCGTCGATGTACGGCAAGGTGATCGTGATGGCCAGGGAGGAGTTCGATGCCTGGCTGGAGTCTGAAGCCGCAGCGATTTCCGCTTCAGCTACGGTGGCATCAGCACAGCAGGTTGTTTCCCCTGCTGCAGATGTGAGTGCCAGGGATTTTGGGAGGTAACAGGCCATGGGACAACCAAAAACATGGAAAGAGTGGGTCTTCACGCTTGACCACAAAATCATCGGTATCTTCTATCTGGCCGCCTCTCTGGTCTCCTTTCTCGTAGCCGGTACATCTGCCGCCCTGATGCGCATCGAACTGGGCTCGCTCGGGCCGACGCTGACCGAGGATGCCGGCGTCTACAATCTGTGGCTGACCATGCACGGCGCTGTCATGATTCTCGGTTTCCAGATTCCGGCACTGCTCGGCTTTTTTGCCAACTGGGTGGTGCCGATCATGATCGGCGCCAAAGATATGGCATTCCCGCGCGTCAATGCCCTGAGCGTCTGGCTGCTGTGGAGCGGCATCCTGCTGGCCCTGTGCAACCTGATTGTTCCCGACTCCTTCAACGGTATGTGGACGGGTTATCCGCCATACTCGGAAACCGATTTTGCCGGTAATACGGCGCTCTATTCGCTGATTATTATCGTACTCGGTATCTCCTCCGTGTTTGGAGCCGTAAACCTGGCCTGTACGGTGATGTTCATGCGTGCCAGGGGCATCGGCTGGTATCAGCTAAATATGACGGTCTGGTGTGTATTTACGGCCAACATCATGCAGCTGATTTTCGTACCTGTGCTGGCGGCAAGCGTGCTGTTGCTGTCGCTCGATAAATATCTCGGCTTCGGCTTTTATGACCCCGGCCAGGGAGGCGACGTGCTGCTCTACCAGAACCTGTTCTGGTTCTATTCACACCCTGCCGTCTATGTTGTGCTGCTGCCCTTCCTCGGTATCAGCTTCGACATTATTGCCACCTTCGCCAGAAACCACATATTCAACTACAAGGTGGCGGTGTGGGCGACGCTGGCCTTCATTCCTGTCAGCAGTGATGTCTGGGTACACCATGCCTTTGTTGCCGGCCTGCCCAATTGGCTGCGCACAATGCAAACGTTCACCACGCTGATGATTTCACTCCCTTTCGGTCTTCTGATGCTGAGCATGGTCATGACTCTGTACAAGGGAAGTATCGAATACCGGACGCCGATGCACTGGATCGTGGGCATGTTCTTCATGCTGATTATCGGCGCCACTACCGGTATCCCGAACGCCCTGAGCGCCATCGACTACGGCATCTCCGACAGCTACGTTATCATGAGCCATTTCCACTACGTCATGGCCATCTCCGGCGCCATGGCTATTTTCGGTGGCATCTACTACTACTTCCCCAAGCTGACCGGGCGCATGTACAGCGAGGCTATGGGCAAGATTTCGGCCTGGCTCTTCTTCATCGGCATGAATGTGGTCATGGGACCGCTCTATTTCATCGGTATCGAGGGCATGCCGCGCCGCTATTATGATTATCAGATGTTTCCGCAATTCGAGAGCATGCATGCCCTGGCTACCGTGGGTGTGGCGATCACCACCATCGGTGTGCTTATCATGCTCTATTCATGGCTGCATGGCATGTTCAGGGGCGAAAAGGCAACGGCCAATCCCTGGCAGTCACAGTCGCTGGAATTCACCCACACCGATGTCATACCGGGGCCGGGCAATTTCCCGACGCCACCGGTCATGCCGGAGGGGTGGAGTCCGTACAGTTATGATAAGACAGGGGCTAAGGGAGGCAGTGAAGCTCGGCGCTGAGAATTTGGGTTTGGATTGAGAATAGGTGCCAGCAATTTCAGCACGTTCTTGGAGCTTTATGATTGCTCCGATGCTGTTTCGGAACGCAGCATAAAAGGCATTCCTTTCATCTTCCGATTTGATGTCTGGAAGTAGGCCTTGGCCTTCCGTTGCATCGCGTTGTCCTGGTAAGCCTATGAACGAAACGCAGTAGTTATGAGCAATCCACTCATTTTTATTAGGTTTCAAGTTTAGAGCCATTCAGTTTTCTCGGATATTAATAACGATGGTTCCGAGCCGCTCTTCGCTTTCAACGATGCGATGCGCTTCAGCGGCCCGATCCATCGGAAAGACGCGGTCCAGAACCGGTCTGATTTTACCCGCCTCGATCATATCTTTGAGCTGTAGCAGCTCCTCCGGCTTCTCTCCGGCAAAGGCAAAGGTTGCGGTTATATCGCTGAACCTGCTGGTGATGACCGAGCGAAGCATGTCGGAGAGCCTCGGATTGACGATCAGGTAGCGCCCACCGGAATTGAGCATGTCGATAAAGCTGGAGTAGGGACTTTGGGCAACCATTGTCATAATCACATCAAATCTCTTCCCACTTTTCGTTACGTCCTCACGGGTATAGTCGATCACATGATCGGCACCGAGGGTGCGCAGCATCTCCAGCTTCCCGGTCTTGTCCACGGCGGTGATTACCGCACCCATCGACTTGGCGATCATGATGGCGAAGCTGCCGATGCTTCCGCCCGCGCCATTGATGAGAACGCTTTCACCCGGTTTGATGTTGGCCCGAGTCAGAAAGTGCAGGGCATTGAGACCTCCCAGAGGGACGGCGGCCGCCTCCTCGAAACTGACATTCACAGGCTTCGGCACGATGGTATAGCTCTCCGGCAGAGTGATGTATTCGCCGTAGCCGCCCATGCGGAGTTTAGTGCAGCCGAACACCTCGTCTCCCGATTGCAGGCGGGAGACGGAACTTCCGACCGACTCGATAACTCCGGCAAAGTACCACCCCAGTACACGGCGTCTGGGCTTGGTGATACCTGTGAACAGGCGCGTCGTAGGCCATAGCCATTTGACTGCAAACTTGCTTCTTCGGAATTCACAGTCGCCCTTGGTGGCCTCAGCCGCCATCACCCGGATCAGAACCTCATCATCCTTTGGCTTCGGCTTTGGCATATCGGCGATATGCAGCACCCCAGGTGGGCCGTACGTGTCGAAGACAACAGCTTTCATGATGATTCCTCAAGCGTGATCACGATCTTGCCTTTCACATGCCGCCCGTCGAAATAGCGGAGTGCGTCCGGTACATCGCTTAAGGGATAGGTTCTTTCGATGGCCGGCACGGCATGGCCTGCCTCGAAGAGTTCGATTAGCTCATCCACCCCCTTGTTGGCCTTGTGCATGACGATGCCAAGTTTTTTATTGCTGAACATAGAGATGATCGGCCCCAGCAGCATGATCTGCATGATGCTTCCTCCAGAGTCCCCACCGATCATGGCGTAGACGCCGCCGGGGGTGAGCGCTCGCATGTAGTCGAAAATGGAGTGGCGGGCGACGCAATCGAATATCCGGTCGTACTGTTCACCGCTGTTGACGTAATCCACCTGCGCGTAATCGACGACATGATCCGCACCACACTGCTGCATCGTTTCCAGTTTCTCTGCACTGTCGACTGCAGTGACTTCTGCTCCGAACGATTTGGCAATCTGGATAGCAAAGGTTCCGGCACCGCCACCGCCGCCGTTGATCAGCACTTTCTGCCCTGCTTGTACCTGACCCTTGTAGTTCAGTCCTTGCAGGGCCAGGAGGCCGGCCTGTGGTATCGCCGCAGCCTGCTCGAATGTCATCTCGGTTGGTTTTAAGGAGAGTTCACTCTCTTTTGCACATGTATATTCGGCGAAACCACCCCAGCCACCGTTGGAGAGGTCACCGAACACCTCATCTCCCGGTTTGAACAGCCTCACTCTGCTTCCTACCGCCTCAATACGGCCAGCAATGTCACAACCAAGTGCCCGGATCCGGGTCGGTCTGAAAAAACCGAACATGAGACGGTTGGCGAACGGCGTACCCCGGAGCAATTCCCAGTCCCACGAGTTGACCGATACCGCACGAACATTGACCAGGACCTCAATATTTTTCGGTTTCGGTTTCTTCAGTTCACCCAGCCGGAGAACATCCGGCGATCCATATTCGCTAAAAAGAACTGCTTTCAAAAAGTCTCCCTTGCCTTCTTTTACTATAGTCGGCATGCGGGGTAATGCCAAAAGCAAGGGAGGATGACGCAATAAAAAAGGCTGCACGAGGCAGCCTTTTGAGTTTGCGGTTAGATCAGTTTACTTACACTCAAGGGGGCGGAGCTCTTTGGCCAGCTTATCGAGCACACCATTAATAAAGCCGCGGGCCGATTCGTCGGCATAGGCGCGGGTCAATTCCAGGGCTTCGTTGATAATGACGCGGTAGGGGATCTCCAGCCGGTTCTTCATCTCCCATGTGGCAAGGCGCAGGACATTGAGTTCAACGCTGGCAACGCTATTGAGGCTGCGGCGGACGGCTGGTTTTATCACGGCATCGAGTTCATCCATATCACCGGTCACGCCATAAACCAGCTCCCGAAGGTAGTCCTCATCCTGGCCGGAACGCTCATCTTCATGAATGTGTCCACTCAACAGATGTGGCAGGTCTGCATTGTCACTACCGCCACTGTGCCATGCATAGAGGGCCTCCAGCGCCGATTCGCGCGCCTGATGCCTGTTCGGCCCTTTTGTTTTCTGACTGTTGCTCAATTTTAGTCCCTCAGTTCCTTAAGAAAGCATCGAATAGTATGGTGCTTCCGGGCAGTCCATGGAGTGGTTGCCAATATTTCAAATTTCCTTAAGAAGCATCGCGATTTCAACTGCCGTCAGCGCAGCTTCAGCACCCTTGTGGCCATGTTTTCCGCCGATGCGATCCTTTGCCTGTTCGAAGCTGTCTACCGTCAGTACACCATTGGCAATGGCGATGGTTCCCCGCTCGGCAATTGCACCGATACTATCCATGGCAACCCGGCAGACATGATCAAAATGGGCTGTGCCCCCCCTGATAACACAACCAAGGCAGACCAGCGCGTCAAACCTGCGGGAACTTGCCATTTTTGCTGC
>JAIPJD010000013.1 GCA_021734365.1 Mariprofundaceae bacterium | reverse complement strand
GTGTTTTCAGCCAGTGGACGCTTGCGCTCAAAGATTGACGGGCACGGGATGTTCCAGTCGATACACTCGGCAGCCGTGCGCCATGGCTTCAGGGCACCACTCTTCACTGCATCGCTGTTCGGGTCGCAGTGAGTAGGCTCAGGCCACACAATCGGCTCTCCATCACGTCTTGCGACCAGGAACAGGCGCTTTCTGATGGTTGGAGCTCCATAATCACAGGCTCTAAGCTCTTTCCATTCAACATTATATCCATGCCTGCGAATGGCATTGATAAACACATTAAATTCTCGTCCTTTGTTTTTTGGGCACGGTCGCATCTTTCCATCTTTACCCTCGACCAGTGGCCCCCATGTAATGAACTCACCGACGTTTTCCATTGTGAGCAGTCTTGGTTTTGTGAGTACCAACCACCGAATACCAACCCATGCCAGGCCACGAATCTTCTTTTCTACTGGCTTTCCCCCTTTCGCACGCGAGAAGTGTTTGCAATCAGGCGATAGATGAACCAATCCAACAGGTCTGCCACGTGTAACTTCCAGAGGATTCACATCCCAGACTGACTCACACAGATGCAGCGTGTGTGGATGGTTTGCCGCATGCATCGCCAGCGCTTCCGGATCATGGTTGATGGCAATATCAACAGGCCGGCCTATAGCTCGTTCAATACCGGTGCTGGCGCCACCACCACCGGCGAAGTTATCTATCACCAGCTCGTCAAAATTCATCCGCATCTGAGTTGGTTTGTGGACCACGTGAAGCTTGGTCATGCGAGCTTCACATCAATCAATTCAGATGTGTCAAATTTGTGACAAGTTAAAAAGAGGCACGCACGGTAAAATATTGGGTTTCCGTGTTTGATAATTGGAGTGGCTAGTGATTTTTTGAGAAATACAACAAAACAGCGAGCAGACCGGATAACTGTTAATCCATATGTCGCAGGTTCGAGTCCTGCTCGGGGAGCCATACCGGGATGAAGGCGGGCACTCTTCGGAGGCTCGCCTTTTCTTTTTACCAGCCCTCGCCTGTTACCTTTCATAACACTCCAATTATTGTAAGCCGCAGATATTGCCTGCCTGACCCGTTTCAGGTGTCGGGGACGGCAGCTTTGGCTTTAGCAGGGGAGGCGGGGTTGTACCGAACAGTTTTTGATCCCGCCCGCAGCCGGTGGGAATGCGACAATTTGACACATTCATTTTCGGCAGTGATTACGATAAACTATGTGCATGGTGATGTGCAGTCACGGTACAATGAGGCTTGGCACATTCACATAAGAGGAGGCGTTATGAAGAAGGTCAGAAACTGGAGTTTACTGGGGGTGTTGGCGCTTGTGTCAGCGGCGATGCTCTCGGGTGTCCCGGCATCGGCTGCCGGGAATGCGGCCGTGGAGACGGCAAAGAGAGCTGAGGGTACGAAACTTGTTCATATCGTGAACCCGAAGTGTCCTGTTATGAGCTCGGTTAACATGGAAACGAAGGTCGAAGAGAAGATGACCCGCATGTATAAGGGTCAGCGAGTCGGCTTTTGCTGTGAAGTGTGCCTCGGAAAGTGGGATGCCATGAGCCCCGCCGACCGGGAGCGGGAGTTCAGGAAATCGATGGGGGAGAACCCCGTTGAGATTACCAACCCGAAATGTCCTGTCATGGATACGGCCATGGAAGCAACCGCTCCGGAAAAGATGACCCGCATGTACAAGGGCCGACGGATCGGCCTCTGCTGCGAAACGTGCCTCACGCAATGGGACGCGATGACCGATGTGGAGAGGGAACCGCTTGTCAGGAAAGCTATGGGGGAAAACCCCGTTGAGATAGCCAATTCAACGTGCCCTACAATGGGCACGACCATGGAAGCAACCGCTCCGGAAAAGATGACCCGCATGTACAAGGGTATGCGGATCGGCTTCTGCTGCGAAACGTGCCTCGAGAGATGGGATACGATGACCGATGCGGAGAAGGGGCCTCTTGTCAGGAAAGCCATGTAGCCAGGGAAATAGATGGCTGCCGGCTGTTGAGCCTGGTTGCGGAACTTAGCCCCCTGCAATAAATCGTATCAGGTGGAAAAGGGTGAATATGCCCAACCCCGGATCGGAGGGAACGGTTGATATTTAGAGGGGTCGGCACTGTTGCCGACCCCTTTTTTTATTCATCTGTTAACGGGCTGATGTTTGTCATGGCGGGCAGAGCATCGTAAACTGTCCGTTACAATGGTTTTTTTTGGGGAGTTGATATGTCGTCAAAGCGTATGGAACGGGATTCGATGGGTGAGATGCAGGTGCCTGCAGATGCGATGTATGGTGCACAGACGGCACGCGCGGCCGAAAACTTTCCTGTTTCAGGCCTTCGTTTTTCACGCCCCTTCATTAAGGCATTGGGGAATATCAAGTGCAGTGCTGCCAGGGTAAACCACTCCCTCGGAAGGCTTGACCCGGAGCGAGCCACACTGATTGCCGGGGCTTCGGCTGAGGTTGCCGATGGACTATGGGATGTACAGTTTGTACTCGATATCTTTCAGACAGGCTCCGGCACCAGCACCAACATGAATGCCAATGAGGTGATCGCGCACCGTTGTGCCGGGCTTGATGGTGCAATCTCTGTACACCCGAATGACCACGTCAATATGGGGCAGTCCTCCAATGATGTCATACCGACAGCGATCCATGTTGCGGCTGCTGATCTTTTGATGCATGAACTGCTGCCTGCCTTAAGCCATCTCCACCAGCAGCTTATGGCCAAAAGTGAAGAGGCGATGGATGCGGTCAAGATCGGCAGAACGCATCTGATGGATGCCACTCCGGTTACGCTGGGGCAGGAGATTTCCGGTTGGGCACGGCAGGTGGAGCTTGGCATTGAGCGGTTAAAGAGCTCACTTCCGCGTGTCACCGAACTGGCCCAGGGAGGCACCGCAGTTGGTACCGGCCTGAATACACATCCGGAATTCGGTGCAGGCGTGGCCGCCGAACTCTCATCAATCTACGGCATCGGTTTTCACGAAGCTGCCAACCACTTCGAAGCACAGGCGGCACAGGATGCGGCAGTAGAGCTTTCAGGCCAGCTGCGTACGCTGGCCGTCTCACTGCTGAAGATTGCCAATGATGTCCGGCTGCTCAATGCCGGCCCGCGTTGCGGAATCGGTGAGATCACCGTACCTGCCGTGCAGCCCGGCTCCTCCATCATGCCGGGAAAAGTAAATCCGGTGATTGCCGAGTCGATGGCCCAGGTATGCGCCCAGGTGATCGGAAATGATGCAACGATTGCTTTTGCAGGCTCAACCGGTCTGCTGGAGCTGAATGTGATGCTGCCGGTGATGGCGCACAATCTGCTGGAGTCCGAGACGATTCTTGCCAATGCCTGTCGCATGTTTGCTGACAAATGTATTGCCGGCATTGAGGCCAACCGTGAGCGGTGTGAACAGCAGATCGAGTGGAGTATGAGCATGGTGACATCGCTGGCGCCGGTGATTGGTTATGATCGGGCGTCGGAGATTGCCAAGCAGGCGGTTATCGAGGGTAAAACAGTGCGCCAGCTCTGTCTGGAAAAGAAGCTCCTGCCTGAAAATGAGCTTGATCGCCTGCTTGATCCGCGCACCATGCTGGCACCTAAGGCTTAGGCCCGACAGGGAGAAGAGGGGGGTTGGATGTTTGAGCTTTTAATTCTTCTGCTTATTCTTGCCGCATCATTCGGTATGCGTGGGCGCGGTTTTGCCCGGCGATTGCGCCGTGAACTGCCGAAGTGGGTGGAGGCCGGACTGGTCGCACCGGAGAAGGCGCCGCTTATTCTTGAACAGGTTGCTGCGGCCTCACAACGCCGTTCGCTGGCATCCATGTTCGCCATTCTGGGTGCGCTGCTGATCGGTATCGGCGCTATCACCTTTTTTGCCGCCAACTGGCAGACAATGCCGAAGATTATTAAACTGCTGGCGCTTTTCGGGGCCATGTGGGCGGCGTTTGCCGCAGCCACATGGAGTCTCAGGCATGAGGCGCGCAACTGGCTTTCAGAGTCGATGCTGCTGCTTGGCGTGCTGCTGTTTGGCGCCAACATCATGCTGATAGCACAGATTTATCATATTGATGCACATTATCCCGATGGCGTGTTCGTCTGGTCGCTGGGAGCACTGCTGGTGGCATGGCTGCTGGCCTCGCCTGCTGTCTTTGTTGCCGGTCTGATGCTTGCCATGTTGTGGAGCGGCATGGAGGCGTTCGACTTCTCCCGTCTGCACTGGCCGTTTCTGGTTGTGCTCGCAGGCTTTACATTCGTGGCTGTGCGAGAGGGCTGGTCGCGCTTTGCACATCTGCTTATGATTGCGTTGCTGCTCTGGTCAATCTCCACCTATGCGTACTTCATCACTGAATTCCGTGGTGGCGGATCCGTGGTATATCTGACTCAGCTTTACTTTCTCTTCTACCTCACTCTGTTTGTTAGCGGTTTGCATCTGGAGCTGTCCACCCGCTTGAATGAATGGGCCGAGACGCTACGCCAATACGCTGCTGTTGCAGGGCTCGTGGCATTGTGGGCGTTGACGTTCCCCGATCTGCTATCGGCAAAATTGTTCATATCCGGACGCGGAGGCGTGCGTCCGGCGGCCGATATTGAATGGATCACCGTCACACTGCTGATGCTGGCCGTTGTCATCGGATTGGCGCTCTGGCACAGGCAGCGCACACTGAGCCTGAATGCGCGTGAGACCTGGCATGTCTGGGGGCAGGGGGTTCTGGGGCTGATTCTTACCTGTCTGGTCGTCAATCTGTTTGTGCCGGGAAATCATGGCAGTCTTATGGCTATCGCCTTTAACGCCGTATTCTTTACCGCCACGCTCTGGCTGATCTATGCCGGCACCCATCTGGACAGTCGGCATCTGGTGAATCTCGGATTCATGTTTTTCGCGGTGGGGATTCTGGCGCGCTATTTCGACCTGTTCTGGAAGCTTCTTGATCGCTCCTTCTTCTTTATGGCTGGCGGCCTGTTGCTGATTGCCGTTGCAGCCATCCTCGACCGTAAACGCCGGCAGATGATGGCAGGCATGAAAGGAGGTGAGGTATGAGTCGGGACATGAGTCAGAAGCTGAGCCTTACGCTTCGCATGGGCATCGTTGTTGTTATGCTGACGCTGGTGCTGTTCGGCATGATTGCCCGCAAGCAGTGGACGCTGGCCACGGGCACGCCTGTCGTGCTGGAGACACAGCCGGTCGATCCGCGTTCACTGTTCCGGGGCGACTATGTACGCCTGAATTACACCATTAACACGCTGGATTCGGCCGGATATCCGGCGCTTTCAACGGTGAAGCGGGGTGATACGGTTTATGTCACGCTTGTGCCGGGCGAGCCGTACTGGCAGCCGAAAACTGTTTCTACTGAATGTCCGAATGATGCGTCTTCTGTTGTCCTTAAGGGGCGTGTGGATCGGGTAAACAGGCGTTGGAACAGAGAGACGCGCCAGTATGAGGTGTCGCACAATGTGAGGGTAAAATTCGGCGTTGAACATTATTTTGTGCCCGAGGGTACGGGTCGTGCCATCGAACGGCCTGTCGGCGGAGAAAAAGTGTCGATTGAAGTGGCTGTCGATCGCTTTGGCAATGCCGGCATACGTGCGGTGCTGATCAATGGGGTGCCACGCTATATCGAGACGCTTTTCTGATATTGCATACGGCTCGACTTTAAGCCTGTTTTTTCGTACCCTGCGCCCGGATTAAGAAGCTCCAACAGTGAGGTGACCCGATGGCGAATCAGGAAGCAATTTTGGCTTTGGCGGATGGACGAATCTTCCGTGGTCAGGCTTTCGGTGCTGTTGGAGAGGCTGTCGGAGAGATCTGTTTCAACACTTCACTCACCGGTTATCAGGAAATTCTTACCGACCCCTCCTACACCGATCAGATTATTACCTTTACCTACCCGCATATCGGCAATGTCGGCACCAACGCCGATGATTATGAGTCGGCAGGCGCCACTGCGCGTGGTTGTATTGTCCGTGCACCGGCCCGCATCACCTCAAACTATCGTGCTGAATCTGATTTTGATGCATGGCTGAAAGCACAGAATGTGGTTGGTATTGCCGATATTGATACCCGTGCACTGGTTCGCCATCTACGCGATATTGGTGCACAGAATGGTGTTGTTGCCTCCAACGGCATGAGTGAGGAAGAGGCGATTGCCAAGGCCAATGCATGGGCAGGTCTGGAAGGGCGTGATCTGGTAGGGCAGGTGAGTTGTGATGCAATCTCAGTCTGGGCACCGGAGGGGGGTTCGGGCACCTACGATCTGGATGCTACGTGTTACCGCAACAGTGAAGCTGACAGGCATGTTGTGGCTTACGATTTCGGCTGCAAGCGCAATATCTACCGCAAGCTTTCCGACCGTGGCCTGAAGGTCTCCATCGTTCCGGCACAGACTTCTGCATCTGAAATCCTGGCAATGAATCCCGATGGCATCTTTCTCTCCAACGGTCCGGGTGATCCGGCTGCTGTCGGCTATGCGGTTGAAGAGATTCGCAAGCTGATGGATAGTGGCATACCAATTTTTGGTATCTGCATGGGTCACCAGCTGCTCTCCCAGGCGCTGGGGATGTCCACCTTCAAACTGAAGTTCGGTCACCGCGGCGGCAACCACCCGGTAAAAGATGAAACCACCGGCAAGATAGAGATCACCAGTCAGAACCACGGCTATGCTGTGACTGATGACAATGTTCCTGCCAACGTTGAGATCACCCACCGTTCACTCTTTGACGGTACGGTTGAGGGACTGAAGGTGAAAGGGAAGCCGATCTTCTCGGTGCAGTACCATCCGGAAGCAAGCCCGGGGCCGCAGGATGCGGATTACCTGTTTGATCGTTTCGCGGAGCTGATCAGAAATTGATTTTCATACCAAAAAGCACCCCCGAAGGAGTGCTTTTTAAATGTAATCAAATGAATCGCCTGACTATTCCTGTACCGATAACCAGCGCTCGGCATCCAGTGCAGCCTTGCACCCGTCACCGGCTGAGGTGACCGCCTGACGATAGACCGGATCAGCCACGTCGCCAGCCGCAAAAACACCGTCCACTGAAGCGGCCGTACTCTTACCCCTGGTGATCAGGTAGCCGGCCTCATCCATCTCCAACTGCCCTTTCACAAAGTCGGTGTTCGGCTTGTGACCGATGGCAATGAAAACGCCATGCAGATCAATATCAGTGGTTGAATCATCGACAGTGGACTTGATACGCATGCCGGTCACACCGCTGTCATCGCCCAGCACCTCGTCGAGGACACTGTTCCATGCCATCTCCACATTCTTGGCAGCAAAAAGATGATCCTGCATGATCTTCTCTGCACGCAGTTCGTCTCTTCTATGAACTACGGTGACTTTGCTGCAGATGTTGGAGAGATAGAGCGCCTCTTCAACTGCGGTATCACCGCCGCCGATGACCGCCACTTCCTTGTCACGATAGAAGAATCCGTCACAGGTGGCACAGGCGGATACACCACGGCCGGAGAATGCCTCTTCCGATGGCAGGCCGAGATACTTGGCCGAAGCACCGGTCGCGATAATCAGGGCATCACATGTGTAGGTTCCTTCATCACCCTTCAGTGTAAACGGGCGCTTGGAGAGATCGGCTTCATTGATGTGATCCCAGATGATTTCAGTGCCGAAACGCTCGGCCTGCGCCTGAAAATCAGCCATCATTTCCGGGCCCTGAATACCATCTTTGTATCCCGGATAGTTGTCTACATCCGTTGTTGTTGTCAGCTGCCCGCCCGGCTGAATACCCTGAATTACCACAGGATTGAGGTTGGCACGTGCTGCATAGATTGCAGCGGTATAACCGGCAGGGCCGGAACCCAGAATAATTAAATGGTGGTGTTTAACGTCTGACATGAACCTCTCCTTGAATGGGAGACGTAACCTAGCCCGGAACGGTCATGAATCAACCGGATTTCAATGGGCACTATTTTTAAAATTTTACTACAAAGAAGAGATGAACCACTAAGGCACAAAGACACAAAGTAAGAAGACAGGGTATAAAGTGGTTTTTTTACCCTTTGTGGCTTCGTCCCCCGTCGGGGATTTAATTCGGGCCATCCCTGGCCCTCACCTTACAGGCGCGCATTGCGCGCTCAAGCAGTTCTCCTACCTTATTGTCCAAGGGACACCGGAACTATTGATAATATATATATCTTACTTTGTGCCTTGGTGCCTTTGTGGTTAAATGCTTTTTTAATTTACAGAAGAAAAATTGTTGCCAGACCAAGAAATGTCAGGAATCCGACAATATCGGTGACCGTGGTCAGGATGGTCCCGGAAGCCAGAGCCGGGTCAATATTGATTCTCTGTAGCGTTAGCGGAATCAGCGCACCGGCAAGCCCTGCTGCGAAAAGATTCACCAGCATGGCGACTGCGATCACCATGCCAAGTTTCGCGCCAAAGGCCGGAAACCAGAACGATGCTATGATCCCCATGGCCACCGCAAAGCTGAGGCCAGTCACCACAGCTACGGAAACCTCTTTGACCAGCGCCCGTTTGGCATTATCGAACGTAACACGGCCCAGAGCGATGCCGCGTACGATAACGGTCAGGGTTTGTGTTCCGGCGATACCGCCCATGCTTGCAACAATCGGCATCAGAATAGCCAGAGCCACGATCTGGGCGATGGTTGCCTCAAACTGGGCAATCACCACAGAAGCCAGGATGGCCGTTCCGAGATTCACCATCAGCCAGACGCCACGGCGCCATGCGGTGATACCAACAGGCTCGGAGAGATCATCCTGATCGGAAAGTGCAGCCAGGCGGTACATATCCTCGGTCGCTTCTTCCTGAAGCACATCAAGAATATCATCGGCAGTAATTCGGCCGACCAGCACTCCGTTATCATCGACAACCGGCAGTGCCAGAACATCATATTTTTCAAAGATACGGGCGACCTCTTCCTGATCCTGCCCGGCCAGAGCCTTTGGGAAATCACTCTTTGCCACAGCAAGAATATTGGCGTCGGTTTCACAGAAAAGAAGCGCATGCAGCGAGGCCACACCCTGAAGTCTGTCTTCACTATCCACCACATAGACATAGTTCAGATTGTCGATCTCTTCGCCCCAGCGGCGAAGCACATTGAGTACCTTTTCAACGGTCCAGTCATCACGAACCTTGAAAAGCTCGGCCTGCATCAGGCCACCGGCAGACTCCTCATCATGTGCCATCAGCGAATCGATCTCACGCCGCTCATCCGGTTCGAGTCGCTCGATCACTTCATTGGCTATATCCTTATCAACCGCCTGCAGAATATCGGCAACATCATCGGTCTCAAGGTGTTCAACAAAATCTTCAATATCGCTTACTTTAAAATCGGCAAGCAGATTCTCCTGCATGCCTTCAGGAAGCTCCAGCAGCGTTTCACCAAGAACGGATTCAGGAATAAACGGGAGAAGAAGAAGGCGCTCCTGACCATCGCGGCAGGAGAGTAGAAGCTCGGCCAATTCGGCGCTGTGCATCTCCGACAGCCTTTCAGTGAGAAGAGAGGAGTTCTCCTGAGCCAGAGTCAGGGCGTCCTGGGAACTGAGCTTTTCGATCTGAGCATCCACCCTGAGAGCCTCCTTGTCTGAAATTTTGCCGAAGTATAGCGAAGGATCGTGAAAAAATCAGTGGTTCCAGTATCAGTAACAAAGATTGCTGAAAACAGCTCCCGCAAGAGGGGGGCCAGGCAGGGCTACCGGCTGACAACACGTTGATATATTTCATATTTTCCACACAACCATCCGGATTTTATCACTTTTATCTGCTTCATATGGGATGATATCATTTTATGCCGCGCTACGTTTTCAATCATCCGCTAGAGGATACGATCTGATTACGGCAGCATGCGCCCCCGATGAGTATGGCAAAAATATCAGAAGCAACCGGTTCTGCCGGCCTTTCCTGGCAGCTATCCAGAGAAGCGGAAAAAGAGGGCCTGTCGGTCTATATCTGTGCGGATCTGCGTAGCTACCGTACCCTCTCCGAAGAGATATCCTTCTTCCTGCAGAGTGCGCCGGAACTGTTATGGCGCTTCCCGGCATGGGAAGTTCTTCCCTATGACCGTGTCTCCCCGCATCACGCCATTGTCGGCGAACGCTTCTCGACATTGAGCCGCCTTCTTAGTAGCCCCGAACCTCAGGGATTGATCCTGACATCACTGCCGGCGTGGCTTCAGCGGATTGCGCCACCGGAAGTCATTGCTGCTCATGTCTGGCAGCTGAAAATCGGACAGCATCTTGATATTGCCGCACTGAAGAGCCGTCTGACCGAAGCCGGTATGCAACCGGCCGAGCGGGTCGTCGCACCCGGGGAGTTTGCAGCACGAGGTGGCCTGTTTGATATCTGGCCGGCAACAGAGAACACGCCACTGCGTATCGACCTGTTTGGTGATGAGATCGAATCCATACGTCGCTTTGATGTCGACACCCAGCGTTCAGGGGAACATCTGGACCGGTTCACATCGGTGCCGGTGCGTGAAGTGATTCTCGATACACAGGGACGCGACAGATTCAGTGCAGCATTTCGTGCCCGTTTCCCGCAGTTTCGAAAGCACCCCATGCTTCAGGCGGTAAAGGCAGGCCGTCCGCATCCCGGTATTGAGTCACTGCTGCCTTTTGCCTATTCAAAAACCGCACGCCTCCCTGATTTTCTGCCGGAAAGGGTCAACCTCATCAGCACAGCGGACATTGAAGCCAGACGTGAAGCCTTTGCCGAACAGGTTCGCGGCCAGTTTGCGATGGTTCGGGCCAGTTCTGAACCGGTCATCAGCCCGCAGGAGCTCTATGCCACAGAGACAGCGATCAGTTCCGGTCAGTTAGAGCAGTCAGCGCAGTTTAATGATCCTCCATCCCTGCAACTGTTCCAGCAGCAGTCACAGCCGTTGCATGCCATGCGTGAGCATCTTGCTGAACTGATCGCAAAAGGCTGGCGCCTGCTTCTTGTCGCTCACGGGCCGGGCCAACAGGAGCGCATGTGCGAGAGCCTGAGTGACATCACCACCGATATCCCGCACTGCACCGGGCTGCATGATATGCCGGATAGTCAGATATCCACTGCCATCGGGTTCCTTGAAAGGGGAGTGGCTCTCAGCGACCGGAAAATCCTGATTCTCACCGGACAGGAGCTGCTCGGCCAGCGTCTGCCCAGAAAACGCGGCAGGAGTTCTGCAGCCGTCCGGGCTGACCTCTTCTCCAGCCTGCAGGAGCTGAAACCCGGTGATCCGGTGGTACATGAAGATCATGGGGTCGGCCGTTACAAAGGGCTGACCACGATGGATTCCGGCGGCGCCCAGGCAGATTTTCTTCACATCGAATATGGCGGTGATGCCAGCATCTATCTGCCGGTTGAAGAGCTCGGCAGGCTGCACCGTTATACCGGCGCTGAAGCGCCGATGCTGAACAGGCTCGGTTCGGAAAAGTGGAAACGTACCCGTGAGCGGGTGAAACGCGATCTGATGGCCATGGCGAATGAACTGATTGATATCGATGCAATGCGGTCAAAAAGTCGCCGTGATCCCTATCTGCTGGAAGGCCCGCTTAAAGATGCCTATGAAGAGTTTGCCGCACGCTTCCCGTTTGAAGAGACCGATGACCAGATCACTGCCATTGATCAGGTGCTTGCAGATTTTGCGCATGAAAAACCGATGGATCGTGTGGTCTGTGGTGATGTCGGGTTTGGCAAGACTGAAGTGGCCATGCGGGCCGCCTTTGTTGTCGCCAGGTCAGGCCGGCAGGTTGCCATTCTTACGCCAACCACGGTGCTGGCCAATCAGCATTACAACAGCTTCTCCGAGCGTTTCAGCGGCACGGGCCTGAAAGTGGAACTGCTATCACGGCTGCAGGGCAAGAAGGAGTCCGATCGCATTACCCGTGAGCTTGGCGGTGGTGAAACACGTATTATTGTGGGCACGCACCGCCTGCTCTCCGAGAAGTATAAATTTGCCGATCTCGGTCTTGTCATTGTTGATGAGGAACAGCGTTTTGGCGTAAAGCACAAGGAGAAGCTCAAATCCCTTCACGCCAGCATGGACCTGCTGACCCTGAGTGCTACGCCGATTCCAAGAACCCTGCATCAGACGCTCTCCGGCCTGCGCTCAGTCTCCATTATCAGCACACCACCAGCTGAGCGTGAAGCAATCCGCACCATGGTGTGCAGCTTTGATCCGCATCTTGCCAATGAGGCCATTCGAAGAGAACTCTACCGCGGCGGGCAGATCTATTACCTGCATAACCATGTAAAAAGCATCGGCCGCATTGCTGAGCGGTTGCGCAGGGATATTCCGGAAGCAGAGATCGGCATTGCCCACGGGCAGATGACTCCGGCCGAGCTGGATCGGCAGATGATGGCTTTTTATGAGGGGCGTCTGCATCTGTTGGTCTGTACCACCATTGTCGAATCCGGTCTGGATGTGCCCAATGCCAATACACTGCTGGTCGAACGCGCCGATCTGCTGGGCCTTGCCCAACTGCACCAGATCCGGGGCCGTGTCGGCCGCAGTCACCAGCAGGCTTACGCCTATCTCTTCACTCCGGACGCACGGGCCATGACTGCCGATGCACGCGAACGACTGCAGGCCATTGCCGAACATACCGAGCTCGGTGCAGGGTTCCTGCTGGCCCGCCAGGATATGGAAATCAGAGGGGCGGGAAATCTTCTGGGAGCAGAGCAGAGCGGGCAGATTGATGCCATCGGTCTGGATCTCTATCTGGAGATGCTGACTCAGGCGGTAAGCGAGGCCAAAGGTGAAGTCACGATGCCTCAGCAGCCAGTTGATCTGCACCTGGGTGTTAATGCGATTCTGCCGCCTGACTATATTCCGCAGGTCGGAGAGCGCCTCGGGCTTTACCGCCGCATTGCCAAAACAGAGAGTGATGAGCAGGTGACGCTGCTGTTTGAAGAGATGACTGACCGGTTCGGCAAGATGCCGGATGAAGCCAGGTTCGCACTGGAATCTGCCCGGATTCGCTGGCGGATGCAGAAAATGTTTATCTCCAGGCTCGATTCATCGAATAACGGTATCCGTATCGGATTCACCGAAAAGTCACCGATTGATCTGACAAACCTGTTGATGCGGGTGCAGAAAGAGCCACACCTCTACCGCCTCTCTCCCGATGGCAGCCTCATGCTGCTGCACCAGTCGGATGAGCGACGAACACGCCTGAAAGGATGCATTGCCTTTCTCGATGAATTTTTATGAAACGCCCCCGGAGCGTGACTCGGGTCATCCATGCCCCTCACCTTCGGGCGGCAAGACCGTCCACAATTGTGCAGGACAGCACAATTGCACGACTTGTCGCCCTGCAAGGAGGCACACACGGATGTGTGTCATGAAATCGGCTCTCCTGCCGATTTGTCCTGCCCCCGGGCCAGAACACAATCGGAAAACAGAGCTTTCGATTGCTCACTAAAGCCGCACTTCCATGTGCGGGGCGGTGCCGCCGCTTCAACTCTTCCGGCTGGTTTTCACAGTGAGCTCTGGCAGGATATGTCCATGAACAATCGCCCTACCTTAAACCAGCCCGGTCTGTTATTCATGGATATGGATTCGACACTGATCCAGTGTGAGTGTATCGATGAGATCGGTGATTTTCTCGGCATAAAATCCCAGGTTGCCGAGATCACTGAACGCGCCATGCGTGGCGAACTCGATTTCGCAGCTTCACTGACCGAGCGTGTTCAGCTACTGGCTGGTCTTGATGAGACGGTGCTTGAAAAAGTCTATAAAGAGCGCATCAGGCTGACCGAAGGTGCCGAGACACTGATTGAAACGCTGCATGAAAACGGCTGGAAAGTCGGCCTGATTTCCGGCGGGTTTACTTACTTTACCGATAAATTCAAGACGCGCCTCAGCCTGGACTATACCCGTGCCAACGTGCTTGAAATTCACAACGGCAAGCTGACCGGCGGTGTTCTGGGGAATATTGTTGATGCCGAGGCCAAACGTCTGGCCCTGATCGAACAGGCGGACATCTTCTCCATCCCGATGTCGCAAACCGTAGCCATTGGTGATGGGGCCAATGATCTTCCGATGATCGGAGCAGCCGGCATGGGCATCGCCTTCCACGCCAAGCCGAAGGTTCAGGAAGCCGCACCCTGCGCCATCAACAGTGGTGGCCTGGACAAGGTTCTCGACCTGCTTGGCTAAAGCCGTCATTGGAATCACTCGCAGGAGCATCCGGACATGATTGTCAGACGGTTTAACGAGTGCCCGAGACAGCCCCTGAACTTTGAAACCCCGGCAGCAGAATCTGATGCTTGCGTTGCATCGACCGTCTGAGACCACCGCCAAAGGCGGACATTCAAACAGAATATCGTTAAAGTTCAGCTATGGATTTGGTTCAACTGTTTAAAGGACTTTCTGATCCGATTCGCCTGCGGGTCGTTCACCTTCTTTGCCAAAAAGGAGAGTTGTGCGTTTGCCATCTTACTGAGGCGCTTTCTTTGCCTCAAAGTACGATTTCAAGACATCTCAGCATCCTTAGAAATAGTGGCCTGGTTGAAACAGAGCGCAGAGGCAAATGGGTCTATTACAGTATGAGGGATACTGA
The DNA here is from genome assembly GCA_021734365.1 of Mariprofundaceae bacterium. Classification (GTDB taxonomy): domain Bacteria; phylum Pseudomonadota; class Zetaproteobacteria; order Mariprofundales; family Mariprofundaceae; genus WSZY01. Next base: position 8,451 of record JAIPJD010000013.1, on the reverse strand, counting down.
TTGCGTTAAAACTATTTCCAGCCTGATAAAAGCAGATTCAGTTGAAAACGAGACGCTTCAAGGCGACCTTTCAAAGTTGAAAAACCCAGTTTGTTAATTTACATATCCGCATAGATAGATATAATATGCTCCAGTTATCTTAAATAGGAGTACGAATGTCATCCGAAAGTAAATCAATGGGGCTGTTTGCCCGTTTTTTAACCCTTTGGGTTTTTCTGTGTATCACTGTAGGTATTGGATTAGGGGCATTGTTTCCCTCTATTTTTCATATGTTGGGGGACATGGAAGTTGCCCATATAAACATTCCAGTAGCATTACTAATTTGGGCGATGATCCTGCCGATGTTGCTGAAGATAGATTATTCGGCTCTTCATGAAGTTTGGCATCATCGGCGTGGTGTTGGCGTAACCCTGGCAATTAACTGGCTCGTGAAACCCTTTTCCATGGCACTTCTCGGATGGTTGTTTCTTCAATACTTATTTGCACCTTATCTGGAAACAGCAAAGATACCCGAATACATTGCGGGCTTAATCATTCTTGCGGCTGCACCATGTACAGCAATGGTTTTCGTCTGGTCCAGGCTCACCAATGGACACCCTCAGTTTACTCTCAGTCAGGTTGCGTTGAATGATGTCATCATGGTGTTTGCCTTTGCACCGATTGTAGGGCTATTGCTTGGTGTAGCATCCATCACGGTGCCGTGGGACACGCTGTTTCTCTCCGTGCTTTTGTACATTGTCATTCCTGTTGTGATTGCTTACATCACCAGAAAAGCACTGCTGGCAATGGATAGGCTGGATGATGTTCTGCATATCATGGACCCTGTTTCCATGGCTGCCCTGCTGGTGACTGTCGTGCTGCTGTTCGGCTTTCAGGGCGAACAGATTCTGGCTCAGCCGCTAGTTATTTTGCTGCTGGCCATCCCGATTACGATACAGGTCTATTTCAACTCCATGCTGGCCTACTGGCTGAATCGCAGGCTCGGCGTGGTGCACTCGGTGGCCGGACCTTCGGCTCTGATTGGGGCCTCCAACTTCTTCGAACTGGCCGTAGCTGCCGCCATCGCGTTGTTCGGTTTCGAATCCGGCGCAGCGCTGGCTACCGTCGTCGGCGTGTTGGTTGAGGTGCCGGTGATGCTGTCGGTGGTATCCATTGTGAATCGCAGCAAGGGTTGGTATGAACAGGGTATACGGGGCTGACATGATGGTGACATATTCGCATAGCAGGATGCGTCGTGAATAGATAAAAGGAGTGGTTTCATGGCAATCAAGGTAGGTATTAACGGTTTCGGACGCATGGGCCGCCTGGGGCTTCGGGCAGGCTGGGATAGAAGCAGTTATGATATTGTGCAGATCAATGAGATTGCCTGCGATGCGGCATGCTCAGCACACCTGCTGGAATTCGATTCCGTGCATGGAATCTGGCACTATGATTGTGCCGGTGAGGGAAATGAACTCCGTATTGATGAGCAGGAGGTAACCTACAGCTCAAACCGTGGCATTGCTGAAACCGACTGGTCAGCATGTGACATCGTGATTGAAGCAACTGGTGAGTTCCGTAAACCTGAACAGCTGCAGGCTTATTTCGACCAGGGAGTGAAAAAGGTTATTGTGGCAGCACCTGTCGAGGGCGCGCTGAATATCGTTTATGGTATTAATGATGATCTGTACCAGACGAAAAAACATCATCTGCTTACGGCTGCATCATGCACAACCAATTGTCTGGCACCGGTGGTGAAGGTGATGCATGAAGGGATTGGTATCAAACATGGTTGTATGACCACGATTCATGATATCACCAATACCCAGACCCTCGTTGATAAAGGACACAGGGATCTGCGTCGGGCGCGTGCATGCGGGCAGTCATTGATACCTACGAGTACCGGCTCTGCCAGGGCGATTACGAAGATATTCCCTGAACTTGAAGGTAAGTTAAACGGACTGGCTGTGCGCGTACCGTTGCTCAATGCCTCACTGGTAGATTTTGTGTTTGAGGCTGAGTCTGAAACTACGGCAGAAGAGGTGAATGCGCTGTTTGCCAAAGCTGCGGGCAAAAATCTTAAGGACATACTCGGATATGAAGAGCGGCCGCTGGTGTCAGTGGATTACACCAACGATCCGCGCTCATCAATTATTGATGCGCCAAGCACGATGGTGATCAATGGCACACAGGTGAAAGTGCTGGCCTGGTATGATAATGAGTGGGGGTATGTGAACCGCATGATGGATCTTGCCCGTAAGGTCGCCAGGTCACTCTGATGTTGGACTTCTAGTGGATCAGGGGTTCCGGCACTACCTGACGATTACCGGTGGCTACTGGGCATTCACTATTACTGACGGAGCTATCCGTATGCTGGTGGTGTTATATTTCCACGGACTGGGTTACAGCCCGCTGGAAATTGCTATGCTGTTTCTCTTCTACGAATTCTTTGGCATTGTCACCAATCTGGTTGGTGGCTGGCTGGGTTCGCGCATAGGCCTGAATCTCACCATGCATATCGGCATGATTACACAGGTTGGAGCCTTGCTGATGCTGGCTGTGCCGGATGCATGGCTCACAGTTGGTTATGTAATGGTCGCACAGGCGTTATCAGGCATTGCCAAAGACCTGAACAAGATGAGTGCAAAAGCGGGCGTCAAACTCTTTGTGCCCGATCAATCGGATGCCAGATTGTTTCGCTGGGTGGCGACCCTGACCGGCTCAAAGAACGCGCTCAAAGGTGCTGGCTTCTTTATAGGTGCAGCATTATTGACATGGCTGGAGTTTAGAGGCGCATTGTTCGCACTTTCTGCCGTGCTGTTTTTTGCTCTGGCCATTACCTGGCGTCTGTTACCGAATGATCTGGGGAAAACTAAAACCAGGGCAAAGTTCTCTCAGGTGTTTTCAAATGACCCCAAAATAAACTGGCTGTCTGGAGCCCGTTTCTTTCTGTTTGGAGCACGTGATATCTGGTTTGTTATCGGATTGCCCGTGTTTCTGCAATCCGTACTTGGTTGGACATTTACCGAGGTCGGTGCATTTCTGGCATTATGGGTTATCGGCTATGGTTTTATTCAGGGGATAGCACCGCAAATTATTAAGGCTGTTTCCAAACAGACACCCGGTGCGAGAACGCTTGTGATCTGGGCCGGGCTATTGGCGCTAACACCTGTTGGTATTGCTGTGGCTTTACAGCAGGGATGGGATGCAGGAACAGTGCTCATCATTGGTTTGGCACTGTTTGGGGTCATATTTGCAATGAACTCTGCCACCCATTCCTATTTGATTGTTTCATGGTCTGACCATGAGAGAGTTTCAATGAATGTAGGTTTCTACTACATGGCAAATGCAGCCGGAAGACTTGCAGGCACCGTTTTATCCGGCCTGGTTTACCAGCAGCAGGGATTGGAAGGCTGTTTGTACTGGTCAGCGGCTTTCGTGTTAGCAGCTATGCTGGTATCAATTAAGCTGGAGCGTATGAATTCAATGGAAGCAAAGGTTTCATGAATGTGAATGGCTCACAATCAGAACATGGGTATTTGATGTGAGCATAGCATCAGCACAGCGATGAACTACATGGCTGGTTGCGCCATCATATGGTTGAGGCAGGCCGGGAAGTTATCAAGCGGACAAAATTGGACTTTCAGTGGTTTGCTCATTCCATGAGTTCAACCTCTACCGGGGATAAAGTGTTAAGCCTGTCGCCCGCCTTGCTTATCAGGGTTTTCATTACTGCCTTATGTAATCTAGAGTGGCGAGAGTTCCGGCCTGGTTCGGCTGCAATGAAGGGGATGAGATATGAGCGATAAAAACACCACCCAGAGTATGGCGCTGTTCTGCGATTTTGAGAATGTGGCGCTGGGCGTGCGCGATGCCAAGTTCGCCGCCTTTGATATTGAAAAGGTGCTGGAGCGGCTGCTTATCAAAGGCAATATCGTGGTCAAAAAAGCCTACTGTGACTGGGAGCGTTATAAGGAGTTCAAGGCACCGATGCATGAGGCTTCCTTTGAGCTGATCGAAATTCCGCATGTGCGCCAATCCGGTAAAAATTCGGCCGATATCCGCATGGTCGTTGATGCACTGGATCTTTGTTACACGAAGGCGCATGTCGATACTTTTGTTATTATCAGTGGCGATTCCGATTTCTCACCGCTGGTATCCAAGCTCAGGGAAAACGACAAGGTGGTGATCGGGGTGGGTGTGAAGAATTCAACCGCCGATCTGCTTACCTCCAACTGCGATGAGTTCATCTACTATGATGATCTGGTACGCGAATCAGAGAAGCAGGGCAAAAGCAGCCGCCGGCGCTCGCCAGGCAAGGCCAAAACCAGGGCAGCCCCTGAAGGTGAGGCACTGAAGCAGGAGGGGATTGATCTGGTGCTGGCCACTGTGGAGGGTCTACTCAAGGAGCGAGGCGAGGAGGAGAATCTCTGGGGCTCGATGGTCAAACAGACATTAAAGCGACGCCACCCCGGCTTTTCCGAGGGTTATCACGGTTTTCGCTCTTTCGGTCAGCTGCTGGAGGAGGCACAGGCGCGGAAGCTTCTGGAGCTGGAGCTGGACGAGAAATCGGGTGGTTACATCATTAAAGGCTCCTCCCACGAGGAGTGAGTGGGGGAAATTCAGAACATGATCCGGAGTCATGAATCATTTGATATCCGGTGAACCTGCGGTTGCACAACAGGAGATGCGATCCAGACACCGTTTACAGCGCGGTTTAATGCCCCGATTCAGCAGCCGGCTTTTCCTGACCATAAATTAAACCCTGCCGCATCAGCCATTTTTCGATCTCAACCGCAACAAGAACCAGCGAAGAGAGTGCCAGGCAGACGGTAAGATCAAACATCGGCAGGGGCTGGGTATGGAAGATAGCATTGAGTGCGGGCAGGTAGATTACAGCCATTTGTAACAGGAGCGTTAGCAGTACGGCCCCCAGCATCGGCAGGTTGCTGAACAGGCCGATGCGAAACAGCGATTCAGACTCGCTGCGCACAGCCAGTGAGTGAAACAGCTGCGATACGGTCAGCACGGTAAACACCACGGTCTGCCAATGTTCGGCCCCGCGTGAAATAGCCCACGCCTGCGATGCGATCGAAATACCGCCGACAAACAGCCCGACCCAGATAATATGTTGCCACATGCCGTGTGCGAAGATGCTCTCTTTCGGCGGGCGCGGCGTCCGCCGCATGATCTCCGGTTCAGCCGGCTCGGCGGTAAAGGCCAGCCCGGGCAGACCATCAGTCACCAGATTGATCCAGAGAATATGGATGGGCAGCAGGGGGATCGGCAGGCCGAGAAACGGGGCGAGAAACAGTGTCCATATCTCCCCCGAGTTTGAACTCATGGTGTCTTTGATGAATTTACGGATATTGTCGAAGACGTGGCGGCCTGCCCTGATGGCCGTGACAATGGTAGCAAAGTTATCATCAAGCAACACCATGTCTGCCGCTTCACGCGCAACATCGGTGCCTTTTTCGCCCATCGCCACACCGATATTGGCCCTTTTTAGTGCCGGCGCATCATTGACACCATCACCGGTCATGGCGACAAATTCACCATTTGTCTGCAGGGCTTTGACGATACGCAGCTTCTGTTTCGGCGAAACCCGTGCATAAACCCGAATGAACCCGACCATCCGAGCGAACGCTTCATCGCTCAGTCTGTCCAGCTGATCACCGCTGAGCATGGCATCTTCGTCTTCTGTGATTCCCATGCGTCTGGCGATGGTCATGGCGGTTCCCGGATGGTCGCCGGTAATCATTACCGGCGTAATCCCCGCAGTCAGACAATCTGCAACCGCCTGTGGTACTTCGGATCGTGGTGGATCAATCAGGGCAACCAGGCCCAGAAATATCATATCCCGCTCGACTGTTTCAGCATCAACCGGTTCAGGCAGGGCTGTGAATTCACGCTTTGCCAATACCAGAACCCGGTAACCTTCACTGGCCAGCTTTTCCACTTCCGCAGTCACATCGCCGGATGCAAGCGGTATCGGCCCATCATGCCCTGCCGCCTGATTGCATTGTGGCAGAATTCGCTCCGGTGCACCTTTGACATAGGCGACCACGCCAGTGGATGATGGGTGCAGCGTCGCCATCTGTTTGCGTTTGCTGTCAAATGGAATGGTTGCAAGCCTCGGCATGGTTTGCTCCAGCAGGGTCTTGTTAAAACCGGCCCTGTGTGCCGCCTCATGCAGAGCCAGTTCAGTTGGCTCACCGGCAGGTTTTCCATCCTTCTCCAGCACATCGTTGTTCAGAGTCATGGCCTGTCCGATCTCCACCCATAACGGACTGGATGGTGGATCGGAGAGATGCGTATGTCGCTCACCGGCAGCAAAGAAGAGTTCAACGCTCATCCGGTTCTGTGTCAGGGTGCCGGTCTTGTCCGCACAGATATAGGTGACCGAGCCAAGGGTTTCCACAGCCGGAAGGTTGCGCACCAGCGTGTTGTGCCGGATCAGCTTATGTGCACCCAGGGCCAGCGAGATGGTCACAACAGCCGGCAGAGCTTCCGGTATCGCTGCAACAGCAAGACTAACGGCAGTGAGAAACATCAGCATGACCGGCTGGCCCTGCAGCAGGCCGGCTACAAACACCACGGCACAAATAGCCAGCACGGCAAGCGCGAGATAACGACCGAAACGGGCCAGGCGAAGCTGCAGGGGTGTTTTTACACTCCCCTCCCCCCGTAACAGCTCGGCGATATGGCCAATCTCCGTTTCCAGACCAGTGGCGATTACTACGCCCCGGGCCCGTCCGCGTGTAATCAAAGTACTTTTAAATGCCAGATTAAAGCGATCACCAATGGAGAGCCCGGTTTCACTTAATCGGGCCGACTGCTTGTCAACAGGCTGGGACTCCCCGGTCAGGGCTGATTCATCGGCTTGCATCTCTTCTACCTGAAGCAGTCGAAGATCGGCAGGTACAATATTGCCCGCATCCAGCATCACCACATCCCCCGGCACCAGTTGTGGTGCTGTGATGGTTACCACCTCTCCATCGCGCAGTACATGTGCCTCCGGTGCTGCCATTTCACGCAGGGCCGTAACAGCGCGTTCAGCACGAAACTCCTGTGCCGTCCCGATGATGGCATTGAGAAGAACAATCACCAGAATGGCAATGGTATCCTGAGGCTCGCCGACAAATCCGGAAATCAGTGCGGCGGCCAGAAGTATCATAATCATGAAATCAGAGAACTGCCCGAGCAGCATGGCGAACAGGGAACGATGCGCTGTTTCCGGAATGGTGTTCAGGCCGTGTTCGGCCAGACGCCTCTGCGCCGCCTCGGTTGTCAGGCCGGTAGACGAAGAGTCAAGCTTAAGCAGCGCCTCATCGGCTTCGATGTTGTGCCAGGCAGAGGGTGACATTTTAAAGCCCGGCCAATAGATAAATGAGCGTTGCAGTTACCACTGCGACAAACAGGGTCTGGATGCCACTGCGAAGCCATGAGATGCCAGCGATTCGACCAAGGAACACACCGAGTAAAAAGATCAGCAGCAGAGCGATAACAATGGCTGCATAGAGTGGAGGTATGGGCAAAGAGATGCCGATGTTCGACATCCATAGCGGTGTCAGGATCAGCAGTGATATTCCCAGAGGCGCGAAACCATTAACCAGTGCAATCAGCAGAGGCACCCGGCGTGCCGCATCAGCATGTGCGCTATCCTGAAGATCGGTGACCATCGCCTCCTCCAGTTTTCCCAGGGCGCGTTTACGCTCGGCTGTTTCACTGATATAGGCACTGCTTATGCCGCTCATCCCCAGAGCAATGGCCGCGCCCAGACAAACGTTGATGATGACTGTCAAACTGGTGGACGAGCTGAGGAGAAAGCCGATGATAAGACCAAGCATGGTGAGAGCACCGTCAAAACCGTTAACGACAAAATAGCGGCGCAAAATGTGATGTGAGCCGGTGATCCGGAGATGAAATCTTGTGTGTTGCAAAAGGCTCACGACAGGTTAATCCATATCGGGTTCGCTTTGCACTTCCACCAGATCGACGCTGTGAAGCGATCCACCCATACTGGTTATGGCAGATTGAACTGCCTCGAAATCAATCGAATTTCCCAGCACCTCAACCTGAACTGACTCGGTATTCTCGTCCATCTCGACCACTGTCAGGCGCACCCGGTAATCAACCCCGGCTTCAGCAATGGTCCGGGAAAACTCCAGAGCATTCGGCTGGTGGGGTTTAAGGATATCAAGAATAACTTTTTTCACGGCTATCATAACAGTTTAACCTCGCTTGTTTGTATTGTCCGGGCGTAATAGTGACAGAAACGCTTGCGGCTCTCCTCCAGCCCAATACGGGTTACTATTGCAAGTATAGATGGTTTGGGCTGATGTCGGGAGAACAGTTTGGCGGGACAGGCTGTAGATCAAACCCGCTGGTTTAAACGTTGATACGGACCCGTTCGCCTGAACAGGTGTGTTCAAACAGCTCCAGCATATCGAGATTGCGCATGCGGATGCA
>JAIPJD010000012.1 GCA_021734365.1 Mariprofundaceae bacterium | reverse complement strand
TTCCTCCGCCTGTTTGCGCTCGGTGATATCACGGTCCACGCCCCGGTAGCCGCAGAACTCTCCATCTTTACCAAAAACAGGTACTCCGCTGGTCTCCAGAACAACCAGATGCCCATCCCTGTGCAGGTTGTGGTTCTCCAGCCCGGAAAATGGCGCCTGCGTGCCGACTATTTCCCCAAACAGTTTGCCGACCCGAACCTTCTCCCCGGGGGGCATGAGATCAAAGGGCGTTTTGCCGACCATTTCATCCGGCTCGTAGCCAAGCAGATCCTTAATTTTCGGGCTGGCATAGGTATAGACGCCATTCGCATCGACTTCCCAGATCCAGTCGCTGCTTGATTCCACCAGAGCCTGGAATTTTTCCTTGGCTTCATGCAGCGCTTTCTCCGCCTGCCTGCGTTCGGTAATATCGGCCTGCACGCCGACAAAGTGGGTGATCTCCCCCTGCGGGCTTTTGATGGGGGAGATGGAGACCATATCCCAGTACAGGCTGCCATCCTTGCGCTTGTTGCACATCTCACCTTTCCATGTCTCTCCGGCAAGGATGGTTTTCCACAGCTCTTCATAAACGGCAGCAGGCATCTTTCCTGATTGCAGGATACTCACGTTTTGGCCGATGGCCTCCTCACTGCTGTAGCCGCAGATGCTGTTGAATGACGGGTTGACGTATTCAATAGTTCCCTGAATGTCGGTGATAATGACCGACGCCGCGCTCTGCTCAACAGCGGTGGAGAGCTTGAGGATTTGCTCATCTCTCTGTTTGCGCTCGGTGATATCAAAAAGGGTGACCAGATGCATGCTCTTGAAGGCCTCTTCAAGTGGAGAGGCTCCAACAATGGCGGTTCGCGTCGTGCCATCCTTGCAGCAGATATCAAGCTCAATGGCTTCGAATGGCACGCCTTCCCGTTTGGCTCTGTCCAGATGTTCCTGCCATGTGGTTGCTACCCATTGGCGATATTCCATGTCCGGGTAAGCCCTGGGCCACCAATGTTTCAGTGTCGGGATGTCCTGCAGCTCGTAACCGAAGGTGTTGATGAATGCGGGATTCAGATAGACGATGTTCTGTTCTTCATCATTCAGGGCATAGGGAACGGGCGATGCATCAATGATGCTGCGGAATTGTGCATCTCTCTGTTTGCGCTCCGTGATATCGCGGGCTACGCCCATGGTGCCGGTAATGTTTCCGGCATCATCCCTGAAGGGTGAGTTTTTATACTCGCACAGGATGCCTGTATCCTTGAATGTCAATTCAAATTCAGGATTTTCACCTTGCAGTGTGCGCTGAAAAACATCCATGGCTACAGCCAGATTCTTCTCATCAAACAGGGGTGCGAACGGTTTGCCGATTATTTCTTCTGGCGCATGACCGGTAAGCAACTCAAGTGTTTGGTTTACGAACAGGACGTTGCCCTTATCATCGCATATATAAGCAAGATCAGAAATGTCATCGAACAACAGCTTGTATTTCGCCAGCTCCTCATCTTTCTGCTTGCGCTCGGTGATATCGTGTTCCACGGAAAAAAACAGTCTTCTGCCCTCATATTCAACCAGCCGGGATGTAACCTCGACGGCGAATGTCGATCCGTCCTTGCAGGTGTGCTCGGTTTCGAAGCAAAAAAGCTCGCCTGATTCAATCCGAGGCAGCAGTTCACGGCCTTTTTCCGGGGGCATCGCCTTGTCAACAAACGTGATCGGCTGGCCGATCATCTCTTCCCGCGTGTAGCCATGCTTCTCAAAGGCAGCATCATTCGCATCCACGATCAGCACCACGCCGGCTTCCTGCGCCTCCAGCAATAACACATAATCGGTCACACCCTGGAACAGCGTCTGATAGTACCTCTTGTCCAGCATGAGCCTTTCCCCGGTCTGGTTGCCGGTTAATGCGGCGGCCTCGGCACGCAGCTGCCTGAGTTCTTCGATCAGTTGGGCTTTGGTCTTGCTTTCATCCTGCATGGGTGACCTCAGATCAGAAGGTAAAATACCAGGCCATATTCGTACAGTAAAAACTTGATTATGCTGAAAATTTGGCGGCCGCTTCTTACTGAAAGCATATCTGCGTGGCGTTTCCGGAACCGGAAGCCGGGACCTGCAGCGACCGGAGTGATGAAATGGGTGGCTGCCACCCTGATTGTTGCTAGGTTTGCTGCATGTCACAGATGATTGCCGGTATCCATGCCGTTAAACATGCTCTGGAATCAGGAAAAACTGATGCAGGGGAATCCGTTGATGAACTGATGATTGAAAAGGGGAAGAAGCACCCGCGGATTAATGAGCTGATTCATCTGGCTAAAAAGGCCGGTATCCGAGTCTCCTTTGTGCCGAGGCAGGCTCTGGAGCGTCAGGCCGATGGCGTGCCGCATCAGGGGGTGGTAGCTTGCCTGGTATCCGATTCGGTACCAAGGCAGTCATTCAACAGATGGCTGGAATCTCTGGATATGGGTGCCAAACCTCTGGTGCTGCTGCTGGATCAGGTGACTGATCCTCATAATTTAGGGGCATGTATACGTACCGCAGAAGCGGCGGGCTGTGCCGGGGTGGTCATTCCTAAAGATCATGCGGCGGATCTTCATTCTCCGGTGGTGGCGAAGTCCGCATGCGGTGCGCTGTCGAGAGTGCCGGTGCTGCAGGTAACAAATCTGGCACGCAGCATGAAGGCGATGCAGGAGGCCGGTTTCTGGCTCTGCGGCCTTGCAGGCGAGGCTGATGCGGAACTTTATACGGCGGATCTCACAGGCCCGATCGGGCTGGTGATGGGGTCAGAAGGGAAAGGGTTGCGCCGTCTGGTGCGCGAAGGGTGTGATCAGCTATTGAACATTCCAATGTCGGGCAGTGTTGAATCATTGAATGTTTCAGTCGCCACAGGCGTGTCGCTGTTTGAAGCGGTTCGTCAGCGCAGCTGATGTATCGCTGTCGGTTTGACGTCAGGCAGCTTTGGTTTTTTCTTCAACCCGTTCGAATACCTGGCCGCAGTACTGACAAACGCCGCGCCCATTGCTGAGCTTGATATAAACCAGAGGATGCTGTCCATTGTCCGAGCAGGATACGACCTCGTCGGTTACTTTTATCGTGCTTGAAGTCATACGGTCTCCCTTAAGCCCTTCGTCAAAAAGGCGCGAATTGTGTGTGGTTATCTCTTTGTGTCAAGCTTCGGGCAGTTGTTTTTGGTAAGGAGTGAGAATGAACCAGTGTGATTATGTAGTGATCGAAGGCCTGGAAGTGCGTACTGTCATTGGTATTTATGACTGGGAGCGTGAAATCCGCCAGAGTGTCCGGCTTGATCTGAAGATGGCCTGGGATATTTCAAAAGCGGCCCAAACGGATGATATTACCGATACGCTCGATTACAAAGCGGTCTCCAAACGGCTGATCTCCTATGTGGAGGCATCAAGCTTTGGCCTGATCGAATCGCTTGCAGAGGAGTGCGCCAGGATTGTCATGGGCGAGTTTCATGTGCCGTGGCTGCGGTTGAAGATGTCCAAGCCCGGAGCCGTTCGTGGCTCGGAGAATGTGGCCGTGCTGATTGAGCGGGGTGAGTGGAACTGATGGTGGCTGCACTGATGGGTATGGGGTCGAATATTGACCCGGAAGAGCATCTGACCAGCGCCGCAGCCGAGTTGCGTGAGCACTATCCACAGGTCAGTTTTTCCGCTGTCTATTGTTCCAGAGCCGTTGGGATGGAGGGGGATGATTTTCTTAATGCCTGCTGCCTGATCCAGGATGTGACGGACCGTGAGGCACTGGTCAACTGGTGTAAGGCACTGGAGGACAGGCATGGTCGTGATCGTTCCGAGGGGTCATGGAAGCCGAGAACACTTGATCTTGATCTGCTTATGTTTGGTGAAGAGGTGGTTGATGATGATCTGTTTCGTTACCCGCATGTTTATGTGCCAGCCTCGGAGCTGGTTGATTTAGAGTTGCCTGATCCTGAATATGGCGTGGCTTTGAAGGTCGAGCTTAGCTTGTAAAAGAGTGGTAGAAGTTTAAACTTCCGCCGCCTCGCAGCTTTGCACTGCACCTGTTTTGATCAAAGAGATTCCAATCCGCCAGGGGGATAACATGCGTATCGCGGTTCCTGCCGAAACTTTCGCCAATGAAACCAGAGTGGCGGCCACACCTGAAACGGTAAAAAAATATATTGCTTCCGGCTGTGATGTGGTTGTTCAGAAGGGTGCTGGCGAAGCCTCCAATATTACGGATGAGATGTTTATTGAAGCAGGCGCGATAGTTGCCGACTCATTTGCCGATGTCTGCAAAGGTGCGGCACTGGTGCTGAAGGTTCGCTCCCCTTCGAAGGATGAGACTGCTCAACTTGAGGAAAACACCGTTGTTGCCGGCTTCTTCTCCCCGTTTACCAATCCACTGCTGCAATCCTACAACGATGCAGGGCTTACATGCTTCTCTATGGAGATGATTCCACGTATTTCCCGGGCTCAGAGCATGGATGTGCTCTCTTCACAGGCCAACGTGGCCGGTTATAAGGCAGTGTTGCTAGCACTTGAGCACTACCGTTCATTCATGCCGATGTTGATGACGGCTGCGGGTACAGTGCATCCGGCTAAGGTGCTGGTGATGGGTGCCGGTGTGGCAGGGCTTCAGGCTATTGCTACAGCGCGCAGGCTTGGTGCGATGGTAGAGGCCTTTGATGTGCGTCCGGCTGCCAAAGAGCAGGTGGAGAGTCTGGGAGCCGGGTTTGTAGAAGTTCCGAGTGAAGAGGATGGTGAAGATGCGGGTGGCTATGCCAAAGAGATGTCTGATGCATACAAGCAGAAACAGGCGGAACTGATCCATCAGCACGCAGCGGCTGCGGATATTATTATCACGACAGCGCTGATTCCCGGCCGGCCGGCCCCGGTATTGATTACCGAAGAGGCGGTTGCTGCGATGAAACCGGGCTCAGTGATTGTTGATATGGCGGTTGAGACGGGGGGCAACTGCCCGCTCTCCGAGATGGATTCGGTATGGCGGAAAGATGGTGTGACGCTGATTGGCATCAGCAATATCCCTGCATTGATGGCCGCAGATTCAAGCAGTCTCTATGCACGCAATCTGTTTAATTTTGTCAATCTGATGCTCAATTCTGAAAAAGAGGGGCTGAATATCGATATGGATGATGAGATTATTGAGGCATCACTTCTCTGCCGGGATGGCGAAGTGATGAAACCTCAATTCTTTGGCGGTGAATCTGCAGGAGGTGAGGCGTGAGCCAGAACGTGATAGATACAACGCAGGCTGCTGCAGAGGCAGCTGTTCAGACCGGGGCACATGCCTCGGCAGACCCCTTTATTCTGGCATTTACCGTTTTTGTGCTGGCCATATTTGTCGGTTATCACGTGGTCTGGAATGTAACACCGGCACTGCATACACCGCTGATGAGTGTAACTAACGCGATCTCAAGTATTATCATTGTGGGAGCAATTCTTGCAGCAGGACCGCTTGAGATGAATCTGGGAACAGTGCTGGGCCTGATTGCTGTGGGGCTGGCTTCCGTCAATATCTTTGGCGGCTTTATGGTGACCCAGAGAATGCTGGCCATGTTCAAGAGGCGGAAATCATGAGTGCAAACATGGTGGCGCTTGCCTATCTGATCGCTGCAGTACTGTTTATCCTGGCCCTGAAAGGGCTCTCATCACCGGAATCATCCCGCCGCGGCAACCTGTTCGGTATGATTGGCATGCTGATTGCTATGGTGGTAACCCTGCAGCTTCCCAGTGTGCAGAATTATGCATGGATATTTGCTGCTCTTGCCGTGGGTGGCCTGATTGGCGGCTCAGTAGCCCGCAAAATCCCGATGACTCATATGCCACAGCTGGTCGCCTTCATGCATTCTCTGGTCGGTCTTGCTGCCGTGTTGATTGCAGTCTCTGCATTTTATGACCCCGCAGCCTATGGCATTGCCGATATCGATGGTGGCCTGCATCTGGCCAGCCGGATTGAACTTTTTCTGGGCGCCTTTATCGGTGCGATCACCTTTACGGCATCGATTGTTGCGTTTGCCAAACTTCAGGGGCTGGTCTCGGGACGGCCCGTGACTTTCAGAGGGCAGCATCTGCTTAACCTGCTATTGGGCCTTGGCATGATTGCAGCGGGTGTTGTGTTCTGTATCGGGCAGGGCTGGGAGGCATTCCTGCTGATGCTGGTGATAGCGCTTGTCTTGGGGGTATTGCTGATTATTCCGATTGGCGGTGCCGATATGCCGGTGATTGTCTCGATGCTCAACTCCTATTCGGGTTGGGCGGCGGCAGGTATTGGCTTCACGCTCAGCAATAACATGTTGATTATTGCCGGTGCGCTGGTGGGCTCCTCAGGTGCGATTCTCTCCTACATTATGTGCAAAGCGATGAACCGCTCACTGTTTAACGTGCTGCTGGGTGGCTTTGGTGGTCAGGTGGCCACCGGAGGAGGCTATGATGAATCGGCTGAAAAGCGTCCGGTAAACGCAGGTTCAGCCGAGGACGCTGCATTCCTGCTCAGGAATGCACGCAGTGTGGTGATTGTGCCGGGATATGGTCTGGCGGTTGCCCGTGCGCAGCATGCTTTGAAAGAGGTGGTGGATAAACTGATTGCCTCCGGCGTACAGGTCAGATTTGCTATCCATCCGGTGGCGGGGCGGATGCCGGGGCACATGAATGTACTGCTTGCTGAGGCTGATGTACCTTATGATATTGTCTGCGAGATGGATGAGATTAATCCCGAATTTGCCGAGACGGATGTGGCACTGGTTCTCGGTGCCAATGATGTTACCAACCCGGCTGCCAGGACCGATCCAGCCTGCCCGATCTATGGCATGCCCATTCTTGACGTGGAGAAGGCTGATCGCATTCTGGTAGTGAAGCGCTCCCTCTCTGTGGGGTATGCCGGGCTGGATAATGATATCTTCTACATGGATAAAACCATGATGCTCTTTGATGATGCCAAAAAGGCGTGTGAGGCGATTCTTAAGTCACTGGATTAGGGCGTGTTAACACGCTCTGAGAGGTCTATCTGCCGGATTTCCTGTTGCGATTTTATAATTCCGGTTTGTGATTGATGTCACTGCCTGCTGCTGTTTCCATTTCAGTATGACGCGAATTCATTTTTGTGAGGTTTGCCATGCTTAACATTAAATCGGCTCGTTTGCCCATAGCGCTTGTGCTGATGCTCTGTGCGACTGCTGCTCAGGCGGTTACCATTGAAGAGGTTGAGGAGCGCATGGTTGAAGCCGAGCAGTTCCGTGTTGTTGAGTTTTCGCCCGGCAACTATGCCAGGGCACGGCAGGCGCTGGACGATGCAAAAAACCAGATTGCTTCAGGCAACAATGAAAAGGCGGGCTCTTCTCTGGATGAGAGTGCCAGTTATATCGAGAAGGCGATGAAAACATCACAGATGCTTACCACCCGTCTTCCGCAACTGGTTGAGTCCCGCGATCGTATGCAGATGGCCGCTCCCGAGCATCAGCGGGCAGATCTGGCAGAGCGTGCAGAGCGTGATTTTGGCCGTGTGGTTGAGGCGGTAGAGGATGATGATATGGCAAAGGCTGAGGCCCAGGCAAAACTGGCCCGGGTTACCCTTCATGCTGCCCAGTCTGTTGCCGCACGTGAACAGTATGCGCGCCCGATTTCAAAAGGGATTGCGGCAGCAAGAAAGGTGCATGCAAGAAAGTATTCACCGAATGCATTGAATGCTTCAATTTCAGCACAGAGAGAAATAGAGACGCTGATCAAAAATGACCCGGACGCCCAGGTGAAGATGCACGCTGCGTCCAAACGGGGTGAAATAAGCGCAGAGCGCGCTATGAGGATCGCCGCATTGGGAGAGCGCCTGAACAGGAACCCTGCGGAGATTGAGGCCATGGTCAATGAAGAAGAGGCCCGCTTCCTCCTGCTCGGCAAGTATCTGGGTATTGACCTCTCAAATGCAAAAAATGCAGAGGAGCAGGCACGGATGCTTCAGCAGGCTATTGAAGAGATGGAAAACAGTTACAGGCAGCAGCTTCGGGATTCAGATAATAATATTGAGGAGCTGAGCGGAAAACTTGCCAAATATGAAGGTGAGCTGTCCAAATACCAGACCGATCTGGCCAGCATGGAGGAGTTGCGCAGGAAGCTGCAGATCAAGCGTGATGCGGAAGCAAAAATTAAACGGTTGACCAAGCTGTTTGATCCACAGGATGTAGAGATACTGCTGACTCCGGACGCCGATGTGATACTCCGCATGAAGAACCTTAATTTCCGTAGCGGAAGTGCGGTGATACCACCGGATACCTACAGCATGCTGGATCATGCCACTGAGTCGATGGTGCTGTTTGCAGATCGGGCGGTACGAATTGAGGGACACACCGATGCAGTGGGTGCAAATGATTACAATCAAAAGCTCTCCGAGCGTCGTGCGGAGGCTGTTAAATTCTACCTGATGGAGAAGATGCAGGAGGAACGCACTGTTGAGGCGGCAGGATTTGGTGAAGAGAAACCCATCGCCAATAATGAAACGGCGAAGGGGCGCGAGAAAAACCGTCGTATTGATATCGTTTTGCTGGTGCCGCGCCTGTAAACTCCGGCCATTTCCGGCAGCCATTTGGACAGATTGCCTTTCACCTGCTTAACTAAGGGCAGGGTGGCTATGTTGAGTGCCACTCGAAGGAGGCGTTATGTTTCTTCGGGATAAAAGTAGCAGTGATCTGGTTGAAGTGCTTGATATGACTGCACTGATGGATCCGAATCAGGAGAGTGTCAGTGTGAGCCGGCATGCCGGTGAGGAGAAGGGTGATCCTGTAGATGCCCGAAAATCCGAGCTGGTATTCCCTTCCGGTGAGACTCTGCCCGTCTGTTGGGTGGATGCCCACTATCGGGTGAACTTCTAACCCTGCCGCCCGGATGATGACAGGTGGCGTGTCGCTGTATGCTACCTTCTCTTTTTCTGCGATCAGACCTGTGCAAGAAGCCATGTTTGAAATGTCCGGATGCGTTGAAGCCCTGAATATTTTTCAGGGTAGACCAGATAGTAAGCGCTCTCGTCCGCCAATGTCTGGGGGAACGGAACCATCAGCCTTCCGGCCCTGATCTCTTCTGCCACAAGGGATGGATCGACAATAGCGACGCCCACTCCGTCCACAGCAGCCTGGATGGCAAAATTCCTTGTTTCAAACACCTGCTCCTGCCGTGGTTGCATCTCTCCAACACCCACCGTACCCAGCCAGACATGCCAGTCATCAGGACGCAGACGTGCATGAAGCAGGGTGTGGTTTTGCAGCGCTTCAGGGCTCTTCAGGGATTTTGCCAGACCCGGGCTGCATACAGGCGTAAACGCCTCAGCAAACAGATACTCGGCATGCAGCCCGGGCCAGTTACCACGACCGGAACGAATGGCACAGTCTATATCCTCACGTGCAAAATCAACCTGTGATACTGAGGTGGATATGCGCACTTCAATTTCAGGGTGCTGCTTCTGGAAATCGGAGAGTCTGGGAATAAACCAGCGCATGGCGAAGGTGGAGAGCATACTGACATTTAGAAGCTCATCCTGACTCTTCCGGTTCAGCCTGGCGATAGCTTCTTCTATCTGTTCAAATGCAGCGGCCATGTCACTGTAAATCAGCTCCCCGGCCTGTGTAAGTGAGAGCCCTGCTTTCGTACGATTGAAGAGCTGAACCTCAAGGCTCTCCTCCAGATTTCTGATCTGATGGCTCAGGGCGGAAGGGGTCACAAACAGCTCAGCCGCAGCATCTTTCAGATTACCGTGCCTGCCGGCAGCTACAAACGCACGCAGTGCATTAAGCGATGGAATTGGCTTGCTCATGAGATTTTCTCAACCATAAGGGTAGAATATTTCATTTTTAACTCTTTGCAAGCAGGGATAAGCTTCGTAACTCTGTGGTGGTGAATTGAAATAAATTTAACGTGAACCGGTGATGAGGAGAAGGATATGGCAAAGACACTGTTTGATAAGGTTTGGGATCAGCACGTTGTGAAGGCAAATGACGATGGTTCCGTACTACTCTACATTGATCGTCACCTGGTGCATGAAGTGACCAGTCCACAGGCGTTTGAAGGATTGCGTATGGCCGGGCGAAAGCCGTGGAGGGCGAATGCTGCTGTGGCAACACCGGATCACAATGTTCCAACGCTTAATCGTGCCAGAGGGATCGAAGACCCTATCTCCCGCATACAGGTGGAGGCACTGGATGCCAACTGCAAAGAGTTTGGTATCACTGAATTCGGCATGGATGATATCCGTCAGGGTGTCGTACATGTGGTTGGTCCGGAGCAGGGGTTGACGCTGCCTGGCATGACAGTGGTCTGCGGCGACTCACATACCGCAACACACGGTGCATTCGGTGCCATTGCCATGGGTATTGGCACCTCGGAGGTTGAACATGTGCTGGCAACCCAGTGTCTGATTCAGAAGAAGCCGAAAGTGATGCGTATCTCTGTAGAAGGAGAGCTTCCTGCTGGCATCACAGGTAAAGATATCGTGCTTTATATTATCGGTAAAATCGGCACGGCGGGTGGTACGGGTTATGCCATTGAGTTTGCCGGTTCAGCGATCCGTTCACTCTCAATGGAGGGGCGAATGAGTGTCTGTAATATGGCCATTGAGGCGGGAGCACGCTGCGGCATGATTGGTGTGGATGATGTGACGATTGATTATGTGAAGGGTCGGCCCTTCGCCCCAACAGGCGGGCAGAGTAGCGTGGCGGAAGCTGCGTGGCGTGAACTTCATTCGGACAGTGATGCCGGATTTGACCATGAAATTGTACTGGATGCGGCTGATATTGCGCCACAGGTCTCCTGGGGTACCAGCCCTGAGATGGTACTGCCGGTGACGGCCACAGTGCCGAGCCCTGCTGATGCCAGAGATGAAATCCAGCAGCAGGGCTGGAGCCGTGCTCTGGAATATATGGGGCTTGAAGCAGGCACAGCGATTGAAGATATAAAGGTGGACAAGGTATTTATCGGCTCATGTACCAATGGGCGGATTGAGGATTTTCGTGAAGCAGCAAAGGTGGTAGCTGGATACAGGATGGCAGCCAATGTGAAGCTGGCGATGGTTGTGCCGGGTTCCGGACTGGTAAAAAGAGAGGCTGAGGCTGAGGGATTGGATAAAATTTTTACCACAGCCGGATTCGAGTGGCGTGAGCCGGGCTGCTCCATGTGCCTGGCAATGAATGCAGACCGTCTGGAGCCGGGTGAGCGTTGTGCATCAACGAGTAACCGTAACTTTGAAGGGCGTCAGGGTACCGGTGGGCGAACACATCTGGTGAGCCCGGCTATGGCGGCAGCAGCGGCGATTGCCGGACACTTTGTCGATATTCGCAATTGGGAATTTAAATGATTTACCACCGAGTCACAGAGAACAGAGAGAATACCGGTAGGATTTTTCTCTGTGTGCTCGGTGCTCTCTGTGGTGAAAATGAAGGAGCATAATATGCAGGCATTTACATCAATAAAGGGTTTGGTTGCACCATTGGACCGCGCCAACGTCGATACCGATGCGATTATTCCGAAGCAGTTCCTGAAGAGCATTAAAAGAACCGGCTATGGCCCGTTTCTATTTGATGAATGGCGCTATAAGGATGTGGGGCAGCCGGAAATGGATTGTACGGATCGTCCGAAGCGTAGTAAATTCGTGTTGAACCAGCCGCGTTATCAGGGGGCATCTATACTGCTGGCGCGTGAAAACTTCGGTTGCGGTTCGTCGCGTGAGCATGCGCCGTGGGCGCTGCTGGACTTCGGCTTTCGTTGTATTGTTGCCCCAAGCTTTGCCGATATCTTTTATAACAACTGTTTCAAAAACGGGATACTTCCCATTGTTCTGGATGGCCAGATCATGGACAGGCTGTTTGCCGAGTGTGCTGCCACTGAAGGGTATGCCCTGAATGTGAATCTGGAATCCCAGACTGTTACAACACCATCGGCAGAGAGTTTCTCTTTTGATATAGACGCATTCCGTAAACAGTGCCTGTTGAAGGGGCTGGATGACATCGGACTGACGCTTCAGGAGTCGGCTGCGATTCGGGAGTATGAAGCAGAGAGAAAGAGCGAGGCTCCCTGGCTGTTCTGAGTCGTTGAACCATTGCCGACAGGAAGTATATAGCATATTTATGCGAGTTACAGGTGGTTGTCAGGCAGTTAGCCTCCCCCCTCCTCCAAGTGGGGTTGAGAGGAGTAGATAACCCATGGTTATCTGCTTGAGATGAAGAGGCGGCTTATGTGCGAACATGGCCGCCTCTTTTTTATTGAATGTTCAGTTATTGTTTTAAGAAACCTCTGAATAAGTGCGTCCTGCACTGATTCAGAACGCAAAGGAAAAAGCGCGGTTTTGCCTTTGCTCACAAAATCAATTACTTACGTTATTGATTTTGGCAGGCCATCCGTAGCCTGCATGGATACTCTGACTTTTTCAGAGTATCCTTAACGTAATTTTTAGAATCCATGGTGCACGGTTTGCGCTTGGCAAAACACCATGATGGCGCAAGCCTGCAACTTTCTGATAATCCGTATGGATTATACTGATATTTAGGAGAACATTGAAATGATCAGAAAAGTTTCTATTGGGTTGGTTACAACCGGATTGCTTTTGGCAGGTTGTGCAAGCACACCGGATGATCCGAATCGGAATACCAAAGAGAAGGCTGCGGCTGGTGCTGCGATCGGTGCCATTGCCGGCGCCATTGTAGGCTACAACAGCGACAGCAACCGGAACCGTGGTCTGGCCCGGGGCGCGTTGATCGGCGCTGCGGCGGGCGGTGCTTTAGGTGCCGGTGTCGGTGCCTATATGGACAAGCAGCAGGCTGAGTTTGAGCGCCAGCTGGCTTCCGAGCGCAACGCCCATCAGATCGAGGTTGAGCGTCTGCAGAATGAGAACCTGAAAATCACCATGAACAGCGAAGTCTCTTTTGATTTTAACTCTGCTGCAATTCAGCCCGCTTTTACGCGTACGCTGGATAAGGTGAACGATGTTGTGAAGCGTTATCCGCGCACCTCTGTCCGCGTGGTGGGCCATACCGACAATATCGGTTCCGCAGCTTACAACCAGCGGCTTTCCGAGGATCGTGCCAAGTCCGTGGCGTGGTATATGGAAGATGGCGGTGTAGCTCCCCAGCGTGTCAGCACCGAAGGGCGCGGCATGTCGCAGCCGCGTGCAACCAATGAGACCGAGGCCGGACGCCAGCTGAATCGCCGTGTCGAACTGCTGATTATTCCTGATCAGGATATTCAGTAACCGGCTCTGAAGTATGAAAAAAGGCGGCCCGAAGAGGCCGTCTTTTTGTTGGTTGATTCAGAGGTATAACGGGCATTTCATTGCTTTGGGCTATCACATCAATACGTGGCACGCTTAGCCGTTGCATGCTTTGTAACTGGCCGTAGTGTAAAGCCATGTCCTATCTGGTTCTTGCCCGGCGATGGCGCCCGAAACAATTCTCAGACCTTGTCGGTCAGGGCGTGGTGGTGCGTACGCTGCAGAATGCCCTTACCAGCCAGAGTCTGGCACATGCCTATCTGTTAACGGGAATTCGCGGGGTCGGAAAAACAACCATCGCACGATTGATGGCAATGGCCGTGAACTGCAGTCAGGCCACGGGTGGCGAGCCATGCGCTGAGTGCGATGCGTGCCTCTCCATCATACAGGGAAACAACCTGGATGTGCAGGAGATGGATGCTGCCAGTCATACCGGTGTTGATGATGTGCGTGAAATTCTTGATGGCGTCCGTTACCCACCCGTTTCGCTGAAGTACCGCGTCTACATTATCGATGAAGCACATATGCTCTCCAAGAGTGCCTTTAATGCGCTCCTGAAAACGCTTGAGGAACCACCGGCCCATGTACTTTTTATTCTGGCAACAACGGAAGTTGAGAAGCTGCCAATCACCGTTCGCTCCCGCTGTCAGCGTTTTGACCTTCGCAGGCTGGCTGTGGATGAAATATCCACCTATCTCGGAGATGTTCTGAAGCAGGAGGGTGTGGAGGCTGAACTTCCTGCCCTGCATGCCATTGCCAGAGCTGCTGACGGCAGTGTACGTGATGCCCTTTCACTTACCGAACGTGTATTGGCTTATACCGGCGAGCGAATCGAGGTTGGCGGTGTACAGCACGCGCTGGGGCTGATTGGTTCGGAACTGGTTCGAACACTGGCCGAGGCTGTGTTTGCAAACAATCCGGAGCTGGCCGTAGAACGATTAAGGTGCGCGATCAATGCAGGCAATGCACCCAGGGTGCTGCTGATTTCACTGGCTGAGCTGATCCATCAGCTCTCGTGTGTGAAGGTCTCCGAGGCACTTCTGGAAGGTGAAGTTGATGAGGAGGAGCGTGAGTGGCTGAAGTCATGGTCAGATTGCTGGGGTTTTCAGGATCTTGATCTTCGCTATCAGGCACTTGTGCACGGTCTGCAAAATCTTGCGATGGTTGATGAGCAGCGTGGAACAGAGATGGTGCTTATGCGCCTCTGTTATCTGAACGCCATCTCCAAACCTGCGGGTGCGGGTGCGGTGGTGGCAGTGAGCGTTGAAGCGCCGGCAAAAGTGAGTGAACAGCAGCAGGAGCCGCCCATTCGGGAGGATGTGGCTGTTGAAGCTTCAGAGGCTGCTGCCAGCGGCGAAGTTGAGGAAGATCTTCCCCTGCACAGTTTGGATGAACCTCCGGGTGAACACTTTTCTAACTGGGCTGAGGCACTGCAGGCTTACCACGAGATCAAGCCGGGCGTGGCGGCAATGCTGGAGCATGTCGGGATACTGGAGTTTGGTCCAAGAATACGCATGGCGCTGGATAAACATCAGCAGAATGCCATTGCGATGCCGGATCGTCTGGCCTTCCAGGAGTGGATTGGCAGAGATGTGTTCTGGGAGGCAGCGCAGGACTCTCCGGCAGAGAGCCTCTCACAGAGCCGAATCAAACAGGCGGAAAGTGAGAAACGGCGGCTCTGGGAGCAGGCGGAAAGTGATCCCCATCTGAAGGCTATGGTAGAAAAAATGGGTGTCAGGCTTACAAACGTAAGGGCACCCGGAGTGGAGTCTGAGAGTTAACAGGGTTTAGATATTTCCAGGATATATTAATGCGGAGAATGGAATGAACATTGGTAAAATGATGCAGCAGGCAAAGAAGATGCAGGAAGATATGCAGAAGATGCAGGCTGAGATGGCTGAGACAGAGGTGACTGGGGAATCGGGAGGCGGCATGGTGAAGGTAACCATGACCGGGGCTCATCAGGTTCGCAGGATCGAGATTGATCAGTCGCTCTGGGATGAACAGGATAAGGATCTGGTTGAAGACCTTGTGGCAGCAGCAGTGAATATGGCCATCCAGATAGTGGACGAGAAGGTGAAAGAGAGACAGCAGGGCATGATGGCAGGAATGCCGTTGCCTCCGGGGTTTTCTCTCTGATGCATCTGCTTCCCGGCATGCCCGCACCACTGGCCAGGCTGGTGGAGCATCTGGGCACACTTCCCGGTATCGGCCAGAAGAGCGCCATGCGCCTGGGCCTGAGCCTGTTAAACAAGTCTGCTGAAGAGGTAAAACAGCTGGCTGATTGTATCTCCGAACTCCATGAAGCTATGGGTTTCTGTGAGCAGTGTGGTGCTTTTGCTGAACATGAGCACTGTGCCATCTGTAACAATTTACGACGCGATGCATCAACGATTTGCGTGGTGGAGCAGCCGGTAGATGTGCTGATGCTGGAGCGGGGAAGAGGTTTTTCAGGGTGTTACCATGTATTGCATGGTCGATTGAGTCCGATTGATGGATTGGGGCCTGATCAGTTACGTATTGCTTCACTTGATCGACGTGTGGCAGATAAAGATGTGCAGGAACTGATTCTGGCAACCAGCGCGACAGTTGATGGAGAGGCGACAGCCCATTTTCTTGCCCGGCGTTATGCATCCGGCCATGTGAAGATATCCAGAATTTCCCGGGGTGTGCCTGAAGGTGGCGAGCTGGAGTATCTCGATGAATACACACTTTCCCGGGCCCTGGATCAGCGGGTGGTCTGGGAGCAGCGACTCTAAGGGTCGATTATTTCGGTGAGTTTATCCAGAAGGGTATTTAAAGGTGGAGCATGGGCGAGTCTGGCATTCACACTTTCCCGTATGCTGGGTCTGCTTCGTCTTACCATTCTTGCACGCCTGCTTTTACCTGATGACTTTGGTTTAATGACAATCGTTATGATGGTTGTTGCCAGTATGTGGGTACTCTCCGATATGGGAACTTCCGCATCAGTTATCCAGCGATCCAATCTGAACAGAGTATTTATGCATACCGCATGGCATATCAACTGGTTGCGCGGGTTTATCCTTGCTGCTCTATGCTGGTTGTCAGCACCATGGCTGGCCCTGTTTTTTGAACACCCTGATCTCCAGCCTCTGCTGCAATGGGCGGCGCTTATCCCATTAATTCAGGGTCTTGAAAGTCTTGGCATGGTACTGCTGAAGCGGGAGCTTAACTTCAGACAGAGAGCCTACGTCGATTTTGCCAAAGAGTCTGCCAATACTATTGTTGCGATTCTTCTGGTTCTCTACTGGCATGCCAGTGCGGAGGCGATGTTGTGGGGAGTGATTGCGGGAACATGCGTGGCTTCAATCCTCTCATATTTTCTACACGATTACAGACCGTCTCTTCAGTTCAGCAGAGAAGCTGCATGGGACATATGGAGCTATGGCGGACACCTGATGGGTGCCGGCATTCTTATTTTTGCCATGACCAATCTGGATGATGTCATCATCGGAAAAATACTGGGGATCGAACAGCTTGGATATTACGGTGTGGCGTTTGCTTTGGCAGGTATCCTTACGAATCAACTGGTGACGGTTTTTAATGCCGTTATGTTTCCTGCGCTCTCCGAGATACAGCACGATTATGATCGAATGAAAAGAGTGCTGGGGCATAGCGCTCGTTTAATGTCGGGTGTGTTGACACCTGTTGTCTGTTTTGTGGCGATTTTTCCGGAGAATCTGATTGAATTTATCTTTGGCAGCCATTGGCTGCCTGCAGCGCCTGTATTGCTTGTGCTATTGTGTATGGGGTGGGTTCGCGGGATAGCGACTGTCTTCGGGCCTGTCCTGTTGGCCAGAAAGCGCAGTGCAGTGATACATCGCATGAAGTGGATGGAATTCGGGCTGTTTATATGCACGATAATTCCTGCCGTATATTATCTGGGGATTGTTGGAGCAGCACTGGTTTTGCTTGTTGTCTATATATTAAGCCTGATTCTTCATGTGCTCGCAGTCAGGCAAGAGCTGTCAGGCGGCATGCGAAAAATTGTTGCAGGCATCGGTTATGGAGCTGTTCCGGGAGTGACGGCTTTTATCTGTGCCGTGGCGACAGCCTCTTTACTTCCGGATGAGAGGTTACTGTTGATCGGCATACTCTTCCTGACTGTCTGGGGAGTATTTCTCTGGCTCAGGGAGGGGGTGTTTATAAAACAGCTTCTGCAGATGGCGGGAAAGCGATGAGCGAACAGAGATCAGCTGCTTCAGACAAGGGGATTAATCCGCTGGGGCATGCCTCTCCTGATCGGTATGTTCAGGGGGCGTGGCCAAGGGCTCTTCTCTCCCGCATGGCTCATTGGGTGTCAGAGATTCATTCACAGGGTGAGCTGCTTGATATTGGTTGTGGGGAAGGTGCATTGCTTCACGCTGTTGGCATGGAGGGGATTGGTGTTGACCTGAATTCTGAACGGCTGATTCTGGCGGCAGAGCGTGGATTGTCAGTGGCACTTGCCAATGGTGAACAGTTACCATTTGCTGATGCGAGTTTTGAAACCGTAGTCAGTATGGAAGTGCTGGAGCATGTTCCTGATATGAATGGGATGATCAGGGAAATCAAGCGTGTCCTGAAACCGGGCGGCCATTGGCTGATTTCTGTTCCGAGCGTAACACTTCGTTCATGGTATGAGATGTCGCGGGAACATCGCCCCTATTACTGTGATGCCGATGAACACTACCGGGAGTTTTCGTCCGCTAATCTCCCCTGGTTCGAACACCGTTTTGTTTCAACAAAAGAGTTTGAAAAACAGCTGCAGGCCGGTGGTTTTGGTCTTCAGTATCGGGATGGTGTCCGTTACCTGTTTCCACAATGGTTTTCCAGATTCCCAGCACTGCAACGTATGATTGAGTCGGAGCGTTCAGACCGGCTGTGGAGGCAGCTGCCGGGTGTCCGAAAGTTCCCCTACTGGATGATTCGGGTACTCAGAAGCATGGATAAAGAATGATTGGGTATGGCGAGTTGAATATGTCTGTGGTGGTGAGCAGGTGAAGCCGTTGGGGTTGCTGGTGGTTTCCAAGGAAGCCTGGGAAGACAGACGCTGGGCGCGCAAGCAGTGGCTCCCCTATTATCTTTCCCAGCGAAAGGAGTTCGATCGGATTGTTTATCTGGATCGGCACTGTGGGTGGTGGCGCGGAGAGTCTCCACACCCGGCACTTTATAAGAGGAACATTGAGATTCGCCAGGAGAGACTTCTGTTGCCGCTTGAGCGTTGTTCGCTGGTCAGATCGTGGAACCGCAAATGGATTGCCTCACGATTGACTCCTCTGTTGGGGGAGGATCGAGTGTGGGCCATACTTTTTTATCATCCATTTGATATGGAGATGATGGAAGCGCTAAAGCAGAAATCAAAAATTATTTTCGACTGGACAGAGGATTGGGCTACTTTCCATGATGATCCTTCGTTAGAGAAGCTGCAGCGCAAATCGGTTGAAGGGGCTGATGTTGTCTTAACGGTCACATCCCTACTTCGCGACAGGGCGATTGCCTGGCGTGGAAGTGATTCGGGTGTATTTCATGTGCCCAATGCAACGGCACTGGAAACATCGGGTATGGTAAGCGAGGAGGCCGAATCGATCCGGAAACTGGTGCGCCCGCGTATTGGATTTATCGGCCATGCAGGCCCCTGGTTTGATGAAAAGCTGGTTGCTGCAATTGTCCGGCAGAGGCCTGATTGGCAGTGGATCATGGTTGGCGGCTGTAACGATGTGGCAAAACAGGCTCTCAGCGGAGAGGATAATGTTCATTGGCAGGGAGCGCAGTCTCCTGATCAGCTGTTATCATACATGCAGCACTGTGATGTGCTTGTTGCACCCTACCGCAGGGGAATTGAGGGTGATGCAACCAAGCTGTATGACTATCTTGTTGCCGGGAAGCCAATTGTGTCGACTGTCTGTGAAACGGCTGAAATGTTACAGCCATGGGTGAAGTCATGTGATGGCCTGGATGCATGGCTGGAGACTCTCGATGCTGTGCTGTCCGAACGACCTTCCGCTGGCTTTGAGCCCTGCCCCGCAAGCGAGATCAAGGCGCATCACTGGCGTGCGCGTGCTGCAAAAGTCTCTGAAATTATTCGGGAAATATTTCATGGTTGATGCCGTCTCAATACTGGTGATTACGCGGGATCGGCGGGAGATGCTGAACCGTCTGCTTGGCGACCTTTATCAACAGAAGTTTAAAGGTGAATTTGAAATTGTGGTGGTGGAAGAGACGGATGATCCGGTTCCACCACCGGGCGTTCGCTATGTGCCGCATCCTGTACGTAACAGAGGCATTGCGTATGCACGCAACCTGTCGCTTAAGCATGCAGACCATGGTCTTCTGGTGTTTGTGGATGATGATTGCCGTGTTCATCCCGATTGGTTAAGTAAATTGGTGGCTCCATTTGAAGATCAAACGGTATTGGGCGTACAGGGTGGCGTGACTGTTCCCGAGGACACCAATGCCATAGGTTGGGCTGAGACACTGCTTGGATTCCCAGGTGGTGGATTCACTAGGGTTGTTCAATCCCATGGAGAGATGCAGGAAACCAGAGAGGTATCGACTCTTAATGCAGCGTATCGTAAGGAAGCAGTGATAACAGCCGGCGGGTTTTCAGATATGGCAAGGTTTGGTGGCGAGGATTTTTTGCTGGCAAAAGAAGTAGCCAAGAAGGGTAAGCTTTACTTTATTCCGGATGCTGAGGTGAGGCATGAGGCACGTGGAAACCTGGCTTCTATCTGGCAGTGGTTTGTACGTCGTGGGCGAGCTGAAGTCGGGATATTAAAGGCCAATCTTGCTCCCCCCGGCTATGGCCGTTTTTTATTAGGCTCATCACTGCTGTTGAAGCTTTTTGTTTTGCTGGCTTTGACACCATGGCTGGGGCCGTGGCCATTACTGCTTTTCGTTCTCTTCTATGTTGGCAGGCTATGGTATCGTTTTCGCTGGTTTTTTTCTTACGACCGTGTGCCTGCTGCTGCAGTATGGGTTCTCCCTGTGGTTAAGGTGTGTATGGATCTTGCATCCGATGCAGGGAGGATAAGCGTATGGCCTGGCAGAGGAGTAAGTGATGGGAAATGATTCTGCTGGCTCTCATGAATCATGGGATATCAATTCAATCAACCCGGAGCGGGAAATGACACGTCTTTACGGCATGGCAGGAAACCTGACTGTCCGGCACGTCAAGCAATCGATGGAGAAGCTCCCAAAAAACTGTTTAAGTATAGAAATAGGCTCCGGTTTGGGAAAGATGAGTTTTTTTCCTGCACTGCTTGGTTCAGATGTTCACCTGTTAGACAGTAGTTCTGCTGCTTTGAAGGCAGCCGAATCTCTCTACAATTACTGTGGTATTCCTGTGAAAACACATGAATGTGATGCACTTTCCTTGCCGTCTTCCCTGCTTGGAAAGTTCGATCTTTCATTATCACTTGGTGTGAATGAACATTTCAGCGGCGAATTAAGACAGTCAATTTTTGATGTGCACCATGATGTGTTGAAATCCGGAGGGCGTGCTGTCATAGCCGTCCCTAATCGGCACTGCATAAGTTATCGAATCGCAATGCTGATGTGGAAATTAACCGGCAGATGGCCTGAAGGACTATATGAATATGGATTTAGCCGGTCAGAGCTTATGCACCGAATGAAGCAGGCTGGATTTACAGAAGTGGAAGTTGTGTCCGGAACTTACGCCAAGGATGATTTCCAGCATTTTATTATGGGGAATCTGAAAGCGGCACTGCAAAAGTTCGGCTTAATGCATCAGGTTACCCGGGTGGATGAAAAAGGTTCTGATAAGCCATGTTCTCCCGGACGCATACTTGAGAGGCTGCTTGAGCTTGAAGCTCCAGAGGTTTTTAATAATCACCAATCCTACGCATGGGTTGCAAAAGGAAGAAGGTCATAAACCGGATGGGTAAGGTGGTATATGTCTCGCAGTTTGACGGATTTGTCGGTGGGGGAGAGCACTCACTACTTACTTTGATGCAAAATATTCCAGACTTATATTCGCCTGTTCTGATTACACCCAGGGCAGGCGCTTTTTCTCTGAAAGCGGGTGCGTCCGGAATCAGGACGGACACACTGCCCATGCCACCGGTGGGACTAAAAAGCTTCATGGCTTTGAAACAGTGGGGCGAGTGGCTTAAGCTGGAGAAACCCGGCCTGATTCATGCCAACAATTCCCGTGCTGCCTTTTATGCAGGCATTGCTGGAAAGAAATTGGGAATTCCTGTGATTTTCCATTGTCGAATTGCTGAGAAAGATCCGCTAATGGATTCTATCCTGATGTATCTGGTTTCAGCGGTTATCTGTAACAGTCATTCGGTTGCTGAGCGTTTTGAGAGTTCACGGCTTCCGGTGTGTGTCATTTATAACGGTATCGAGCCACCTGCGCCCGCTTCTGTAGCAAAGTTACCAGATGAGTCGGAGAGGCTGGTACTGTTTGTTGGCAGAATATCAAGGGAGAAGCAGCTTGAGATGGCTTTGGAGGCTTTTGCGAGGCTGTCCGGGCTGGATTCAGGTTTGCATATGGCCATTGTCGGGGCGGAGGCCGACGGACATGAGGCATATGCGGATGACCTGAAGCGGTTGTGCTCCGAAAGTGATTGGGGGCCCAGGGTACACTGGGTTGGTGAGCAGGAAGATGTTGCCCGCTGGTACAAGGTGGCGGATTTGCTGATTCTCACTTCAAAACATGAAGGGTTCGGCCGTGTTCTTGTTGAGGCTATGGCTTACGCTGTTCCGGTAGTGGCCTTCAATGTTGGTGGTGTTCCCGAAGTGGTTGAAAACGGAGTACAGGGTCTGCTTGTTGAAGCTGGAGATGTTGATGGATTGGTTGAGTCATGCAGATCAATACTTGATGATCCTGAACAACATCAGAAAATGGGAGAAGCTGGCATCATTCGAGCAAATGAATTTTCCGTAAGAAGCCATGTTGATCAGGTGTGTGAACTTTATCAGAGACTGACATCGGGTAAGGCGGCATGAACGCTTCAATGCTTGTGGATGGGCGCGAGTTTATGAAGGGCAGACGGACAGGTATCGGGCGTTTCCTTGAGGGCCTGTTACTGGCGATTCATGAGCAGCACCCTGATTGGCGACTGACCGTAGCCATGCACAAGCAGTGTGTCCTGCCTGCCTCTCTTGATGGCAAAGTAGCTGAGCTTTATCTGCCACATCTCCCGGAACTGTTCTGGCCATCATTAGCGAAAGGTCAGGATCTTTTTTTAAGTCCGTATCCCAAGTTGCCGCTGCTTCATCTGCCGTGTCCGGCTGTGCATACCGTTCATGATGTGTTTTACCTGACACATCCGGCATGTCGTAAAAACAGGCTGCGGACGATGATCGCCAGATGGCTACTACGCAGGTCAATATCGAAGGCGGCATTGACATGGTTTGTCTCGCAGGCTTCACAACAGGCATGTGAGGCGTTGGTTGGGGAAGTACAACATGCTGCGGTGCGTTATTCGCCTGTCGAACCCTGCTTTTCGCCGTCTGATGAGAAGATACCGCTAATCGTTCCCTATTTTCTTTGTGTCGGTAACGGCATGCCGCACAAGAATGTGGAGGTGCTGCTTAAGGCGATACAGGGGACAGAACTGAAGTTGAAATGTGTCGGAGTCAGTGAACAGGCCGAAAAAAGAATCATGGATTCATCTCCTGATGTGAAAAATCAGGTTGAATTTATGACTGGTGTGGATGACGAGCATCTGCTGGAGCTTTATCGAAGGGCAACAGCACTATTGTTACCCTCGCTGGAAGAGGGTTATGGTTTTCCTCCGCTTGAGGCGATGGCAAGCGGTACTCCGGCCATAGTCTCTGATATTCCGGTGTTGAGAGAATCAACCGGAGGCAAGGCGATCTATTGCCCGCCGCATGATGCTGCTGCATGGCGGCGGGCAATGCTTTCAATGCAGGACCCGGAACAGCGCCATGCCTGTCGCCAGCAGGTGCTTGAATGGATTCCATGCAGACAGGGAAAAGATGGGTGGCGGGATCATATCTCCGATATTGAAGTCATCATGGGAGACTGCTGATGTGTGGCTTTGTAGCGGTTCGCGGTGCTGCTGCAGCCGGGGAGCTTGCCCGGATGGCAGAAGCCGTTAAACAGCGCGGGCCGGATGACTGCGGTGAATTCCTGTCAGACTCTTTCTCTGCAATCCACCACCGGCTTTCCATCATCGGCCCGGATGAGCGAGGCAAACAGCCGTTCACTGCTGATGATGTCACGGTACTGTTTAATGGCTGTATCTACAACTATCACGAGCTCCGTAAACAGCTGGAGGATGATGGC
>JAIPJD010000011.1 GCA_021734365.1 Mariprofundaceae bacterium | reverse complement strand
GTGTGTGCATTGCACATGTATTCAACGGAATCGGCAATCAGATCGCGCGAAGGCAATGAATAGAGCATGCCGCCATGGCCCATGGCGATACCGTCATCCACAGCAATGGTGTTAAACTCTTTGGCTACACCGCCTGCCGCCTCGATCTCGCGAGCCACCAGCTGCCCCATATCTTTCAGATGCACATGCCCCGGAACGAACTGGGTGAAGGAGTTGACCACGGCAATAATGGGCTTTTCGAAATCACCATCTTTCATACCCGTGGCGCGCCACAGTGCGCGGGCGCCGGCCATATTGCGGCCATGGGTGGATGTGCGTGAACGATATGCAGGCATACTTTTACCTCTTACTATGGTTTAAACAGATTCAAGCCCGCACTGTAATACCTGACGGCATCAGATGCTAACGTTGCTACAGGGGGCTTTCAGGCCGCCTGCAATACGTCCAGGAGTTTCCCTCTCAATTCGGAAGTGATTTTTTGCAAATCGGGTTGACCTGCCGTCTCCTGTTGCAGTGAAGGGTCGGAAAACTCGATGTGCACAGTGTCAGAAAGATCCTGACGGACAGATACACCGGAGGCGATCAGCCCGATGGATGGATCGATATGGAACGCACGTTCCGCCAACTCTGCATGGTAGATCAACAGCAACCGCTGTTTGGGCGCATCCTTTTTCCGCAGAACCGCCATGACATCCGTATCGTTCAGAATATGGAAGCCCTGCATCCTCAATGCCCTGCTCACATTTTCCATGACCTCGTCAAAGCCCATATCTACGTTTTTGATGAATCCACGCTTCGTGTAACTGACGTTGGTGCTGCCGGTATCACTGGTCATGTCTCTTACGGCCTGCTCCTCCTTCTGCTGGCGATACACATCTTCAACCGAGCGCTTGAAATGCTGATGTTTGGGCTGATCACTGACCGTCAACCCCTCCTTATGGATTCGCCTTAAGGCCATTACCACAAGAGCCAGCGCCAGCACAGAGGCCAGCAGCATCAATAGAAAAAAAGTGTTACTTCCCAACTTTCACCTCGCACAACTTCCCGGTTCGGACAGAGCATTGATCATTCATCAACGCATGAACAGAGCAAGCATAGCCACGCTCAGGCTTGCCGTATAGTTATTGGTACGCTTACTATGCTTTCGGGAATCCGGTCAATCAGCAGGCAGGCGCTGCAATTCCGGGTGGCATCATGTGCCGACGGTGTCACAAATTATTTTATGACCGCTGTTTAAAAAGCCTGCAGCACGCGCAGAAGTTTCCTCTTCAGATTGGCAGCTATACTTTGAAGTTCTGCATGGTTTGTTGATCCCATCTGCAGGAATGGATCAGTGAATTCGACATGTACAACACCGGACATATCCTGACGGATGACAGCGTTACAGGTAAGCAGCCCAATGGATGGCTCCATATCAATGGCCATGCCTCCCAACTCTTCGTGATAGGCGATAAGCATGTGGTACTTCAGCATCTCTTTTTTGTGCAGGATCGTCATAATATCCGCATCACTCAGAATCTGAAATCCTCCGGCCTTAAAAGCCTCTCTTACCTGCTCCACGGCTTCATCAACACCAATCTTTACTTTTTTCCCGAAACCGCGTTTTGTATAGATGACGCCACCGACACTTGAGTCCTCTGACAGGATTATTGCAGCCTGCTCCTCCTTCTGCTGGCGCTGCACCTCCTCAACGGAGCGCTTGAAATGATGATGTCTGGCCTGGTCACTCACCACCTGATCCTCTTTCCGGCTACGCCCGGAACCCCTCAACACAAGCGTTAGCAGCAGAACAAAGATCAATGCCAATAGTATAAAAAGCGCATTGATTCCCACTTCTCACCCCCATACAGCATTTCAACTTCAATTCAGTGCCGATAGTCTATTATTGACCATAAACAGACCAACCTCAACCACGGAAGTTTCCCGGAATTCAGGACCTGTACGTGCAGATATTTCTGTTCCATCTGCCTGACAATGGATATCCGCTTAAAACCACATCCATAAAAAGGCTTATCGCATAGTAATTGACATTGACTCCGCGCCTTCCGAAACTTGGCCAATGAGCACACAAGCACTGTTAAAACAGCTTTACGATACCCCCGAAGAGAACATCATCGAACAGATTCATGCACTGAAAGAGGAGCTTGGCGATCAGCTTCTGATCCTTGGCCACCACTACCAGCGTGAAGAGGTGATCGGGTTTGCAGATATTACCGGAGACTCACTGAAACTTGCCCAGAAGGCATCGGAGACAAAGGCGCCCTATATTATCTTCTGTGGCGTTCATTTCATGGCTGAAACGGCTGACATTCTCACCGGTGATGATCAGGTCGTCATTCTCCCGGATCCTGCTGCCGGATGTTCGATGGCAGACATGGCCGATATCGATCAGGTCACTCAATGCTGGCAGGAGCTCTCCGAGGTGCTTTCGCCGGAATCATCTGTTACACCTGTTACCTACATCAACTCAACGGCAGCCCTGAAAGCTTTCTGTGGCGAGCATGGTGGCATTGTATGCACATCTTCCAACGCACAGAAGGTGCTGAAGTGGTCCTGGGGCAACCGTGAAAAAATTCTCTTCTTTCCGGATCAGCATCTGGGTGAAAACACCGCCCTTGCCATGGGAGTACCCGAGCATGAGATGATCGTCTGGGACCCTTTTCAGCATATGGGCGGCAACACGCCGGAGGCGATTCAAAAGGCCAGACTTATTCTATGGAAGGGGTTCTGTTCGGTGCATCAGATGTTTAAAGCCGAGCATGCAGCCACCATGCGGAAGAATCATCCTGGCATTCAGATTCTCGCCCATCCGGAGTGCTCACGTGAAGTGTGCGGGACAGCTGACTTTGTCGGTTCGACCGAATCAATCATCCGGCATGTCAGTCAGGCACCCACAGGCAGTAAGTTTGCGATCGCAACCGAGCTGAATCTGGTCAACCGGCTGCGCGTCCGGTTTCCGGAGAAGCCGATATGGTTTCTCTCACCCATGGTTTGCATGTGCTCCACGATGTTTCGAACCGACCCTCAGCACCTATGTGCCGCACTCTATGCAATCAGGGATCAGGGAGCGTTTAATCAGGTCTCTGTACCGGCCGACCAGCGCCGCTGGGCCAGGATATCTCTTGAACGGATGCTGAACCTTGCCTAAACACTATCTTAAGCTCGCCTGTATCCTTTCACTTCTGATTCTCCCCCTACTATCCGGAAGTGCTGCTGCCACAGAGACAATCCGGAGCCTTCAACAGAAGGTGGATGCATTTTATGCCAGTAGTGATCATCAATTTGCACCCTCCACTGCCGCGAAAGCAAGGGCCTATCTCGGTGCTGCCATGCTTGCAGATGAGGAGGCAGAAACCGAAAAAGTCGCTGAAGGCCTTGCCAGGGCTCTGGCTGTCCTGAACGAAGCCAGGGAAAATGCCAGGCGATTCCAGACACAATATTCAGATCTTCTGCTCTATAAAAAGGCGGCTGAACAGGCTGTTTTACAAATAAAAACCATGGGCACCATGCTGGAGCCGGATCCCGGACACCTGCTTGATGGTGCGGATGCATCACTTGAACATGCTATTGCACTCTTTGAAGGTGGCGACCTGAACAATGCCGGGCAGAATGCAGATGAAGCAAGTCGAAAATATATCGCAGCCATTGATGCAGCACTGCCGACACTGATCAATGAAACCGGTTCTATTATCGGCAGAGCTGCCGCAGCCGGGGCAAAAAAATACACGCCACAAAGCTATGATGCCGCCAAACTGGAACTGTCAAAAATGGAGCAGTATGCCGATGGCTTAAGCCAGGCTGTGCCAACTCAGCCGGGATACGCCCTGACTCTGGCCAGGCGATCGCTTCAAATTACCCAGCAGGTAAAAATATGGCGAAAGTCGTACGGCAGTCATGAAGAGCTCTATCTCCGTGCCAGAGAGGACCGGCTTAAACTTGCAGAGGCACTCAACATCGACATTGATTCAACTGATGCGAATGCAGACATCTCTGTTGATGAACTTCTACAAGCCGTCACCCGGCTGCAAAGCAGCCTGACCGACCAGAAGTCCTCCTTTGAAGCAACCATCGCCCGGTTAAAAGAGCGCTATAAAGTTGAGCTGGAGCATGCAGTCTCTGAACAGCGAAGCGCCCTGCTTTCTGACCAAAGTGAACAATTGGGTGACCTGAAAGAGGCTTTCCGTGCCAAGCTTGAGCGTGAAACATTTGAAACCAAGCGCCAGAAACAGCTCCGGGATCTGTTTGAAAAGGGTGAGGCGGAGTTGCTTGTTAATCTGGACGGCTCCCTTCTGATTCGGCTCACCAAACTGCAGTTCTCTTCGGGAAGCAGTAAGGTCGATGCCGCCTATTACGCTCTGCTTGGCAAACTGAAAGAGGCGCTCACAATCTACGGCGAACGAAAGATTCGTATTGAAGGACACACTGACAGTAATGGTGCTGTCAAAACAAATCAGACAATCTCTCTGAAACGTGCTGAAGCAGTGCGCGACTTTCTTGTTGCCGCCGGTATGGATGGTAGCCGTATTAAGGCGCTTGGTTATGGAGAGGTTCGCCCTGTTGCCAGCAATGAATTCAAGAAAGGAAGAGCCATGAACCGGCGGATTGATATTGTTATCGAGGCGCAACATGACTGAGTATCCCGTACTCGATCAGTTCCCAGAGGATATCCGTAAACATGTCGAACCACTGCTTGAGCATTACGGTGGCGACAGCCCATACAAAGCCGCTTTCCTGATCGAGGCACTTCACCTGCTTGAGGGAAAATATGCGATCCCGGATCTGAAAATGATCACACATATGCTTCGTGAGATCCGCCATGGCCTGGGAGTCTTTGAACACTACAAGTCCTGGAGAAAGGCCAGCTTTTTCGGCTCTGCACGCACCCAGCCATCCGACTCCTGCTATCGCCAGGCTTACGACTGTGCTGAAGCGTTGCGTGATGAAGGCTATATGATCATAACTGGCGGTGGCGGCGGCCAGATGCAGGCGGCCAATGAAGGGGCAGGCCGGGAACGCTCATTTGGCATCAATATCAAGCTGCCTATGGAGCAACAACCCAATCATGTGGTGGACGGTTCTCCACGCCATTTCTATTGCCAGTATTTCTTCACCCGCAAACTCTTCTTTCTGAAGGAGAGCGATGCAGTGGTACTGACTCCTGGTGGCTTCGGCACTCTGGATGAGACTTTTGAGACCCTGACACTGCTACAGACAGGTCGGAACCCTCCGATTCCGGTTGTCCTGCTGGAGGCGCCGGGTGATGACTACTGGGGCCCCTTTATCCGTTCATGGCTTCGTCGGCTGGTTGAGGATGGCCTGATCAGTTCCGATGACCAGCATCTGCTCTTTCACACCGACAGCAACCAGGCGGCGGTGGATTATATCACCGATTATTACGTCAACTACCATAGCTTCCGCTACGTGGACAACTGGATTCTGTTACGAATTCTTAATCCCCTCTCTACTGAAACCATGGAGCGGCTGAATGCGGAGTTCAGTGACATTCTTCATAAAGGAGGCATCGAGCAGGTCTTTCACTGGCCGAAGTCGGATGATGCGTGTTATAATCATTTGCCGCGATTGCGGTTCAAGCTCGATCACAACCGGATGAATACACTGCCTCAGCTGATCAGAAGGATGAACGCCCTCTATTCAAGAGAGAACGGCACCGGCAACAACTCACGGTCTGCTGAGTAGAACAACCATTATAGACGTCCGGGCAGGCTTCAGATCTATCTGTTCTCTTCCTGCTTCATACGGTCATAGAAAAAATTAGTGGCTTCGACAAAGCCGTCAATGCTGCCACAGTCAAAGCGGCGGCCACGAAAGCGGTATGCAATGACTGCCCCCATATTGGCCTGAGTCTGAAGCGCATCCGTGATCTGTACTTCGCCCCCTGCACCCGGCGGTGTCTCTCTTAATATATCGAAAATGTCGGGTGTCAGAATATAGCGCCCGATAATAGCCAGGTTCGACGGGGCCTGATCCGGATCCGGCTTCTCCACCATGGTTTCGACTCTGGTGTGTCTCTCATCAAGTTGCTGCCCGCTGATAATGCCGTATTTATTAACATCCTCGGGAGGAACCTCTTCCACAGCGACCACGCTGCAGTTGTACTTTTCATACACTTTCAGCATTTGTGACATGATCCCTTCTTCTCCAACACAGAGGTCATCAGCCAGTATAACACCGAACGGATCATGACCAATAATGGTGCTGCCGGTAAGAATGGCATCGCCCAAACCGCGCATTTGAACCTGCCGGGTGTAGGCATAGGTACAATCCTTGATAAGACCGCGGATAGTTTCCAGACGCTCCTCACGGCTGGTACCCCTGATCTGGTCTTCCAGCTCATAGGTAATATCGAAATGGTCCTCAATGGCCCGTTTGTTACGGCCGGTAACAAAGGAGATGTTCGTCATGCCGGCCTCTGCTGCCTCTTCCACGCCATACTGGATCAAAGGTTTGGTCAGGACGGGCAGCATCTCTTTGGGTTGAGCTTTTGTGGCCGGTAAAAAACGGGTGCCGTAACCGGCAACCGGGAAAAGACATTTATTTATCATGTAGTTACTCCTGAATATCCACGCTACTCTGCCAGCCAGTAAAATCCATATGCAGGTATAGCCAGTTGATCGTTAAATATCGCCGGGCTCTCCCCTGTACAGAGATCTCTGGCCCCGCTGTGTTGAAATAACCCCATCCGGCGCAGCAGTTCCAGATCAAGATGTTGTGGAGAGCCGTCAAAGTTTCCAACAACAAGAACTCTTGAGGAGGTGTGATTATAATCAAAATGTGAGTAAACCAGGAGATGCGGATTGCCAACATCCAGCAGTTCGCGACTGTTAAAATCAGCGAAGGCGGGAACCTCCTTGCGCACGGCGATCATCTTCTTCAGGGCGCTGAAGATCCGGTACTCAACACTCCCCGGCTGATTTCTTAATTCGGCCTTATCCCAGTCAATGGTAGGCCGATGAACCCAGCGGCTGTCGTTACATTTATTTTCATCATTGCGATAGCTGTAGTCATTGAGCGTCCCGATTTCATCGCCGTAATAGAGTAGAGGGATGCCACCAAATGACAGGATCATACTATGCAGCAGCAGGATAATATTGATGGCAACAGTGATTGCCTCCTCATCACCGGACTCCAGCGCACTCTCCAGACCGATCAGCGAAGCCAGTGAACCGGAAATGCGCGCATCTCCGGTTTTTTCATTCATGGCGAAAGGCCGCCCCCTCGCCGGTGAATCGGCGAAATTGCCGGTAAAGTAATTCACGAGGAAGCGGCGGTGTGCAGTCGGTTCATAACCGGCAAGATGAATATCGGTATCATCGAAACCCAGGCCAATATCATCATGGCAGCGGATATAATTCAGCCAGGTTGCACGTTCGAGCTTATCCGGCAGGCTTCTTATGCCCCTGTTCAGCAACTCAGTCTTTTTCGTTGCAACAGCATCCCAGAGCAGTGCCATGAAGGTGGCATTATAGGCAATTTCACACTCCTTGGCATTGATCGCATCTTCACCAAAATATTTTGTAACCTCCACCGGTGCCACGATGGCTTCGGCAATAAACAGCACGCCCGGGGCGGTAACCTGGCAGCAGTCCTTGAAAAGCTGCAGAATCAGATGTGCTTCACGTTCATTCTGGCAGTTGCTGCCGATCTTCTTCCACAGAAAAGCAACCGCATCCAGCCGGACAATATCAGCGCCATGGTTGGCCCAGTGGAGAATAATATCGAGCATCTCAATAAATACGGTGGGATTGCTGTAGTTCAAATCCCACTGGAAACTGTTGAACGATGTCATCACCCACTTGCCCATCTTCTCATCCCAGGTGAAATTCCCGGGTGACGTTTCCGGAAAAATTTCAACCATCGTCTCTTCGAACATGTCGGGAATCTCTCTGTCGTCAAAAACATAGAAATAATCCTGATAGACCTTCTCACCGTTACGGGCCCGTTGTGCCCACTCATGTTCATCCGATGTATGGTTAAGGACAACATCAAGCGTGAGCAGCATATCCCGTTTTCGCATGGACTCTGCCAGCGAGTCAATATCCTCCAGGGTACCGATCCGCTCATCAACGCGGCGGAAATCACGAACAGCATAACCACCGTCGCTCTTGCCCGGCGGGCAATCAAGCACAGGCATCACGTGCAGCATATTGATGCCCAGTTCCTGCAGATAAGAGAGCTTGTTTTTCAGCCCCTGCAGATTGCCTGCAAACCCGTCGCTATAAAGCGCCATGCCCACCCACTGCTGGCTCAAAAACCAGTTATGATCATCCTCTCTGTCCAGATCCGGCTTTCTCAGGTTTTCAGGCCTGCCGATGTACTGCATGGCCATGGTCTCCACCAGCCTTTGCATCTGCTCTTTGAAATCATCCCGGTCTCCATAAAGCCGGTGAAACAGGGAGTGTATGGCGTAGAAGTTTGCGCCCAGCCGGGTATAAAAATAGCGCATGCCGTCCTGTCGCAGTATCTCCGGCTTCAGCGTCAGCAGAATTTCATTGAGCAGTGAGTGTGAGACCTGTTCGTACATATCCGCCTATCCCTGTATAGCCCATGCATTGGTAAAATGCCGGTAGAAATCCCTGTCCTGCGAGGTTGCCCCTCTTATGCCCACAACAGCGCTGGCAAATGCCTGTGCCCGTTGCATGGAGAGATCAAGAGGCCACTGTAACAGATCGCCTGCCACCAGCACACTGCAAAACGCGTCACCGGCTCCCACCGTATCGGTCACAGGGAGTCTGGCTTCAGGTGCAATCGAAACCCGGCTGCCGGACGACGATGATATGGCCGTAGCCCCCGCCTCACCTCCGGTCAGGATAATCTGTTCGGAAACCAGACCTGAAAGCATCCGTATCCTCTCTTCATTGCTCTCAACTTCAGGATAAATTCCAGCCAGCTCATCTTCATTAAGCTTAATCCAGTCAGCACCGTCAATAAGAGCCATGACCGAATCTCTATGCCACCATGGCCGGCGCAGGTTGATATCGACAAAAAGTGAGCTTGCAAACTCTCTTTTGAGTCTGCCGAGGGCTGCGGCGGAGGCCTCGTGACGCAGGGCCAGTGAACCGTGATAGAGCAGCCACTCTCCTTCCAGTGACGGGATTAATGATGCATCAATAAAATCATAGGCAACTTTGTTTACAATCTCATAGGCAGGCTCACCATCCCTGAAGGTAACCTGCACGGTTCCGGTCGGATGAACAGTGTCTCTTTGCAGCCCTGCGCAATCCATGCCCCAGCTCTGCATGGCTGCCTCCACCCTGTCTCCCAGTTCATCACTGCCGACGCGTGTAATCATCATCGGCTTCAGACCGAAGGCATGCAGATGCCAGGCAACATTAAAGGGTGCACCACCGAGCACAACCGTGCCATCGGGAAAATAATCAAACAAAACCTCCCCGAAAATCAGCGGGCGCATACTTTCCGACTTCATTGCTGCAGGCCTTCCATCAATGGGATAAATTCCGGCCGGAAGTGGGCGACCCCCTCGAGAATTCCGGCACTGTAATTGCCGTTCATATTCAAAAAATCTCCCTGTGCCACATATAGATTGTTCGGTGAAGCGCCGGTAACGGCAGAGCGAACCTCATCATCTGCATTGGCAACCAGAACCGCATGAATCGGACTGAGCAGCACATCCAGATCGTTACCGCTGTCACCGGCAAATATGGTATGCTCTCCATCGTAGCCACATTGCCGCATTAAAAACGAAATAGCATGCAGCTTGCTGGCACTCGCAGGCAACACATCGAGTAGTCCGACATGCTGGATCTCATCAATACTCCAGATCAGATTTGCCCTGATTCCCCTCTCCCGCAGGCGCTTCTCCATCTCGGCCATTACTGCCTGATGATCCTGCCCGGGTGGAAAATAGTAACTGAGCTTATGCGTGTTCTGTTTCTCCTGCTCCTGCAACTGCAGCAAAGAGATACCGGAAAACAGCTCGTGCAGGGCCGCTCTCGACAGCCCTTTCCAGTCTGTGGAAATTTCACCATCCCACAGTTGCCAATGCTGCCACTCTCCTTCGACAACCCGGTAAATGGTCGAGCCGACATCAGCAATAACAAAAGCGGGCTTCGGCAGGTCATATTCCCGCATCGCCTGCCTGATCAGGGCACGGTGACGCCCTGATACATAGGCCAGCGTCACACCCTCCATC
This sequence comes from Mariprofundaceae bacterium, assembly GCA_021734365.1. Classification (GTDB taxonomy): domain Bacteria; phylum Pseudomonadota; class Zetaproteobacteria; order Mariprofundales; family Mariprofundaceae; genus WSZY01. The sequence continues at coordinate 13,468 of JAIPJD010000011.1, read as the reverse complement.
TCCATCAGTCGTGAAAAGATATCTCTGGCTCCGGGAGACTCCGGTTGGCTGCCGTTGGGAATCAGGGTCCTGTCCAGGTCCGTACAGAGTAAAAGCCTGTTCATTTTATCGGCTTCTTATGGGTGTCAAAGAAGCCGTAGTGTTCAACGGCCTCAACAATTCCGGCCGCATAACTGTTTTGAGCAAAATATATCTGCTCGACATCAGCGAGTTCGGAAAGCTCCTCATCATGTCGATTGGCAACAACAACAGCTCGCGTATTACCGCGCATCATATCTTCATCAGCTCCCGAACCGCCGGCTACGAGCAGGTTTTCCAGAGGAATGCCCAGTTGTTCAGCAGCCCAGCGCAGGGCATAACCCTTGGATGCCCTGTAGGGAAGGATATCGAGGAACTGGCCATGTGAGAAAATTACATTCACCGTCTGTTCGTGCTGTGAAAGGAGTCTGTTTATCTCGTGTACGTCAGGTGCAATGGCCGGATCGATAAAGAAGCTGATCTTATAAGATGTCTGGCAATTTTTCGGCTGCAGTTTCAGGCCTGGAATATCCGCAAGAATCTCAATAAGGTCGTTACGGTTCCAGCGGTGATTGATATGCCGCTTCCACGCAGAGTCTCCGGTCAGGTTGGGAGCATAATGAATTTCAGTTCCGAGGCTTGTAATCAGCACATCCGGTTGCGGGATGTTGTTTTTACGAAGCGCTGTTAAGGCGCTATTGAGGCCGCGACCTGTTGCAACACCGAAGCTCACCCGCTTTCGATGTGCCCGCATCATGCCAATGAACGACTCAAGGGATTCAGTATCTCCCAGTAAATTCTGATCCAGATCGGTGATGATGGCTGCATCACGGTAGAGCACGGGCCTGCGGCTGAGCTGCATCCGCTTGATCGGCTCAGTCTGTTCAATCAATGGACGTATAACATCAAGGTATTTCTCGACATGCGCCTGCCATGAATAGTGGCGTAAAACGCCTTTAATTCCATTTTGAGCAAGCATCTTCCAGCGTTTTTTCTGCTCAAGCACCTCGATCAATGCGGTGGCGATTGCCTCTTTATCCAGGGGGTCAACAAGCAAGCCGTTTTTACAGTTACCAATAATATCAATGGGGCCGCCATCCTCGGTTGCAACGATCGGCACGCCGCAGGCTGCCGCTTCAATCAGGGTCAGACCGAACGGCTCGGTCAGGGCGGGATTGACAAAAACACCTTTCGACAGTGCAGCCAGCCTGTACAGCTGTGGCACCTCTTCTGAGCCGTGGTGTTTGGGAAACGCCACTTTTCCATAGAGATCATATTGATCGATGGTTAACAGGATACTGTTCAGCACCTCCTGTGCCCCTGTATCCATATCACGAATGTCATCCCGATTGCCGGCAATAACAACCAGATTTGCCAGCTTCTGCAGCGTTGAAGACTCTCCGTATGCCTCAACCAGAGTGGTGATGTTTTTTCTGGGATCAGGTCTGGAGAGCGCGAGAATGATCGGTTTGTCCGGTTGGGTCAGAAAACGCTCAAGCTGTTTTGCGATGTTGCTCTCACGTTCACTGCCGACAGGAGGATAAAACTTCTCCAGATCTGTCCCCGGAGGCACGACACGCATCTGATCAGGCTGATAGTAATCGTAGAGAGCGTACTGCTCTTCAATCTCCTGATTGGTACTGACAACAACCCTGGCCGCTGCTCCGAGCGTCCTCTCCTCCGCCTCAATACGGCGACTCATATTATAAGTTGTTTCAATCTCCTCGCGGCTTAAACCGCTTGCCAGTAGCTGCTTGCGTTTACTTCGGCCAAGTGAATGGCCTGTATGTACCAGAGGGATACCCAGCTGACTTGAGATCTGGGTTCCAATATGCCCTGCATCGGCATAGTGGCTATGAATAATTTGTGGCATACGCTGCTGCTCATGGATGTATGCCAGAGCGTTATCCGAAAAGGTTTCCAGACTATCCCACAGCTGCTCTTTGGGCAGATAACCCGGCTCGCCGCACTCAATGCGGATAATACGTGCCTTTTCGGAAAGCATTTCAACGGGCTCGGCATAATCGTGGCTGAGCTTCGAATCGACCACCTTTCGGGTTAACAGATCAACACGCCCAACCTCGGGCCGTTCCGATAGCGCCCGGGCAAGCTCTACCACATATTTGGTCTGCCCACCGGTGTCTGCATCACGCCCCAGCTCAAGATCATCTCCCCGTATCAGCCCATGCGGGCTGATCAGTACAATATAGAGGTTTGTGAGTGGCTCACCCATTCATTGCAACCCCCGGTCTCCGCGAAAATCCTTCACTGAGATATTGTAGCAAAAAAAACAGGTGTGATTTATCGATAACGCGACATTTAACAGACGTGTGAATTGCAGGCGTGCTATCCCTGACAGGTTTACGGGAGGGGCATTGGCCTGCTTTCTCTGTTTCCAGATTGTTTCCGGTAAGCATTACCGGTTACCCTAATGACCTGAGCCCGGAAAGCAAAGGGTATGCACGCGATTAGCGTCTGATCAGCCTGTGGCCCAGCTCAAAGCGTCCGGAAGGGTGTGGAGAATGAATTGAATCATCCTCACCCCAATCCCAGCGTGATGCATCAAAGAGCTCTTTCATGGTCATAAGATCGCAGTGAAATGGCGGGCCATCCTCCGCCTCTGTCTGCATAAACAGTGCGCAAAGCAAGCCGCCGGGTTTCAGCCAGTTATAGAGCCTTCTTTCATAAGCCTTACGCTGTTCAGGGTTGATCGCACAGAGTGAAGTTTGCTCATAAATCGCGTCAAAGGGTTTTGCGGGAGTGTAATCAAACATGTCCGCCTGAATCACTTCAGCCTGCAGGCCTTCGATTTCAAGTTCACGCTGCATGCGTGCAATGGGTGTGGGTGCAATATCAACACCGGTCACCTCGAAGCCCATGCGGGCAAGTTCAATCACTTCGTAACCGTTGCCACAGCCGGGAATCAGAACCCTCCTGCCCGGCGCAGGCATCCGGGCAAACCACGCATGCAGTACCGGGTTAATACCCTTGCGGTCCCAACCGCTCTGGTCGTTCCGGTAGCGATCTTCCCACTCCTGTTCCACACTCATGACAAAGCAGCCTCACTCACAGGCAGGCATCGACTATTTCACCACCGGGTAGCCGGCCTTCTTCCATGCAACGATACCACCCTCGATATTTTCAATATTGCCAAAGCCGCCTTTAACCAGCATGTTTGAAGCAATAACAGAACGTCTGCCCGAATGGCAATAAACATAAACGCGTTTATCTTTCGGAACTTCAGCCAGACGCTTCCCAAGCTCCTGAACCGGAATTAAAACCGCGCCCTGAATATGCCCGTCTCTGTACTCATCAGGTGTACGAACATCCAGAAACATGAATGGAATCGGTGATTTATCACCCGCCTGCCAATGGGTGTGTGCATGATTCACATCCGAGTTTTCATAACCATTGACCTGCTCACCCATACCGCAGGCCGATACGTTTACGGCAACAAACAGGGCCGCCACAAAAAGAGATATAAAAGGTATTTTTCTCATAAAATTCCACTCCAGATTATTTTTTATCAGCTGCGCCTTATGTGCAACTATATTCACCGGCAACTATTCGATCCTTATGCTTGTTTGAGGCGGATGCTCCAGCGTTGCATGTAACAGGCAGGATGACGCAACCCGCTCAACAGCCTTTCTGCGTGACTCCGGCATCCCGGGAAGTGTAACCCTGATCGCCACCTCTCCGATACGTTTGGGCTTGTCTGCCGTATCCCAATCGCAGCAGATCTGCAGGCCATCAGTGGAGATGCCTGCCTGATTGCAATAGACAGCCACATAGTGACCGATACAGGCAGTCAGCGATGCGGCAAACAGTTCCGGTGGCGTCATGGCTGAATCATTGCCGCCATTGTCGGTTGGCTGGTCAGCACAGACCTGATGACCACGGCAATCCATGCGGAATGCCGTACCGCCTTCATAATTTGCAGTAAGCCTTGCCACTATTCGCCGTCCAGGCGGGTAATACCCAGCGTCTTGAGGAAGGCTTTTTCGTAAAACGGCTCGGAGACACCGGTCTTCATCTTGCGCATGAAGTACTTCTCAAACATTACTTTGGCAGTGTGTACCCACTTGCCCTTCTTCATCCACTGCACGTTACGTGGTGGAATCTGAGGTATTGCCACAAAGGCCGCGCCCGTATCGCCCATGTCAGCAAGACAGATCGCATTCCAGGTGCCCACCTTCTCAGGCGCTTCACCCTGAATATCATGGCAGATATTGTGCACGGCAGCTGTCACCATCGATTCAATCAGATAGCCGGTCTTCGGCGTGCCGCAAGGAACAGGTGTCACCTCAACAGGCGGAATGGCCACACATACACCGGCAGAATAGATATTCTTGTATACCGGGCTCTGCTGGAACTCGTTGGCCAGCACAAACCCCATCGGATTACACATCTCTTCAACATTGGCCACGGCAGGGATGCCGCGAAATGCCGGAAGCATCATGGAGAACTTGAAATCGATCTCATGGTTGGCATCCGTCTCACCCTTGTCAGTAACCGTCTCGACAAACATCTTGCCATCTTCAACCTTCGTGGTCTTGGCATTGGTCAGCCATTTGATGTGACGCTGACGCATTTCAGCCTCAAGCATGCCTTTCGAGTCGCCGACACCGCCCAGACCCAGATGGCCGATATAGGGCTCACTGGTCACGAAAGTCATCGGAACCTTGTCGCGAATCTTTCTTTTTCTCAGTTCGGTATCGAGGATCATGGCAAACTCATAGGCAGGGCCGAAACAGGAAGCACCCTGAACCGCACCTACCACAATCGGACCAGGATTTTTGCAGAACGTTTCAAACGCCTGATATGCCTCAGCCGCATGATCCACATGACAAACTGAGTGTGTATGGCCGTCGGGCCCCAGGCCTTCAATCAGTTCAAACGCCAGTCTCGGACCGGTGGCGATAATCAGATAGTCATATTCCAGATCGTGACCGTTATGGAGTGTGATCCGGTTCTCTTTCGGATGCATATCCTTGACACCCGAAGCAACGAAATTGATCCCTTTCTTTCCAAGGTACGGGGTTGGATTAAAGCTGATATCCTCTTTAGTACGCCAGCCAACCGCCACCCATGGATTTGATGGGGTGAAGTGGAAATAATCCACATTGGATACCACCGTGACTTCATGCTCTTTTCCGATTTTATTCAGTGCATCCTTCATCTCATAGGCAGCAGGAAGTCCACCGATCCCCGCCCCCATAATCACCACATGTGCCATATTTAATCTCCTGCCAACCAGATTTTAAAATGTGTAATCGTTCCTGAACTTACCAATATTCGAACAGATACAGCGTGACAATGTCACAAAACAGCAGCCATCTTTAACTCACAGAATCAAGTGCCTTTTTCAACAGGCCTCTTATCTCTTTTGCCAGCATATTCATATCATCGCGGCCCACCACTGAAAGCATCGCTTCCGGCTCAATGATTGAGATGACGGTTTCACCTGAACCAGCCTCATAAACGATCACATTGCACGGCAGAAGAAGCCCGAGCTCCTCCTCCATTTCCAGCGCCTGCGAAGCCACTTCAGGGTTACAGGCCCCCAGAATAACGTAGGGTGCCTTGTCATAACCGATCTTCTTTTTCAGTGTGTCGGCCACATCAATGCGTGTCAGCACACCAAAGCCGACCTCCTTCAACGCATCTGTGATGGCAGCTTCGGCTTCCGCCACACTGCCGTTGTACAGCGTTCTCATTCCATAATCAGCCATAACAACCTCCTTTAAGAAATCACTGATCTGTTCAATGGTTTCGGCTTATTCGATTTAAACATCATCCACCCTGTTCAATAGTTCTAAACATTCATCAGGAGCCTGATTTAACAGGAAGCCCTGCACTTTTCCATGAGCCCATGCCACCGGAAAAGTTATAAACAGATTCATGACCACTGCGTGCCAGTGAGGTTGCTGCAACTGCCGAACGGTTGCCCGATGCGCAGACAACCACTACCGGTTTGTTCCGGGCAATCTCTCCCTGCCTTTGATCAAGCTCACTGAGTGGAATGTGCAGTGCTTTGGGCGCATGACCTGAGTTCCACTCTCCATTGGTTCGTACGTCAACCAGGGTATGGGCTTCGTTACGAAAGTTCATGTACTCAACAGCTGATATACGCTTAACGCCTGAAAGCACGGGTGCGATCACACGACGCCAGAGCATCCACAGCACAAGTGCAGCGATGAGAATAGAGATGATATTTTGCTGGATAAAATCCATAAGCGTTGCTCTTTACCTGTTTATAAATTGATATGGCTTAAGCGTGTTTCATGCCCAGTTTGGAAAGAATCACTTCCATCAGACACCACTGGGTGAAACCGGACTGCAACAGATTGGCGCCGACAAAAGCTGTGAACCAGAGCCATGTTGGCTCGGTCAGCACAACACCGTTGTAGAGCGACGATAGATAGAGGCTCAGCAATATGAATGAGCCTGCAATAATACGAATAGCGCGTTGAATGGTCATAATTTACTCCTTAAGTTATTGAATATTTTAAATAGTCAAACCGAACAGTTGTCATCTGTATCAGGCTTATTGTGCTGCCACAGATAATACATCAGTGGCGTCACAAAAAGGGTCAGGATGGTTGCTGCCAGTGTGCCGAATGCCATCGACACGCCCAAACCGCCAAACACAGGGTCTGAAATCATGATCGAGGTTCCGGCAATCACTGCCAGGGCAGTCAAAAGAATAGGCCTGGCACGAACCGCTCCAGCCTCAAGCACTGCGGTTTTCAGATCATGCCCCAGTTTGCGATAGTCGAGGATGAAATCGATCAACAGTGTTGAATTGCGTACCACAATCCCTGCCAGAGCAATCATACCGATCATCGATGTGGCCGTGAACGGTTGCCCGGTAATCCAGTGGCCGGGAAAAATACCGATCATTGTCAGCGCCGTGGGAGCCATGACCAGCATCGGCAGAATGAACTGACCGTAATAGGCAACCATCAGCAGGTAGATCAGCACCAGTGCAACAATGAATGCCGCACCCAGGTCCCTGAACACATCCAGAGTCAGGCGCATCTCGCCATCCCACAGCATGTGATAACCAAACGTATCTTCCGGTGCGGTATCGGTGAAACGCATGCCACCGGTTTTAAGCTCAACACCGGGCACCACTTCACTGCCATCCAGACGAGCGTCCATATCCAGCAGCGAATAAACCTGAGAACCTTCTCTGGGCTCGGCACTCACATAGGTGACAGGATGCCCGTCTTTACTGAAGATAGGCTTGGCAGCCATGCTCTCTTCAACTGTGGCGATGGCTGAGAGCGGAACCGGACCATGGCTGGCACTGACATAGATACGCTCCAGATCTTCAGCATGGGCACGAAGAGCTTTTGGCAACTGCACATGCAGATGAACTGAGTGGCGCTCATCGGCCACATGCACTGCACCGAAGTTGTAGCCTTGCAGGAAATCACGCAGCGCAATCTCAACCTGCCGGGTCGCAACACCCAGGTGTGATGCCTTCTCCTTATCGACGTGAATATTCAATTGCAGCTGATCCGAACCGACGGAATCATCACTGTCCACCACATCATAAGTCTGCTCGAAAGCATCCCGTACCTTGCCTGCAATTTGCCGCTGTACGTTGTAGTCCGGGCCATAAATCTCGGCCAGAAGTGTGGCGCGTACCGGCGGCCCCGGCGGATCTTCCACCAGCTTGATCGATGCCTCGGGATAGGCGGCAAAGACCGGTGCCAGAAGATCACGAATCTCAAGCACAATCGCGGCAGAACGAATGGAGCGCTCATGTTTATCCATTAAATTGACGCGTATCTCACCCAGATGCGGGGCTTCGCGAAACAGTGCCGCACCGCGCAACATGCCGTTGAAATCAATCGGTCCGCCACGCCCGACAAAGGCCTCGTAATCCTTCACCATCAGATGCCGGCGCAGCAGATCACCAATATCACGTGCTACCCTGTCGGTCTGTTCAAGCGTGGAGCCTTCAGGCAGATCAAGGGTGATATTAAATGTGTTCTGATTACCCTTGGGCAGCATTTTCAGTTCAACCGTCCCCGATGTTAAAGGGCCGTTAATACCTGCCGGGCGCAGGAACTGCCAGCCGGGTTGCAACATCGCAGCCATAAACAGGACAGCAATGACCAGCCAGAAAACAAGACGTGTTGATGAACTTTCAATTAACGGCTTCGCCAGACGCAGATAACTGGTTCGTACCCAGTCATTGGCATCGCTGTCTCTCTCTTCAAGCGTTGGTTCAGCCATTTTGCATGGCAGCCAGCGCTGGGCAATCCAGGGAGTAAAGGCATAGGCAATCACCAGTGATGCCGCCATGGCCAGAGGTGCATTAAACGGAATCGGCCCCATGTATGGGCCCATCATGCCTGTCACAAAGGCCATCGGAATGAATGCCAGAATCACCGCAATGGTGGCGACAATCGTGGGTTTTCCGGTTTCATTGGTTGCCCGGATAATCAATTGCGCTTTATCCGACATCTGTTTTACACCCTTGTGCAGATGGCGATGGATGTTTTCAATCACCACAATGGCATCATCAACGAGCAGGCCGAGCGCCAGAATAAGTGAGAACAGCGTGATTCGGTTGATGGTCTGATCAGCCATCAGCCCGATGGCCAGGACGATAAACAGAATCAGTGGAATATTCATGGTCACAATGGTGGCTTCCCGCCACCCCAGAAACAGCAGCAGAATCAGAATGACTGTGGCAATCGCAATGCCCAGGTGCTCAACCAGCATGTTGACCGCATCATTGGCGCGCTCACCGGAATCGCGGGTAATATCGACACGTATATTATCCGGAATAAAGTCACCCTTGAGCTCTTCAAGTTTGCTGTTGATGCGCCCGGTAACAAAAACGGCGTTGGTGCCGCGTTTCTTGGCCAAAGCTATGGATACTGCGGGTGTTTCCGGGTCCTGACCCTCAACACTTTGTGCTCCGGCCGGGCCAAAGCCGATACGATGCAGCTGTTCAACATCGGCCGGACCATCAATGATGGTGGCAATGTCACGCAGGTAAACTGCCTTCTCATCCCGTTGTCCGACGATCAGCGAACCTACTTCCCGGGCATTTTTCAGGTACCCGTCAAGCCAGACACGTGTGACTGCATTATTGCCTGTCAGCGAGCCAACAGGTCCGCCCGCGTTGGCACTGACCAGAACAGTGTGCAGCTGGTCCAGCGTAATACCGTAAGCCGCCATTCTGGCAGCATCAATTTCAATGCGGATTTCATGATCCCGGCCACCGACGATATCGGCCACCGATACGCCTTCAAGTGGTGCCAGCTGCTCACGAACCCGTTCGGCCAGACGCTTGAGTGACAGACCGTCCATATCCGGTGACGACAGTGTAATGACCGAGACGGGGACATCATCCACATCCATGGGCTTGACCAGCGGCTGGGCTGCACCGGGCGGGATACGGTCCAGATTATGCATCACCCGGTCATACAGTTTAACCAGGCTGGCCTCTTTATCCTCACCCACCTCAAACATCACCGTGACAACACCCATGGAATCCATGGCGGTGCCGAAGGTATGATCTACACCTGTCATTTCCCGCAAAACCATTTCCAGGGGCCGGACAATCAGGTTCTGCACCTCTTCCGGGCTTGCGCCCTGCATCTGTACAATCACATTGGCTGCCGGCACATCAATCTGCGGATTCTCCTCACGCGATGTAATGGATAGTGCCACCAGACCCACAAGAAAAATCAGGATACTGATAATGGGTGTCAGATTGCTTCGCATCGCCACCTGGCCGAGTCGGCCGGCGATATTCAATGGTGGCTTCTCCACGGTATCCTGCTCTTGCATGCTTACTGCCCGTTTCCGGCAGATTGAACTTTCATACCACTTTTCAAAGCCGGCTTACCATTCCAGGCAATCACATCTCCGGCATGTAGCCCTGCCAGCACTTCAACATCACCACCCTGCTCCGTTCCCAGGCGCAGCAGACGATACTGGGCAATGGATTCACTGTTGAGCAGATAAACTGCATGCAGTCCTGAACGGAGAATTACGGCTGCCTTTGGAATCAGAAGTGCCTGACGGGCTCCAACGTGAAATCCTGTTTCTGCATACATTCCCGGATGCACTTCATCAGCTGCAGGCAGCGCGGTTTTTACCAGGAACTGATGTGAAACCGGTCCGGTGGCCTGAACCACCTGACGCACTATGCCCTGGCTGCTCTGTTTCAAAGATGCAATATTGATGTCAACCCGGTCGCCTTCTTGGCTCCAGCTTACAAAGCGTTCAGACACATAGGTTTCAACCAGCAGACTTGCCGGGTCTTCAAGGGTCAGTATGGCGACTCCGGGGGCTGCAAGATCACCCTGGCTCATCCGTTTCTCAACCACGACACCATCCACCGGCGAACGCACTTCGGCATAACTTAACTGATTGCGTGCCTGCTCAACCTGGGATTTTGCCACTTTATAGCGCAACTTCACCTTGGCTGCCTGCTGGATGGTGACTGCCCCATCCTTGAGAAGCTCGTCATAACGCTGCAGGTCGGCTTGTGCATCAGCCAGATCGGCCTTTGCCTGAATCAGGGTCTGTTTTGCATCCACCGGATCAACCCGAACCAGTATCTGCCCTGTTTTGACCAGATCGCCTTCACGGACATTCATTTCCCGGATGTATCCCGAGATACGTGAGCTGATCGAAACACGATGGTCTGATGTGACTGTGCCACTGGTAACGTACCGTACTGGTACTTCACTGACAGAGACATTGAATGTCGAGGCTGTGGAAGTTTCCACTGCAACTGAAGATGGGTCGGAATCACCGGAACATGCCATCAGATTCATGGCAGCCAGCATCAGGATAACGATACCTGCCCGATTTATGATTGTGGTCGACATCAGGTTCATTGAACCGCCTCCTCATCCAGCATTCCAGTCGTTAGCAGTAGTGCTGCTTTGGCAGTCACCAGGCTGTATCTGGCACGGATATATTCCATTTTCGAGGCATCAGCCCTCACCTGGGCATCGAGCAAATCAGATGTTGTCTCCAGCCCCTGAGCATGCCTTAAAGATTTAATTCGCAATGATTCAGATGTCTGTTTTGAGGCTTCAGATTCACTCTGAAAGCGCTGTTCGGCCATCTGCACATTGCGGTAAGCCTGGCTGATCTCATTTCTGATCTGGTGACGTTTATCCTGAAGCTGGAACTCCAAAGCCACACGATCTGATGTTGCAGCACGAACCTTTGCACTGTCTTCCCCACCGGAAAACAGGTTCATATTCACGACAACGCCAACCATAGCGTTGCTATTATTCAGATTAGGGGTTTCACTGTTCCACTCCTGAGCAGCCATCAGGTTTACATGCGGAAGGTAACCTGACCGGGATTGGTTCCGGGCGGATTCAGATGCTTCCAGTTCACCTTCCAGGGCTAAAAGATCTGCACGCCGGTCACTCTGTTTTTCCAGCATCCGGGCTACAGGCTCAGGGGAAAACCGCAGATTCGGCTCACTAAGCGGATTTAACTCTGCACTGGAATCCATGCCTAAAATCAACCGTAATGACTCAAGGCTCTGCGCATACATATTGCGCGCTTCATCCATCCGCACCTGAGAACGCAACACATGCACATGCGCATCCATGACGTCACTGTCAATCGCCATGCCCCGCTTCTTCATTGCCTCTGCATCCTGCAAGCGCTTTTTTGCGGCTTTCACTGCATTTTCACTGGCTTTAACCTGAGCTGCTGCCTGCCTGGAGTGCACATAGGCGGCAATGGTCTGATAAATAACCTGCTGTTTATGGAATTCAAATTCCAGCTCGCTGGCCTCAGCACGATGCATGGCACGAGCACGCCCGGCCCACATTGCCCCCCCTGAATAGAGCGGCATGTTCACTCCCACACGGGACTGGTAATTATTGATATACCCCGGCTGATTCAGTGATGCGGGAGAAAAATCAGCAGCTGTAATACGTTTCTGCTGCAGTTTGGCCCCAAAAGAACCAAGTGGTGAATTGGTTCGCACAAAGCCTGTAGAAACATCCACACTCGGCATTATCTGGCCGGTCGCCATATCAACCTCAGCCTGTGCTCTGTCTACATGCGTTACACTCACAGCCAGCGTGCGATTGTGTGCTACCGCATAAGAGACACTCTCTCTAAGCGATGTAATTTCAGCAGCAGTGATTGTGGCGGGTGCCAGAAATAGAAACGGCGATAATATTAATACATATCGAAATACTGATATATTAGATGAAAAAAATACCATTCAGCTCTCCTCTGAAACCGGAGTGCAGACATCGGGGCAGTAAATAGTCTGCAACACATGTACCAGGTTCAAAAACTCCGGTTTGGTAATCCGATAATAGACCTGTTGACCACGCTTTTCATTGGTGATGATACCCATCATACGCATCTTGGAAAGATGCTGCGAAAGATTTGACTGTGAAGCGCCTGTTGCTTCTATCAACTCATTCACACACATCGGTCCATCAAGCAGGTGGCACAGTACAGCCAGGCGCAATTCATGTGCTATTGCTCTTAATCCCTGTGCTGCTTCCTGTATGTTAGCTTCAGGTATTGATTGCATAGGCGAATTATAATTACGCCTGATTATATTAGCAAGTGCTAATTAATCGGCACTGAAGACCGTACCAACGCCTTCATCCGTGAACAGTTCCAGCAACAGCGCGTGAGGAACCCTGCCATCAATAATGTGGGCACGGGATACACCATGCTCGACTGCGTCCAGACAGCAGTTGACCTTGGGAATCATCCCTCCTGCAATGGTCCCCCTCCCGATCCAGTCGCGCGCCTCAGCGGCAGAGAGGCTGGAGCAAAGCTCCCTGTTCTCATCCAGCACACCCGTCACATCGGTCAGCAGTATCAGTTTTGCCGCGCCCAGAGCCTGTGCGATGGCTCCCGCAACGAGATCAGCATTGATGTTGTAGCTCTGCCCCTCCGCAATGTTATAGCCAACCGGTGCAATGACCGGTACAAACCGGTCATTCTCAAGCAGATGCAGAATCTGCGTATTGATTTTTCTCACCTTTCCAACATGCCCGATATCGATGATTTCGGGTACATCCAGCTCCGGTGCATTCCGTTTCACCTCCATCTTGTCCGCACAGATCAGGCCGCCATCCTTACCCGAAAGGCCAACGGCCTTACCGCCTGCAGAGTTGATATTGGCAACGATCTCTTTATTCACCCTTCCGGCGAGAACCATCTCGACAATATCCATTGTCTCGGTATCGGTCACCCGCATACCATCGATAAACTTTGCCTCTTTACCAACCTGTTCCAGAACTTTGCCAATCTGCGGGCCACCGCCATGAACCACGACGGGGTTGATGCCGACCTGCTTCAGCATCGTGATATCCGTAGCAAAGCTCCGCTTTAACGCCTCTTCAACCATGGCATTTCCACCGTACTTGATGACAACAGTCTGGTCGGCAAACCGCTGCAGGTAGGGTAGCGC
>JAIPJD010000010.1 GCA_021734365.1 Mariprofundaceae bacterium | reverse complement strand
GGGGCTTCCCGAGCAGTAGATGCCCAAGGGTATAAAAAATATTATTGCAATCGCTTCAGGTAAGGGCGGTGTTGGCAAGTCGACTACGGCGGTAAATCTGGCGGTTGCTCTGGCCCGGAGCGGGGTGAAGGTGGGTCTTCTGGATGCTGATATCTACGGCCCCTCCATCCCTAAAATGATGGGCCTTGCAGGGCGTCAGCCTGATGTGAAGGACCGAACCATATTTCCCCTTGAAAATTACGGTGTTAAGACCATCTCTATCGGTTTTATGATTGAGGAGGAGCAGGCGATGATCTGGCGTGGACCAATGGTCTCCGGTGCGGTCATGCAGCTTCTCAACGATGTGGCATGGGGAGAGCTGGACTATCTGGTGGTTGACCTTCCACCGGGAACCGGTGATATCCACCTGACCATGGTACAGCAGGTTCCGGTTACAGCCGCTGTGGTGGTGACCACACCGCAGGATATTGCACTGCTTGATTGCCGGAAGGGGACCGCAATGTTTGACAAGGTGAACGTGCCGACCCTTGGCATTGTCGAGAACATGAGCAGCTTCACCTGCCCGCATTGCGGCGAGGCGACTGCAATCTTTTCCGAGAACGGTGCTGATAAGCTGGCAGAGCTTCACAAGGTGGAGGTGCTTGCCAAGCTGCCGCTCGACCTGACGATTCGAGAGATGTCGGATGCCGGAACACCGATCACGGCTGCAAAGCCCGACTCTGAGCAGGCGAAGGCCTATCTTGCCCTGGCTGACGCGGTGATTGAAGGGGTCGCTCTGTTGGATAAGCGACCGATCAATATTCCCGATGGTTTTTTGCCTCGAAAGGGGTAGTTCGAAAGTCCGGTTGCCAGTACTTCTGGCAACCGGCAGTACGCTTTATTGCTGGCGATTATGTTGATTCACGTGTGTCTGCCTATCAAGGCAAAGGGCTTGGATCCGCAGACGGGTCGATCAGGGTTAAGCCCTGACAACGGTTCCCATCATCACAACAGGGGGCATTGCCCCACCCCTGTTTCCATTTGCATCACTCAATAGACCGACTAAAGGAGCGATCATTTGACCACATCTGTTTTTCCCTGCTGCCTCTGAGCTTCGCTTTTTGCATCCCGGATAATATGAAGGCCTCCCCGGACAACGATGATGGATATAATTAAACCAATGATGAGATCAGGATACCTGGAGCCAAAGGCATAGACCAGTCCACCAGCTGAAATAATACCTGCATTGGCAATCACATCATTTTTTGAAAAGACCCAGCTGGCCCGCATATGTACTTCACCTTCTCTATGCTTTGAAATAAGCCGTAGACAAATGAGATTGGCCAGAAGCGCAAGGGTTCCTACGGCCATCATCAACACTGATTCCGGTTCACTGCCAAAAATCAGGCGGCGAAAGGCATCAACGGCTACCATCAGACCAAGGGTGACCTGGAATAGCCCGCTTGTATGGGCAGCCTTCACCTTCATTAATGCGGGTTTTCCAACTGCATATAGCCCAATGCTGTAAACAGCCGCATCAGCCAGCATGTCCAGAGAGTCTGCTATGAGGGCATTTGATTCGGCCAGCAGACCAAAGAAAATTTCAATAAAGAACATCAGCAGATTGATGATCAAAAGAGTGATTAATACGTTACGCTCTTCTTTGTTTGTAATCTCTACTTCACAACCACAACCAGACATGTGTCACCCTCTTTGCCAGGATATAGATGACGATAATCGAAATGTTTCAGAATTGCGAATGCCCGCTTGAATTAAAGATCGAAAGTGGCTGGTTGCTATAATGAGCTTAAATATTTATCCATTTCAGGAACAGAGAGCATGGGCAACAGTTCGGTGTTGGCTTTTGGCATTGGAAACTTTTCCAATTCATCAAGCTTGCTCCACGCACAGGTGGACTCACTGCTTAATTCCGAGATGTCCCGGCAATAACAGGTAAAAAAGAGAAACTTGAGCACCCGATCCGGATAGGTGTGTGAACCCTTTCCTAGATGACGCCAGTGTGTTCCGGAGAGCCCGGTCTCCTCTTTCAATTCACGAGCCGCAGCACTGAGGGCTGTTTCACTCTCTTCAACCTTGCCACCGGGGAACGACCACAGGCCACCACAGTGAGTATCGTCCGGGCGTTTCAGAAGCAGGAGTTCCCTCTCTCTGTTAAAGGCTGCGACGAGTGCGATTACCCTGATGTCCATGACAGGAAGCTCCGGAACAGTGGGAGCGCTTAAATGCCTTCGCCGCTGGAGACTGACCCATCGGCAAAGACGGCAGTGGTCAGGTATTTCTCACCGCCATCGGGGAAAATGGCAACAATCAGACCGGGTTTGCCTTCGGCGGCAAGTTGTTCGCCGACTTTCAGGGCTGCGGCCAGAGCGCAGCCACAGGACTGGCCGGAGAGGATGCCCTCTTCACGCGCAAGCCGCTGGGTCAGGTCGTAGGCCTCATCGGTGGTGATACCGATCAGACGATCATGAACCGATGCATCATAAATCTCCGGTACGATGCTGGATTCGATATGTTTTAAGCCCTCAATGCCGTGGAAGGGGGAGTCCGGCTCTGCGGCGATGATCTGAATCTCCGGATTGGTTCTCTTTAAGAAGCGTCCTGTGCCGACAAGCGTTCCTGATGTGCCGAGGGATGCGATGAAATGGGTTACCTCTCCGTTTGTATCACGCCATATTTCCGGACCGGTGCTCTCCTCATGTGCCTTCGGGTTGGCCGGATTGTTGTACTGATCCGGTTTGAAGTAGCGCTCAGGTTCAGATTCGTAGATTCGACGCGCCTCGACAATGGCTCCATCGGAGCCTTCCAGAGGGTCGGAAAAGATCAGCTCAGCACCATAGGCGCGGCAGATGCGTTTGCGTTCGTCAGAGACATTGCCCGGTAAAACCAGCCGAACCTGAAAGCCCAGGGCTGCGCCGATCATTGCCAGTGCGATGCCGGTATTGCCCGATGTGGAGTCGATAATCGTTTTTTCCCGGGTCAACTCACCGGACTTAAGACCTTCCTGGATCATGCGAAAGGCAGGGCGGTCTTTTACGGAACCTCCGGGATTAAAGCGCTCCAGCTTTGCCAGAATGCGAATGTTTTCCGGCAGATGCGCAGTGATGCGGCGCAGTTCAGCCAGTGGTGTATTACCGATGAGATCAAGAATTGCAGGCAACGAAGGGGTCCTTTGTCGAAACTTTATTGGCCGCCATTCTGGGCTGTTTAGCCTGTGCTGCCAAGCTGTTCCCTGATTTCATCAATGTTATCAGGAGCGAAAGGCCACAGACGGGGCCCCTCTTTGAGTAGAACCCGCCGCAGCGAAGCGGCGGTGATACCGCCATCTCTCAAATATTTCAGGGTGGTCACCTCACCACGTTTTGCCAGCCGTCTTCCATCACTGTCAACAAGCAGGGAGTGATGGATATAGGTAGGGGTTGGCAGCCCCAGCAGGGCTTGCAGAAGGCGGTGAACAGCAGTGCTGGTCAACAGATCTTCACCTCTGATGACATGGGTGATGCCCTGCCATGCATCATCGACGACAACTGCAAGATGATAGCTGATGCCGATATCCTTACGTCCGATTACCAGGTCCCCCAGAGCCGACAGGTTAACGGCGTGGTGGTGTCCATGTCCGTCGCTCCATGTCAGTGATTCACCCACCTGTTTGATCGCACTGGTGCAGTCCAGTCGCCATGCAAAGCGTTCATGCTGTGTGCGTTCATGGCGCTGATGGAGATCAATCTGCCGGCAGATGCCTGGGTAGGGGTCACCAATATCTTCCGCATGCGGGGCGAGGCCCATGCGTTCGATCTCCTCCCGAACATGTTTTCGGCTGCAGAAGCAGGGGTAAATCACACCCATCTCTCTGAGCTGCTCCAGTGCACTGCGATAGCGGCTCTGATGCTCACTCTGTTTAAGGATGTCACCCTGCCACTGCAGGCCAAGCCAGTGAAGATCCTCGACCAGCCGGGTGGCATATTCATCCCTGCACCGGGTGTGATCAATATCCTCAATGCGAAGCATCAGTTCGGCATCATGCTTTTCCGCCCACTGCTGGCATATCAATGCCGAGTAGGCATTGCCTGCATGCAGCAGGCCTGTGGGGCTGGGTGCAAAACGGGTTCTGAATTTCAATACACTACAGGCAGGTCAGGCAGTTTTTTTTGTGATGACCATACTGTTATCGGATGCCGGAGGAAGCACAAGTGCCTGGCCCTCCTGAATCCGTTCCGGCCGCAGAAGCAGTGAAATTTCATCACCGGCTTCAAAGATCAGGTCATCGTGAGGGATCATCATTTTGCCATCGCGACAGAGTGCCAGCGGCTGGATACCATGGGGGATTCTTGCATCTGCCATTCTGTGTCCGATCAGTTCAGACTCCGGTTCAACAATTCGGGTTTCGTGCATCAGCCGCTTTCTCAAAGCCTGATCATGCCAGTATGAGAAGGTGTACGGCTTGGCAAAAAGGCGTCTGGCCTGAAGCTGACGAATCATGCTGGCGTGTTTGATTTCATCACCTTCCTGAAGGGCGACGTAGACCTCGGAAACATGGAAGGTGTCCCGAGCCAGATTGGCAATCAGCAGGTTATGGTCGGACGAGCCGGTCATGGCCAGTACGGCGCTGACCTCTTCGGTATGCAGAATCTCCATGTAGATAGGATCAAGGGCATTTCCGCATACTGCCTGGAAATTGGCACGCTTGAGATTTTTAACAACTTCAGCATTGAGATCCAGGAAGCGGACTTCGCGCTCTTCAGCCAGTACACGTCCGAGTTCAGCACCCATCTGTCCGCCACCGACAATCAGTACAGAACGCTCGTCCCGGCCTGTGACTGCCAGCCATTGAGCCAGGGGAGATGCCAGAAAGCTGTAAACAAATACAGATGCGATGATAATGATATAAACAAGTGCAAGCAGAACTTCCGCCTCTTTATAGTCTGCTTCGATCAGGATAATCACAAACAGTGACGTGATACCTGCTGCGACCACGCCTCGAGGTGCCATGCCGGCCAGAAACCATACCTGTGGTGCGGTCAGTTCCGATCCGATGGCGGCAAGCCATGTGCTCAGCGGCCGGGCTATCAGCGCCAGAATCAGGAATATCGCCAGCCCCTCCCACAGGTGTGCTCTGATAATTCCAAGGTTCAGATTGGCAGCCAGAAGCACGAATAGTACCGAGATCAGCAGAATAGAGAGGCTGCCTTTGAAGTGGCGGAGTCGTTGAATATCAGGCAGTTCCATTTTTTGCATCGTGGCGCCTGCAATCAGTACAGCCAGAAGCCCGGTTTGTGAGCTGATGCCGTCAGCAAGAAGGAAGAGTCCCCATACAGCGGCAAGGGTAAATACGGTGCGCGCTTCAATATCATCAATGATGCTGCTTTTCAGAATTCGGGAAAGCAGCCAGCCACCTGCAAAACCGAAAGCTGCACCAACTGAAAATTTCATAATAATTGTCTGAACCGTACTCAGGATCGTTGGATCCGGTATCAGAACAAGCTGTAACATGACAATCGCTAAAATGGCACCAACTGCATCTACAAGCATCGCCTCACTGCTCAGGATATGAGCAATCTCACGATCCAGGCGAACCTGCCGCAGAATCGGGGTGATGACGGTTGGTCCGCCCACAGCAATCAGGGCACCAAAGAGGAGTGAAAGCGGCCACTCCATGCCTGTCAGGTAGTGTGCGGCAGCGCCACCGATAGTGATGGTTAGCAGCGGCCCGAATGTCAGCAACCTTCCAACGACCCAGCCATGTTCTTTCAGGGATTTCAGATTAAGATTCAGTCCGCCCTCAAACAGAATGACGGCAAGACCAAGCTCAATCAGCGTGTGCAGTGCTGCTCGAACCATCTCAGGATGGAGTATGTGTATGCCGAAGGGGCCAAGCGCCATACCCGCCAATAGCCAGAGAAAAATGGGTGGAAACTTTATTTTTGAAGAGGCTATCTGGCATACAACAGCAACAAGTACTGCGATGACGAACACGCTGGTTGGGCTTTCAGTTATTTCCATCTAGGCTAAGATGCCTCTTTTCATCTGCATGATGCATATCTTAGCCCCATTCTGACAGCGGCGGCAAGTTGAAGATCATGAAGCATTAGAAGTGGCAATATGAGTTGACAGAGGGTGCTCTTTGCGTATGGTTCGCCGCTCATTTTAAGGCATGGGCCGGGCATTTGAGCCTTGGTTCAAGGAGTAGGAAAGAGTGGCAAATCACGCATCTGCATTAAAGCGCGCCCGTCAGGACGAGAAGATCCGTCAGCAGCACCGTGCTCAGAAATCAACTATGCGCACCGCGATCAAGGCAGTTCATACTGCAGTTGCAGCAGGCGACAAGGCAGCAGCTAACGAAGCGCTGAAGAGCGCGACATCCCTGCTGGCACGTGCCGGCCGTAAGCGCATGATTCATCCGTCTCAGGCTTCCCGCCGCGTTTCCCGTCTGAATGCTCATGTGAAGGCAATGGCCTGATTGACCTGAATTGACCCTTTAAGTTTAAAAGGCCCGCCCTGTCTGACGACACGGCGGGCTTTTTTTGTTCTTTTGATACGGCCCCGGAGCCTCCTGCCCTCAGCCTTGAATGCTTCACGAATTGTGTGAAATCCGTGAAGTTTACTAAAGCCACCCAAGGTGAATTGCAGAGATGCAAGAGAGGGTGCCCCGGGGTACATCCATGGGCGGGTAACCATGCATCTGAACGATTTGTAAATGACGGCGGCAAGCTGGGGGGGGGATTCCGGGGGCAGTTCACCCATTTCGTGACAGGTATACTTGATATCAATATGGCCGTTTGATTAACCCCGCTCCGGGCGGCACATTTTCTGCTTGGTTTCCACTGTCCAGACTCTAGGATGGCCACATGTCTTCAACGCCATCTGATTCACAGCTTATTATTCTCAAAGGTGCACCGGCACTCTCCGATTTCCGTAAGGAAAAACTGCTCGATTCGGCAAAAGCAAACGGACTCGCTATCGCCACGCTGGATGCCTGTTTTGTCTATATTGCCGAGGTGGAGCACTCCTGGAGCGACAGGGATACAGAGAAGCTTGAGACGATTCTTGGTGACAGTCCGCTGCCATACAGCGCCGAAGCTTCTGATGAGTTGTTTCTGGTAACACCGCGCGTTGGCACCATCTCTCCGTGGTCATCGAAGGCAACCGATATTGCAGCCCTCTGCGGACTGGGTTCACTGAATCGAATTGAACGAGGCATTGCCTACACGATTCCCGGAACCTCACACTATGAACATGCAGCCATTGGCAAACTGATCTGCGACCGCATGACCGAGTCGGTGCTCTCTTCGACCGATGAGCTTTCACAACTCTTCTCGCATCAATCACCTGCACCGGTTGTTACTATTGATCTGATGGGTGACGGTCACAAGGCACTTGAAGCGGCCAATATCGAGCTGGGGCTGGCACTCTCTGATGACGAGATCGATTACCTGTCCGATAATTTTACCGGACTTGGGCGCAATCCATCCGATGCCGAACTGATGATGTTTGCACAGGCCAACTCCGAGCACTGCCGCCATAAGATTTTCAATGCCGAGTGGGTGATTGACGGGGAAGTGATGGGGCGATCACTCTTTTCAATGATCCGGAACACCCATGAGACAAACCCTGAGGGGACGCTTGTTGCCTATTCGGACAACTCCTCCGTGATTGAAGGGGGCGGCTCTAAACGTTTCCACCCCGATGCGGATGGCAGCTACAGCGTCCATGACGGCACAACCCATATTCTGATGAAGGTGGAGACACATAATCACCCGACAGCGATCTCTCCATTTGCCGGTGCGGCAACCGGTTCAGGTGGTGAAATCCGTGATGAGGGGGCGACCGGTATCGGTTCAAAGCCGAAGGCCGGTCTGTGCGGTTTTTCTGTCTCCAACCTGAAGATCCCCGGTTTTGAGCAGCCGTGGGAAGTGGATTATGGTAAGCCTGAGCGCATTGCATCGGCGCTCGATGTCATGATTGATGGTCCGATTGGTGCAGCGGCATTCAATAACGAATTCGGACGCCCCAATATCTGTGGCTACTTCCGCACCTATGAACAGCAGGTTGGAGGCGATCTTCGCGGCTACCATAAACCGATCATGCTGGCCGGTGGTGTAGGCAATATTGATGCCCGTCATGTGCATAAACGCGAAGTCCCTGCGGGTTCATTGATTATTCAGCTGGGCGGACCTGCCATGCTGATCGGCCTCGGTGGCGGTGCTGCATCAAGCATGGATACCGGTTCCAATGCAGAGTCTTTGGACTTCGACTCTGTTCAGCGTGGCAACCCCGAGATGGAGCGCCGGTGCCAGGAGGTGCTGGATCGCTGTTGGCAGCTGGGTGATGAGAACCCGATTCTTTTTATTCATGACATTGGAGCGGGCGGACTCTCCAATGCTGTGCCGGAACTGATCCATGATGCCGGCCGTGGTGGCTGGCTGGATCTGCGAGCCGTACACAACATGGAGCCGGGTATGAGCCCGATGCAGATCTGGTGCAATGAGGCACAGGAGCGTTATGTGCTGGCAATCGCACCACAAAGCCGTGACCGGTTTACCGCGCTTTGTGAGCGTGAACGCTGCCTCTTTGCCGTTCTGGGCGAAGCTACTGATGATGGCCACCTTACCGTGAATGATGCTGAATTCTCAAACAGGCCGGTAGACCTGCCACTTGAGGTGTTGCTTGGTAAAGCGCCGAAAATGACCCGTAGTGTCGGGCATGTGCTGCCAAGGTCAGAGCCGCTGGATGTTGCCGCTATTGATCCGGCAGAGGCAGGCAGACGTGTGCTTCGGCTTCCCGCTGTGGCCAGTAAGGAGTTTCTTATCACCATAGCTGACCGTTCCATTACCGGTCTTGTTGCCCGCGATCAGATGGTTGGCCCATGGCAGGTTCCCGTGGCAGATGTTGCGGTCACTTCAACCGATTTTGAAGGTTATAGCGGTGAGGCGATGAGCATGGGTGAACGAACACCCGTGGCGGTACTGGATGCGGCCGCCTCCGGACGCATGGCAGTCGGTGAAGCATTGACCAATATTGCTGCGGCATCGATTGGGAAGCTTGGAGATGTAAAACTCTCTGCCAACTGGATGGCTGCGTGCGGGCATGAGGGTGAGGATGCGCTTCTCTACGATACGGTGAAAGCTATTGGTATGGAGCTCTGCCCTGAGCTGGGCATCGCTATCCCGGTGGGTAAGGACTCCCTCTCCATGAAGAGCTTCTGGGAAGAGAAGGGGGAGAGCCGTGAAATGTTCTCGCCACTTTCACTGATCATCTCGGCCTTTGCTCCGGTAGACGATGTGCGCAGAACAGTAACGCCACAGTTGCGCATGGATCAGGGTGAAACAGACCTGATCCTGATCGATCTGGGTGAAGGGGAGCATCGCCTTGGTGGCTCAGCACTGGCTCAGGTCTACGGCAAGACAGGCGAAGATGTGCCGGACCTGAACACTCCGGCCCTGTTCAGGCTCTTTTTCACAGCCATTCAAAAGCTGAATGCGGATGAACTTCTGCTTGCCTACCATGACCGCTCCGATGGCGGGCTGTTTGCCACACTTTGTGAGATGGCTTTTGCCGGACGCTGCGGTTTCAAGGTGCATCTGGAGACGTTGGGCGGCAACCATCAGGGTAATGAGATAGCACTCATGTTTGCTGAGGAGCTTGGGGCGGTTATTCAGATTCGGCGCAGTGATCGTGCCCGGGTGCTGGCATATCTTTCTGAAGTCGGGCTGGGAAGCGTGTCACATCTGATCGGCCATCCGCGTGCCGATCGACGGGTGATTTTCGCTTCAGGTGATGCAGTGCTTCTGGATGAGGATATGCAGACTCTGCAACAGGTGTGGAGTGAAACCAGTTTCCATATGCAGTCGCTGCGCGACAATCCTGAATGCGCCAGTGAGTCGGTTGAATCCATTGCCAATGATCGCGGGCTTTATGCAGAGCTGACATTTGATCCGGCGGAAAACATTACGGCACCATTTATCAACAGCAACCGGCCGAAGATGGCCGTACTTCGTGAGCAGGGTGTGAATGGCCAGATTGAGATGGCGGCAGCCTTCGATAGAGCGGGATTTGCCACTGTTGATGTCCACATGTCCGATATTATTGAGGGGCGTCACAGCCTTGATCAGTTCCAGGGCCTTGTTGCATGTGGGGGATTCTCATTCGGTGATGTGCTCGGTGCAGGTCGTGGCTGGGCCAGTTCGATCCTGTTTAATGATCGTGCCCGGAATCAGTTTGAGGCGTTTTTTGGCCGCAGTGACAGTTTTGCACTTGGCGTCTGTAATGGATGCCAGATGATGAGCGGGTTGAAGGATATTGTTCCGGGAGCTGCGCACTGGCCGCAGTTTGTACGCAATCGCTCCGAGCAGTTTGAGGCACGGCTTCTGATGGTGGAGGTGCTTGAATCGCCATCCATTTTCCTCAGTGGCATGGAGGGCTCGAAGATGCCACTGGTTGTAGCCCATGGTGAGGGGCAGGCAAAATTCAGTCATGCCGGTGATCGCTCCCGTGCCAGGATTGCACTGCGTTATCTCGGGTCTGATGGCGAGGCTGCGAATCGTTATCCCTGTAATCCGAATGGTTCACCGGACGGGGTGACGGGCGTGACCACCGATGATGGACGTTTCACCATCATGATGCCGCATCCGGAGCGCCTGTTCAGAACCGTACAGCACTCCTGGCATCCGGATGGCTGGGGTGAAGACGGGCCGTGGATGCGGATGTTCCGCAATGCAAGAAAGTGGCTGGCCTGATTTCCGTTTTCAGCATCTGCCGGGATAAGCTAACTCATTTGATTTAAAGCATCTTTTTCTTCCTGTTTTTTAGTGATCGGCTGACCGCGGCATATGCACACGAATTGGTGGTTTTTATATCGCTGTTTTGTTAACTTCCGCGACCATTGTGAGCAGCTCAAATACACGTTTCGTTTTTGTTACCGGTGGAGTGGTTTCCTCGCTGGGTAAAGGCATTGCCGCGGCCAGTCTGGCAGCGCTTTTTGAGGCGCGTGGCCTGAAGGTTACGATACAAAAACTGGATCCCTATATCAATGTTGACCCGGGAACGATGAGTCCTTATCAGCATGGCGAAGTATTTGTCACCGATGATGGTGCTGAAACTGATCTTGATCTCGGGCATTATGAACGCTTTACCCATGCCCGTATGAGCAAACGCTCCAACTATACTACGGGTCGAATCTATGAATCCGTCATTCGACGTGAGCGGCGTGGCGACTACCTCGGCGCAACGGTTCAGGTGATTCCGCATATTACAGATGCCATTAAAGATGCGGTTCTAAGTCTGCGTTCTGATGATGTGGACATTGCACTGGTGGAGATCGGTGGAACTGCCGGTGATATCGAGTCGCTGCCATTTCTGGAGGCGATCAGGCAACTTCGTTTTGACCTGGGCGTGAAGTATACTGCCTATATTCACCTGACACTGGTTCCCTATATCGCATCTGCCGGTGAGCTTAAGACCAAGCCGACACAGCACTCTGTACAGAAGTTGCGTGAGATCGGTATCCAGCCGGATGTTCTGCTCTGCCGCAGTGAACATCCGATTTCTCAGAGTCAGAAAGATAAGATTGCCCTCTTCTGTAACGTGGAGAAGCGTGCAGTCATTGAAGCGCCGGATATGGATACCATCTACGGTGTACCACTCTCCCTGCGTGGTGGTGGCCTTGGTTCCGTAATTCTTGAGCACTTCGGCATGCCGGACTCTGTGCCCGACCTCTCCGTGTGGGAGGATATCTGCCGTAAAATACGAACTCCGGAAAAAGAGATCCGTATCGCCATGGTTGGTAAGTATGTGGAGCTCGTGGATGCCTATAAATCGGTAAATGAAGCACTCTTTCACGGTGGTATGGAGCATGGTGTGCGGATTGGCATCGATTATGTCGATGCGGAGTCTCTGAACAGGGGTGATGTGGATGTGCTGGCCGGCGTGCATGGCATTCTGGTTCCCGGTGGTTTTGGTGAGCGTGGTACGGAAGGAAAGATTAACGCCATCCGTTATGCGCGTGAAAACGGGGTTCCATATCTGGGAATCTGTCTCGGTATGCAGCTGGCTGTGGTTGAGTTTGCCCGTAATGTGGCCGGTCTTGAAGATGCAACCAGCAGTGAATTTGACGAACATGCCCAGCACCCTGTGATTGCCCTGATGACCGAGTGGGAACAGGAGGGTCGGCGTGTGCACCGCTCCGGTGGCGATGATCTCGGTGGAACCATGCGTCTGGGCGGTTACCCATGCAAAGTAATCAAAGGCACAAAAGCTTTTGAGGCTTATGGAGAGAGTGAGGTTCGGGAACGCCATCGGCACCGTTATGAGTTTAACGACACCTACCGTCAGCAGTTGATTGATGCGGGGCTGGTGGTTTCGGGCACGCTGCCGGATGACTCGCTGGTTGAGATGATCGAAATCAAGGATCACCCCTGGTTTGTCGCCTGCCAGTTCCACCCTGAATTTCTTTCGCGCCCTTATGCACCGCATCCGCTATTTGCCGGATTTGTCGGGGCGGGCAAACGACAGATGGAACAGTCGTAAGTGACAGTGATACATCACATTGGCGTCGGAAATATTGAGATCGGTAATGATTTACCGTTTGTTCTCTTTGCCGGTCCATGTGTTATAGAGGGCGAAGCTTTCACGTTGGAGGTGGCGGAGGCTCTCCGGGATATTGCCGGACGGTGCGGTGTCCCTTTTGTTTTCAAGTCCAGTTTTGATAAGGCCAATCGAACAAGTGTGGATGGGTTTCGGGGGCCCGGCATGGATGAGGGTCTGCGTATCCTGCAACGTGTAAAAGATGAGCTTGGTGTGCCGGTGATTACCGATGTGCATACGCCGGAGCAGGTCAATGCGGTTGCTGCGGTGGCCGATATCCTGCAGACGCCTGCGTTTTTGTGCAGGCAGACCGATTTTATCCAGGCAGTTGCCCGTGCAGGGAGGCCTGTAAATATCAAGAAAGGGCAGTTTCTGGCACCCTGGGACATGCCACATGTGCTGGAGAAGGCGAGGGCCACAGGTAATAACGATATTATGCTTTGTGATCGCGGCACCAGTTTTGGCTATAATAGTCTGGTTTCGGATTTCCGTTCACTGATGGTGATGGCCCAGACGGGGGCACCTGTCGTTTTTGATGCAACGCATTCGGTTCAGCAGCCCGGCGGTCTGGGCGGGGCAACCGGTGGCAATCGTGAATTTGTACCGGGGCTTTCAAGGGCCGCAGTTGCAATAGGTGTGGCGGCACTGTTTATGGAGGTGCATCCTGATCCTGATCAGGCACTCTCGGATGGCCCGAATTCATTGCGCCTCGATGAGCTGGAAGCTTTGCTGAATGAATTGAAACGCATTGATACGGTTGTAAAAGAGAAGCATTAACCACAAAGGCACAGAGGCACAAAGTAAGATATATAAATAGTTTTTAGTCTCTCGATGGTAATAATGAGTTGAAACGTATTGGTGCGGTTGTGAAAGGAAGGCGTTAACCACAGAGTCACGAAGGATAGCTGGTTGTTTGTTCTTCTACTTCTTCTTTGTGCCTCTGTGCCTCTGTGGTGAAAAGGTTTGAAAATAGTAGATTGTTGGCAATGGGTTCGATAAGGAGAAAGAGAGACGTGAGTGAAATTGTAAGTGTGCATGGTCGTGAGATTTTTGATTCCCGTGGAAATCCGACCGTGGAAGTAGATGTAAGGCTTGAATCAGGTGCCTTTGGTCGTGCTGCGGTACCAAGTGGTGCATCTACCGGGCAGCGCGAAGCTGTTGAGTTGCGTGATGGTGGAGAGCGTCTCGGAGGAAAGGGTGTACGCAAGGCCGTTGGCCATGTGAACAGCGATATTGCCGCTGCAGTGAAAGGTATGGATGGTGCAGATCAGCGAGGCCTCGACCATCTGCTGATCGAGCTGGACGGAACACCAAACAAAGCGCGCCTGGGCGCCAATGCGATTCTGGGCGTCTCTATGGCTGTGGCTAAGGCACAGGCTGCAGAAGATGAAGTGTCACTGTTCCAGCATATGGGTGGTGACGATGCAACCCTGATGCCTGTTCCGTGCATGAATGTGATTAATGGTGGTTCCCATGCGGATAACAGTATTGATTTTCAGGAGTATATGATTGCGCCGGCCGGCGCATCGAGTTTTTCCGAAGCCATGGATATGGGTGCCGAGGTATTCCATGCACTTAAATCGGTTCTTCACGCTGCCGGACACATAACTGCTGTAGGAGATGAGGGTGGCTTTGCCCCGAATCTTGGCTCTAACGAAGAGGGAATCACTGTTATTCTTGAAGCGATTGAGAAGGCAGGCCTGAAATCCGGCAGAGACATCGTTCTGGCCAGTGATATGGCTGCATCAGAGTTTTACAGAGATGGTGCCTATGTGCTGGCTGGCGAAGGGAACCGTTCGCTGGATGCTGAGGGGATGGTGGATCTGATTGAGTCACTTTGCAGACAGTATCCGATTGTTTCGGTCGAAGATGGCCTGGATGAAAATGACTGGGATGGCTGGAAACTGCTGACCGAGCGTCTTGGTAGCAAAGTGCAGCTGGTTGGTGATGATCTTTTTGTGACCAACCCTGTGATTCTGAAAAAAGGTATTGAGAACAGTATCGCTAATGCACTGCTGGTTAAGGTCAACCAGATTGGCACAATAAGTGAGACCGTTGCTGCTGTGAATATGGCACATGATGCAGGCTATCGCTGCATGATGAGTCACCGTTCAGGTGAAACCGAAGATGCAACCATCGCTGATCTTGCTGTGGCACTCTCCTGTGGACAGATCAAGACCGGTTCCGCATCCCGTTCAGATCGTATGGCCAAATACAACCAGTTGCTTCGTATTGAAGAGGAGCTGGGTAGTCGTGCCCGCTACGCTGGTCATGATGCATTTTCCAGAGGGTAGACTCTGAAGCAGGGGCTTGCCGGAACAGTGTGGCGCTGGCTGCTGCTGGCAGTGGCTGTTCTGGCCTTTGCATGGATGAGCTGGGAGCTGACCTTTTCCGATCACGGGTATCGCGTCTATCAGAGTGAGCGTGCGCAACTTGAAAGGCTGGAGGATGAACTCAAGGCTATGAAGATCAGGCGTGAGTGGCTGGCGAAAGAGATTCTTCGATTTCGTGATGACCCCGCCGCTCTGGAGGAACTGGTGCATCGGGAGCTGGGTTATGTCTATCCGGATGAGTATATGCTGATTATACCAGAGGGTGAGAGAGACAGGGAAAAGTCTGAAGGGGAGAAAAGCCGATGAGTGATGTTGTAACACGCTTTGCGCCATCTCCGACCGGCATGCTGCATCTGGGCAATGTCCGAACTGCCCTGCTGAACTGGCTCTTTGCCCATAGGCATGGTGGCCGGTTTCTCCTCCGTTTTGAAGATACAGACCGTGACCGCTCAGAGACTCACTATATTGATACCATTCAAAATGACCTCGTATGGCTGGGGCTTGACTGGGATGGCGAACCGCTTTTTCAGTCTGCCCATCATGACAAACACACACAGGCACTTCGGCAGCTGGCTGAGCAGAATGATGCCTATCGCTGCTTTTGCTCGGAGGGTCAGCTCAACCTGGATCGTAAACTGGCAACATCCCGCGGGCTCCCACCTCGCTATTCCGGACGCTGCAAGGCCCTCTCCAGTGAAGAGTCCAGACAGCGAGCAGAATCAGAACCCTTTGTCTGGCGCCTGGCGATTCGCAGTGATGCGGGCGAGGTTGTGGTGCGTGATGAGCTGCGCAGTGATGTCCACTTTACCTGTGCGGACCTGGATGACCCTGTAGTTGTCCGTTCCGATGGCACCTTTACCTTTCTTCTGCCCAATGCGGTAGACGATGCACTGGATGGAATTACACATACGATGCGGGGTGATGATCACCTGACCAACAGTGCCTATCAGGTCTGGCTGTTGCAGAGGCTTGGGTATGCTGCACCGGTCTATTTCCACCACGGCCTTCTTTTGGGAGAAGATGGAGCCAAGCTCTCCAAGCGTACGGGTAGCCATAGCGTTGAGTCGTTGCGTGAGCAGGGTCTTTTTCCGGAGGCACTGCTGCAGGCCATGGCAAGACTGGGGCATCCCAACATTCCGGAAGAGTGCCTCACCACCAATGAACTGGCCGAGCACTTCAGTGCCGAACATGTTTCCACCTCATCGGTTCGCTGGTCTGATGAGCAGATGTGGCGCTGGCATGCCCGATTCCTGCACACACTTGATCCGGTCCGGCTTGCGCCGCTGCTGAAACCTTTTTCTCCCAATCTCACTGATGAGCAGTTGATCGGCCTTGCCGGGCTGGTTGAGGGCAATTTGAGCAGAGTGGAGGATGTAAAAGGTTATGCCCGGATTGTTGATGTTGGCGTGGCAATTGGTGATGATGATATGCAGATTGTCCGTGAAGCCGGGGCTGATTTCTTTAAGAGCGCACTGGATATATGGAGTGAGTTGGAAAGTGATGACTGGAAGGGCTGGACAGATGCGGTGAAAGCGGCGACCGGCCGAAAGGGCAGGCAGCTTTTCCTGCCCCTGCGTATGGCACTAACCGGTATGCAGCACGGTCCTGAAATGAGTCATGTTGTCAGTTTTCTTGGTCGTGAAGGCGTGACTCTGCGTCTGGAAGACACACTGGAGCGAACAGGGTCATGAGCCTGAAAGTTTATAACAGTCTGACGCGAAGTAAGGAGCAGTTTCTGCCGCTGGCTGAAGGCAGGGTCGGCATGTATGTCTGCGGCGTAACGGTCTATGACCACTGTCACGTAGGTCATGCCCGGGTCATGGTTGTTTTTGATGTGATCTACCGCTGGCTGAAGCAGCTGGGTTATGATGTGAATTATGTCCGCAATTTCACCGATGTGGACGATAAGATCATTAAACGTGCCAATGAGGCAGGCCTTGATCCGAAACAGCTGACCGATGAGATGATTGAGGCATTTCATAAGGATATGGATGCGCTCAATTGCCTGCGGCCAACACATGAGCCCCGTGCCACCCTGCACATGAATGAGATGATCGAAATGATTACGCAACTGGTTGAGAAAGGGTTCGCTTATGTGGCCGATAGTGGCGATGTGCTCTATTCAGTGCGTAAATTTGATGGTTACGGACAACTCTCCGGCAAGAATATTGATGATCTGGAGTCGGGATCGCGTGTTGAAGTTGATGGCAGCAAGCGTGATCCGCTTGATTTTGTGCTCTGGAAGCAGGCCAAGCCCGGAGAACCTGCATGGAGCTCTCCGTGGGGCAGGGGGCGTCCAGGCTGGCACATTGAGTGCTCGGCAATGAGTTGTGGCCATCTGGGTGATACCTTCGATATTCACGGTGGCGGTATGGATCTTAAGTTTCCTCACCATGAAAATGAGATTGCCCAGGCGCGCGCTGCCAATGGTGGCGGGTTTGCCCGTTACTGGCTGCACAATGGTTTTGTAAACATCAATGAAGAGAAGATGTCCAAGTCACTGGGGAACTTCTTCACCATTTGTGAAGTGCTTAAGAAATATCATCCGGAAGTACTCAGAATGTTTATTCTCGGCACCCACTACCGATCGCCGCTCGATTTCTCCGATCAGGCGCTGGATGTGGCAAAAGCCGGGCTTGATCGCCTGTATGAGACGAAGCGGCGTCTGCATGAAGCCGGCAAGTTGCCTGCTTCCGATCAGGGGGCGTTGCCCGGTTCATTTGTGAATGCCATGAACGACGATTTTAATACACCGGAAGCGTTGGCAGGGCTGTTTCATGTCTGCAAAGAGGTGAATCGCGGCCTGGATGCGGGTGAAGAGATATCGGGATTGATTGCACAGTTCACGGCGATGTTATCCCTGCTCGGGATCGTGCAAGAGGATGCCGCACAATGGTTCCATGGCGGCGATTTGGATACCGGGTGGATTGATGCGCTGATTGCCGAACGCAGCGAGGCCAAAAAGAGCCGTGATTTTGCGCGTGCTGATGCGATTCGTGATGAGCTTGCAGCCAAAGGGATTGTGCTGGAAGATGGCGCAGATGGAACAAGCTGGAAACAGGCTGGATAGCACTTATGAAAGAGAATAGTAGTCATGTTATTGCAGTGATTCTTGCAGGGGGATCAGGGACCCGCCTGTGGCCGCTCTCCCGTCAGCAGTTGCCGAAGCAGTTCCTGAATCTGAAGGGTGATGAGACCCTGCTGGGCGGGACGATCTCCCGATTGCATCCTTTGATCTCAGAAGAAGACGTATGGGTGGTTACCAGCGAAGCACTTGCAAACGGTGAGGCCTATGCGGCACTGAGTGAGTTAAACACGATCCTGGAGCCTGTCGGACGCAATACGGCACCCGCTATTGCGGTTGCCGCCGCACTGCTGATGGACCGGTCAGACAGTGACCCGGTCATGCTGGTGCTGCCTGCCGATCACCTGATTCAGGATGTTGAGCGTTTTCACGATTGTCTGAGCAGGGCAATGGATGCCGCGGAAAAGGGGAGCCTGGTCACCTTCGGCATTGAGCCGACACGACCGGATACGGGCTTCGGCTATATTCAGGCTGATCGGGTGGGGGAAGCGGATGCCTTCCCTGTGATCCGTTTTGCCGAGAAGCCGGATCTGGAAACAGCTGAATCTTTTCTTGCAGAAGGTGGCTACTACTGGAACTCAGGCATGTTTGTCTGGAAGGCATCGACCATTCTTGCTGAGATGAAACTGCATATGCCTGATCTCTGGCCGGTGCTTGAGACAATGCGGGCCAAATGGCAGGAGGGTGAACCCTGGCAGGAGGTGATCCGGCACGGGTTTACCGATATGCCATCGATATCAATCGATTATGGCGTGATGGAGAAGTCCGACAGAGTTGTGCTTGTGCCGTGTGATATCGGCTGGTCTGATGTCGGCAGCTGGGATGCGGTTTACGATATTTCAGATCATGATGAGAACGGCAACGCACTGGCCGGGGATGTGCTCAGTTTTGACTGTAAAAACTCGCTGATCCGCAGTGAATCAAAGCTTCTTGCAGCAGTGGATCTCGAAGATGTGATTATTGTGGAGACACCCGATGCCATTCTTCTCAGCAGACGCGGAGAGAGCCAGCGTGTGCGTGAAATTGTTGATGTTATCAAGGCTCGCGGAAGCCGTGAACACATTGAACACCGGACCGTGCTGCGCCCGTGGGGCAGTTATACCGTTCTGGAAGACCGTGTAAGCGGATACAAACTCAAACGGATCGAGGTTAACCCCGGCTCTTCGCTCAGCCTGCAGAGTCATAAACATCGCTCTGAGCACTGGGTTGTGGTTTCCGGCACGGCAACTGTGACACGGGGTGAAGAGGTGTTCACTGTCTCCATGAATGAAAGCACGTTTATTCCCATCGGGACGAAGCATCGACTTGCCAACCATGGTGAAGCAGCTCTGCAGATTGTGGAAGTGCAGGTCGGCGACTATCTTGGCGAGGATGATATTGAGCGATTCGATGACAGTTACGGGCGGAGTTGCGAATGAGTGATCAAAGCGTGGCCGTCGTAGGCATGGGTTATGTCGGCCTGCCTCTGGCGCTGGCCTTCGGGCGGGTCATGCCAACAATCGGTTTTGATGTTGTTGAAGAGAAGATTGCTGCCTACAAAGAGGGATATGATCCGGCCGGTGAGATGGAGAGAGAGCTTTTTGCCAGGGCAAAAAAGCTGAATTACTCAACCGATCCGTCTGATATCGGCGAAGCTGATTTTGTCGTTGTGGCGGTGCCTACGCCGGTTGATAATGCACACAGGCCCGACCTGACGCCGGTGATCAGGGCATCCGAGACAGTCGGGCGCCATATGAAAAAGGGCTGCATCGTCATATTTGAATCAACGGTTTACCCGGGCGTCACCGAAGAGATCTGTGTTCCGATTCTGGAGCAGGAGTCGGGACTGAAGTGCGGAGAGGATTTCAGAGTCGGTTACTCCCCTGAGCGTGTCAATCCGGGAGATAAGGTGCACAGGCTTGAGACCATTGTAAAAATCGTATCGGGTCAGGATGAAGATACGCTGGAGAAGGTTGCCTGGCTTTATGAACAGGTCATTGAAGCCGGCGTCCACAGAGCACCAACCATTAAAGTGGCGGAAGCGGCCAAGGTGATCGAAAACACGCAGCGGGATGTGAATATTGCCCTGATTAATGAACTGGCTCTGATTTTTCACAAGCTTGGCATTGATACGCAGGATGTTCTGGACGCCGCGGGTTCAAAGTGGAATTTTCTGCCATTCAAACCCGGGCTGGTTGGCGGGCACTGTATTGGTGTTGATCCTTATTATCTGACTCACAGGGCAGAGATAGAGGGTTTTCGTCCTGAAATCATCAAGGCGGCACGGCATATCAATGACGGCATGGGCCGCTGGCTCGCAGAGCAGACGATTACAGAGATGATCCGTGCCGGTGTCCGTGTGAAGGGTGCCCGTGTCGGTGTGCTGGGGTTGACGTTCAAGGAGAACTGCTCTGATCTTCGCAATACCAAAGTGATCGACTGCATTCGGGAGCTTGAATCAATGGGTGTCGAGGTGCTGGTGCACGACCCGGTGGCCGACCCTGCCGATGCACAGCGGGAGTACGGGATAAGTCTGGTTTCTTTCGATGATATAAAACCGGCTGATGCCATGATTGTCGCAGTGGGTCACAGGCAATTTGTCGGTATGGGCGCAGCTGATTTGAAGCCGATGGTGAAGCCTTGTGCACCCATCATGGATCTGAAGGCACTGTTTGACAGGCATGCCGAAGGTATGAGCGAACTGAATCTCTGGAGAATGTGAGCTTTTGATATTCATACGATCTGGTTGCCGCTTCGCTTTCCACGGGAGGTTTTTTTGAACAGGAATGTTGTCTGGCATAAGCCGCAGGTGAACCGTGGTATGCGGGAAAAGATGAACGGGCACCGCAGCGCTGTGTTATGGTTTACCGGGCTTTCGGGAGCTGGAAAATCAACCCTGGCCCATGCCGTGGAAGAGCGCCTGTATAAAATGGGTATCCGCACCTATGTGCTGGACGGGGACAATGTTCGCCACGGCCTGTGTGGTGACCTTGGCTTTTCCGATGTGGCGCGTCGAGAGAATATCCGCCGTATTGGCGAGGCAACCAAGCTGTTTGTAGACGCAGGGGTGGTTGTATTGACGGCATTCATCTCTCCCTTTCGCAGTGATCGTCAGCAGGTACGGAAACTGCTGGGTGATGATTTCATCGAAATCTATTGCAATAGTTCTCTGGAAGTGTGTGAAAGCCGGGATGTGAAAGGTTTGTACGAGCGGGCTAAAGCCGGAGAGATCAGGGATTTTACAGGAATATCATCTCCTTATGAGGAGCCTGTAGCGGCCGAGATCGTAATTGATACCGGCAACCTGAGCCTGGAAGATTCAGTGCAGCAGGTAGTAAACTACCTGGCCCAACAGCAGTTTTTTACACTTCCTGATTCATCACCAACAAAATGAATAACGAATATGGCTGGAAACCGTCTGCAATATTCGAGGCGGGCATTCGCAAACCAGTCAAATGGGGTGCTGATTACGCAGGTGTTTTTTTCATCGTACTTGACACTGCCGGGCCAGGGTTGTTGTATGCGTGTTCATATGATGAACGCACCCAGGTTTGACGACACCACCAGCTACGGACTGCTAAAGATTCTGGAAGATAACCCCAGCCTGTCGCAGCGTGATCTGGCCGGGCATCTGGGCATCAGTCTTGGCAAGGTAAACTTCTGCCTGAAGGCTCTGGTCGAAAAAGGCTGTCTGAAGGTCAATAATTTCCGCAATAGTGATAATAAACTTGCCTACGCTTATCTGCTAACCCCGCATGGGGTGGAGGAGAGGGCACGCATGACAGCAACCTTTCTTCAGTACAAAATGCAGGAGTATGACAGGCTGCGGGCAGAGATTGACGAGTTGAAAAGCGAGGCGGAACGGCAGAGGGGAGAGATATGAAAAAAGCACTGATTACGGGAGTTACAGGGCAGGACGGGTCGTATCTGGCCGAGCTTCTTTTAGAGAAGGATTACGAAGTGCATGGCATTAAACGCCGAACTTCACTGTTTAATACGGACCGTATTGATCATCTTTATCAGGACCCGCACGAAGCTCATCCAAAGTTTATTCTGCACCATGGTGATATGACGGACTCTTCCAGCCTGATTCGAATTATTCAGCAGGTACAGCCTGATGAGATTTATAACCTGGCAGCCCAGTCGCATGTGGCGGTCTCTTTTGAAGAGCCTGAATACACTGCTGATTCCGATGGTATTGGCACCCTGAGGGTGCTGGAGGCGATTCGCATCCTTGGGCTGGAGAAGAAAACGAAGTTTTATCAGGCATCTACATCCGAGCTCTACGGCAAGGTGCAGGAGACTCCCCAGACAGAAACCACACCGTTTTATCCCCGCAGCCCCTATGCGGCTGCAAAGATTTATGCCTACTGGATTACGGTAAATTATCGCGAGTCCTATGGTATCTATGCCTGCAATGGCATCCTCTTTAATCATGAATCGCCGCGGCGTGGTGAAACCTTTGTGACACGCAAGATCACCCGTGCACTGGCCCGCATCAAGCTGGGTTTGCAGGATTGTCTTTACCTTGGAAACATGGATGCAAAGCGCGACTGGGGGCATGCCAAAGATTATGTACGGATGCAGTGGATGATGTTGCAGCAGGATGAGCCGGAAGACTTTGTTATTGCCACAGGTGTGCAGTACTCAGTGCGGGATTTTGTCAACGCGGCAGCCAGAGAGATCGGTATCACTATGCGCTGGGAAGGTTCGGGTGTGGATGAGAAGGGGTATGATCAGCATGGCAACTGTATCGTGGCTGTTGATCCCCGTTATTTCAGGCCTGCAGAAGTGGAAACGCTCCTGGGTAACCCTGCCAAAGCGAAGGAGAAACTGGGGTGGGTGCCTGAGATCAGCTTTGAAGAACTTGTTGCAGAGATGATGCGGGAAGACCTGAAAGAGGCTGAGAAAAATGCCCTGATCAAGGAGCACGGCTTTAAGGCTCCGGATTACAATGAATAAAGAGGCTAAAATTTACGTGGCCGGCCATCGTGGTCTGGTCGGCTCTGCGATTGTGCGCAAGCTGCACGCCGAGGGTTATGGCAACCTTCTCCTGCGCACTTCAAGCGAGCTTGATCTCAGAAATCAGACTGCAGTGGATATGTTTTTTGCCGAAGAGAAGCCGGATTATGTGTTTCTTGCGGCTGCAAAGGTCGGTGGCATTCATGCCAATGACACCTATCCTGCTGATTTTATTCGTGACAACCTTCTGATTCAGAACAATGTTATTGATGCGGCTTACAGAAGTGGCGTGAAAAAACTGCTTTTCCTGGGCTCATCCTGTATCTATCCAAAACAGTGTCCGCAGCCGATGAAGGAAGAGTACCTTCTGACAGGCCCGCTTGAGCCGACTAATGAGTGGTATGCCATTGCCAAGATTGCCGGCATCAAGATGTGCCAAGCCTACCGCAAACAGTATGGATTCAACGCTATTTCAGCCATGCCAACCAACCTCTATGGCCCGAATGATAAATTTGACCTGAACAACTCCCATGTGTTGCCTGCCCTGATGCGTAAGCTTCACGAGGCCAAAATCAATGGTGATGCTGAAGTGGTTGTATGGGGAACCGGATCACCCAAACGGGAGTTTTTGCATGCCGATGATCTGGCCGATGCAGTACTCTTTCTGATGAATAATTACAGTGATGCTGAAATTGTTAATGTCGGCACAGGCAGGGACATCACGATTCTCGAGCTGGCAGAGATGATACGGGAAGTGGTCGGTTTTAAAGGCGAACTGGTATTCGACAGTTCCAAGCCGGACGGTACGCCGAGAAAACTGATGGATGTTTCAACATTGACCGGTCTGGGGTGGCAGTCGGGGATCAGTTTCCGGGATGGGGTTGTGCAGACCTATAAGTGGTATCAGGAGCATCAGCAATGAAAGGTATAGTATTGGCTGGGGGGTCAGGCACCCGGTTGCACCCAATCACGCTGGCAGTCAGCAAGCAACTGATGCCGGTCTACGACAAGCCAATGATCTACTACCCGCTTTCCACACTGATGCTCTCCGGTATTCGTGACATCCTGATCATCTCCACGCCCAATGACCTGCCATTGTTTGAGCGCCTGCTGGGTGACGGGTCAGATTGGGGGTGTTCGTTTTCCTATGCGGTACAGTCCGAGCCAAAGGGTCTGGCTGATGCCTTTATTATTGGCCGACAGTTTGTTGGAAACGATCCTGTGTCACTGATCCTCGGTGATAATATCTTTTTTGCCCAGGGGTTGCCAAAACAGTTGCAGGCTGCGGCAACAAGCACCGATGGGGCCACTGTGTTCTGTTATCAGGTAACCGATCCCGAGCGCTATGGTGTGGCCGAGCTGGACGCGCAACGGCAGGTGGTATCACTGCAGGAGAAGCCAAAACAGCCGAAGTCGCGCTGGGCTGTGACCGGCCTCTATTATTACGATAATTCTGTGCTGGATATAGCTGCATCCGTGCAACCATCGGCGCGCGGAGAGCTCGAGATCACCTGCATCAATCGTGAATATCTGGAGCAGGGAAAGCTGCACGCCGAACTGCTCGGGCGCGGCGCAGCGTGGCTTGATACCGGCACACACGACTCGCTTCTGGAGGCGGCGCAGTTCGTTGAAGTCATTGAGCGGCGGCAGGGCATGAAGATCGGTAGCCCTGAGGAGATAGCCTGGCGCATGGGCTACATCAACGATGAGCAGCTGCGGATGCTTGCAAGACCTTTGAAGAAAAATGATTACGGACGCTATCTGGACTCTCTGCTGGAGGATGTCTGATGGCATATCGCCCGCACAACATGCTGGTGACGGGTGGGGCCGGGTTTATCGGCAGTAACTATGTGCGTTATATGCTGGCAAATGATCCAGCCATCAGGGTCATTAATTTGGACAAGCTTACTTACGCCGGTTCATTAGAAAATATTAAAGACCTTAAAAATAATCCTCAGCATATCTTCGTGCAGGGCGATATATGTGATCGGGAACTGATCGACAGGCTGCTTTGTGAGTACGAGATCGATACGGTGGTGCATTTTGCCGCTGAGAGTCATGTCGACAACTCGATTAGCGGGCCTGAAATTTTCATCCAAACCAATGTCATGGGTACGTTCACTCTGCTGGAAGCATGTCGCCAATACTGGCTTGAGGGCTCAGCCCTCAGTTCTCACTCCTCAGTTTTTTCATCTTTCCGCTTCCACCATATCTCTACCGATGAAGTATACGGCACATTGGAAGCGGACGATCCGGCTTTTTCTGAAAGCACACCCTATGCACCGAACTCGCCTTATTCGGCTTGCAAGGCAGGTTCCGATCACCTGGTGCCTGCTT
>JAIPJD010000009.1 GCA_021734365.1 Mariprofundaceae bacterium | reverse complement strand
AAGGGCATGTGCTGCAGTGGCGGTATGGGTAAAGACATGAAGGGCATGAAGGGTATGTGCTGCAGTGGCGGTATGGGTAAAGACATGAAGGGTATGTGCTGCGGTGGCGGCATGGGTAAAGACATGAAGGGCATGAAGGGCATGAAGGGGATGAAGGGGATGAAGGGGATGAAGGGGATGAAACAGGGCTGCTGCGGGGGTGGCACGGGTAAAAATATGAAGGGTATGATGAAAGGGTGTACGATGAATATGTCAAAGACCCGGCATCATTATGTTATGCAAAATGGCGTTGATAAAAAATATGTTGATAAAACCAACCCGCTTCAAAGCAGTGCCGGCAACATCAAAAGTGGAAAAAGGCTGTATGAGAAAAACTGTGCAAGTTGCCACGGCCTGACCGGGCAGGGTGATGGGGCCGCAGGCAAAGGCCTGAGCCCCGGGCCGACCAATATTGCCATGTTCAGTAAAATGCCCATGGCCAGCGATGGTTACCTTCTCTGGACAGTTGCTGAGGGCGGAGCTCCACTGAAAACGGCAATGCCAGCGTTCAAGAGTAACTTAAAAGCAGATGATATCTGGAAAATAGTCATCTATCTGCGTCAGCTATAGTCAGCAAAAGGTAAAAAAGGGCTCTGGTTCAGGGCCCTTTTTTCCGGTTCTTTCAGGGGAGAAGAGCCTTAAACAGCCGGTTTTTTGGCGATCAGGTGCAGATAGCGCCCCATATGCAGGTAGGGTTCATGCTGCGCATACTTAAGCTCTATGCGAACAATCTCTTCGATGGGGCGTTTGTCACGAATACGGCGCTCCATATAATCGTAAACCACGCGCACACCGGCCCGGCTTAAAGTCCTGAACCTCCAGTGATCAAGCCAGTCTTGAACTTCATCCAGTGATAGCGGGTGATAGGGGGTAAGGCCTCCCTCATCGCCTTGAAGGCTGGCACTTTCGGCTTTGTTCCAGTTGCCGCGGATCAGGTTGCGGAATACCAGTGCATCCCTGTTGTAGAACATGAGTGAGAGATGGCCCTCGGGCTTGATCATATTGCTGAGGTGGTGAAGTGTATTCTCCGGTTCGGCCAGCCACTCCAGTACGGCATGAAAGAGCACGAGGTCGAAAGTGCCAGGCTTATCGGCTGATAGCGCCTGAACAGGTTGGTGTAGAAAAGTAACATCCCGTTCTAACCCCTCATCTTTAAAAAGCTTTTTTGATGCCTCCACCATCTTTTCTGATATATCTGACAGCACCAGTTCATGGCCGAGTCTGGCCAGTTCCGCGCCCGTTTGCCCGAGCCCGCAACCGGCATCGAGAATCCGCAGAGGCCTGCCTGCGGTAAGCTGTGGAAGGGTTTGCAACAGATGCTCCCGGACAATGGCCAGCCGAACCTCGCCCTTGGCGCTACCGTAGATATTTCTGGCAAAGCGATCGGTAAGGTCATCGAAGTTACGGTCGGATAGAGGAGAGGCCGGGGTCATGTCGCTGAAGATAGCCGCTTTTCCATGATGAAGTCATCCATCACATAACCGGCGCCGATATCCTGAACCACCGCATCCGTTTGAATGAAACCCATTTTCCTGTAGGCCGCAATGGGGCCACTGTTAAAGCGGTTGACGGTTAGCCATATGCGGGTGATCTGCCGATTTTGGCAGAGTTCTTCGATATGATGCATCAGTTCCCGTCCCACTCCCTGCCCGCGTACCGATTTGAGGAGGTAAAATTTGCTCAGCTGGGCTGTATGTTTCCCGTTGTCAGGGATAAGCCCGGCATAACCGATATTCCGGCTGTTCTGTTTTACAAGCAGATAGAGACAGCCGGAAGCAATCTGTTTACGAATTGATGACTGGCTTTGAAATTGCTTCAGCATATAATTTACCTGCGGCTGCCCGATGATAGGAGTGAAATGCTCATTCCAGATTTCCTGCGCAAGGTTTGCGACTGTTTCAATATCCCTGCTGCTGTGAACGTCAATAATATTCATTGTCTGTGTCGGTAAGTGTATCTCATTTTTTTCTCAATGGTTGATTCCGGGGGCAAAGCAGGAGGCCACGCTATCAGGGGTTTGATCAGATTGAATGACCCTGTTGCCCATGATGGTTATGGCTCCCGGCCTGAGGTTAACATCGGAATGGATTTTATTTATAGATTTTCTTTCATTGCTGTTAACATACGGGCTTATGGATGCCATTGCTTTTATCTCCCTGTTAAAAGATAACCCGCTGATCGGCCTGGCGATTGGAATGCTGTTTTTTGGACTGCTTTTTTGGGTCAAACATCTGCTTTTTTCTCACCATTCTGAACCGGACGGCGGGGAGGCTCCCGGGGACGGAGAAAAAGAGAGTTAGGAAATAATCTGTCAGGTATCAGGAGAGTATGAATGTGAGCTTGCATTCTCCGGGCCTGCACCTATGATTCGCAACGTTGAAAGTGGGCCGAGGCCCGCTTTTTTTTGTTTCAGACGTGATGATTATTGGTGAAGCGAGGAGAGTGATTGTGAGTCTGGAATCAAAAGTTCTTGAACTGCTCACTCCCATCGCTGATGAACTGGGTGTGGATGTGCTGCGTGTCCGTATCAGCGGATCCGGTAACAGTCAGCTGGTTCAGGTGCTTGTTGATCGCAAGGGTGGTGTTGACTCAGATACGCTGGCCCGCATCAGTCGTGGGCTGGCTCTGCAACTGGATGTGGAAGACCTGATCAAGGGTAAGTATCGCCTCGAGCTTTCATCTCCCGGATTTGAGTGGCCACTGGAGAGTGCCGCTGACTTTGATCGCTACGAAAGTGATTGGATCAAAGTGATTTTTAAGGAGGAGCTTGATCTCGGTGAGCCGATTGAAGGTGATAACCTCGGCCCTGAGAATGAGGGTTTTCTGATTCAGGAAGAGGGTATGGAGCCACGCCACATTGCGATGGCTGATGTGAAGAAGGTGGTTCGGGCAGTCAACTGGAAAAAGTTGAATAAGAAGGGGTAGTTGTTAGATACGGCCTCGGGCATCCATGCCTCTCGGCCTGCGGAGCAAGGTAAATTGTGTGAAATCCACCTTGCTCACTGAAGTCGCCCATCCATGGGCGTAAAAGAATTGGATAGAGTTTTATTTTTTTGTTTGATTGGAAGAGGATAACAGACAATGAATGTTGAAATGTTACAGGTAGCCGATGCAGTGGCTCGTGAAAAATCAGTTGAACGTGAGTTGGTGCTTGAGGCGATGGAGCAGGCGCTCAGAACCGCTGCGCGTCGTACATATGGTAACAGGGCGGTTGAGGCGATCATTGATCGTGAAACAGGTGCTATCAGCCTGAACCACGTCCGTACCGTTGTTGAAGAGGTCGAGGATGAAGAGAACGAGCTGACGCCTGAGCAGGGCAAGGAACTGGATGCTGCTGCTGAAATCGGCACGGAGTTCCGTGAGCCACTGCCGCCAATAGAGCTTGGCCGAATCGCTGCCCAGACAGCCAAACAGGTGATCAATCAGAAGATTCGGGAAGCTGAACGTGATCGTGTGGTTGCAGAGTATGAGCCTCGTGTAGGTGAGATGATTACCGGTATTGTGAAGCGTGTTGAACGCGGCAATGTTTACGTGGATCTCGGGCACGGTGAGGCCGTGATGTATCGTGAAGACCTGCTGCCGCGTGAATCATACCGTCAGGGTGATCGGGTACGTGCCTACCTGCGGGAAGTACGTAACCAGCCTAAAGGTCCGCTGGTTTTTATCTCCCGTTCTGATGCGGGCATGGTACAGAAGCTTTTCGAGCAGGAGGTTCCTGAAATTCAGGATGGCCTGATCGCAATTCAGGCGATTGCACGTGATCCGGGTTCCCGCAGCAAGATTGCTGTTATTTCTACTGACCCGAGCATTGATCCGGTCGGTGCGTGTGTAGGCATGCGCGGAGCACGTGTGCAGGCCGTGGTGAATGAACTTCATGGTGAGAAGATTGATATTATCGAGTGGACCGATGACCCGGCTGCATTTGTTGTGAATGCTCTGGCACCGGCAGAGATTGAGCGTGTGATGGTGGACGAGGAGAGAAACACCATTGAGGTGGCCTGTGCCGAGGATAATCTGGCCATTGCTATCGGTCGCCGTGGCCAGAACGTTCGCCTGGCATCGGAGCTTTCCGGCTGGAATGTTGAAATCATGTCCACCGGTGAAGAGCAGCAGAAGCGAACCGTAGAGATTGAGACAGCCAAAGTTGATTTCCAGGAAGGTCTTGATGTTGACGAAGATTTTGCATCGCTGCTGATCTCCGAAGGCTTCGTTACGCTTGATGATCTTGCCTACTGTGCTGTTGAAGATATTGCATCCATTGAAGGCCTTGATGCTGATCTCTCTCTGGAGATTCAGAAGCGTGCCCGTAATGCACTGCTTGATAAGGCGATGCATGGTGGTGAAAGTGAAGCGGGTAAAGGTGTGCCTTCCCTGCTTGAACTGGACGGAATGACCCGTGAGATAGCAGGGCAGCTTGCAGCGCGCGAGATGCTGACCGTAGCCGCTTTGGCAGATGCGGCCGTTGATGAGATTGAAGATATTGAGGGATTGAGCAGGGATCAGGCGGAAGCGCTGATTCTGGCGGCAAGAGAGGCCAGCGGCTGGTTTGAGTAAAAGTTCCGGTTCCGAGAGGAAACTGAAGCAGCGCCAATGCCTGATCTGTCGGGATAGTGAAGAGAAGAGCATGATGTTGCGCCTGGTTGTTGATGATGAAGGCCGGATATGGCCCGATCTTTTTCAGAAGGCACCGGGTCGCGGGACATATCTCTGCATGAAGCAGGCTTGTCTCACGGGGCTAACAGACAGAAAGCTGGGAGCACTGCGTAACAGGTTTAATGTTCAGCTTCCACAGCGTGCGAACCTGATGGAGCGGACAGGTGAAGTGTTACGACGGCAGTTGGTGCGTCTGGTTTCACAATTCGGCGCAGTTGCAGTGCTGGGAAGGGATGCGGTGATGCATCAAATGTGGAAGAGTGGCCCCCTGCTGGTCATGTTAGCCAGTGATGCTGGTGATGCATTGGTACAGCAGGTTGAAGATGGTATAGATAAAAGGCGGAAAGCAGGAGAGAAAACCATATTGTTACACGGTTTTTCCACCTCATTTCTTGCTGAGGCTTTTGCAAGAGATAAAATATCGGTGGCGGCACTGGATACAGCGAATGTATCGACAAAGCTGCAGATGTTTTGCGACTGGTATGTGAGAGTAAAGGAATTAGGGTAAAGGTACGACATGGCGAATAAACGCATCCTCGAATTGGCAACGGAACTGAGTGTTGGTGTTGCTGATCTGCAACGCGCCGCAGTGGATTGTGGCGTGGCAGTTTCTGGCCCAACCAGCCTTCTGAATGAAGAAGATACTGCGAAGGTTAAAGCAGCACTGAAAGCGTCTGCCAAGGGTGCAACTCCGGCGGGCGGGAAAACCCTGACGCTGAACCGTCCTATGGTTGCCGGACAGTCACGGCCCGGTAGCAGTGTAGAGGGAAGAGGGCGTACTGTGCAGGTGGCAGTACGTCGTCGCCGTGCATCCGGTTCCCAGGCAGCCAGTGAGACTCCACAGGCTTCGGCCGGGGAGGCATCGGTAGAAAAGAGAGAGGCTGTCAAGAGTGTGGACAGGGCTTTGACACCTGCCCAACGCGCATCGCAGGCAGTAGAGAAGAACAAGCTGGAAGCAAAGAGTTCCAGCGCTCCTCAACGTGCTGCCCGGCAGAAAGAGAGAACCCCCCGTCCGGCATCGGATCCAAGGCGTGAACCCCAGCGTTCAGCACAAAAGAGTTCAGGGCCACGGACAACGATTCGTCGGGGGCTGACACCTGCACAGATTGCAGCCGCCAAAGCTCCACGTTCATCCATGAAGCAGATTGAAGCCAATATCAGTACTGAACGTGCTGAACGGCGTAAAGATACCCGCTCGGCCTCCAGACATTCTGCCGGGAGTGCCACCACACCAACTTCAGGACCAAGACGCACGCCGTCTGTAGCTGTTTCTCCGGAAGCGGGTGCTCCGACAGGACCAGAGACGCCGAAGAGACGCGGGCCATCCTTTGGCGGACCTGGAGGTCGACATCAGAAGAGAAGGCTTTCTCCGGCTGAGAAAGCAGCAAAACGCAATTACGCATCCAGTCGTAATGTAGTGATGACTGAGGAGCAGATGGAGCGTCAGGCCCGTCTGGCTCGTGGTGGTCGTGGCCGGACGAAAGTCATTACCAAGGATGATGCGGACTTTGTAACACGAACTGTGGAAGTGACCGACCCGATTATTGTTGCCGAGCTTG
This sequence comes from Mariprofundaceae bacterium, assembly GCA_021734365.1. Taxonomy (GTDB): domain Bacteria; phylum Pseudomonadota; class Zetaproteobacteria; order Mariprofundales; family Mariprofundaceae; genus WSZY01. Next base: position 19,603 of record JAIPJD010000009.1, on the reverse strand, counting down.
CCAACCGGATGGCAATTAAGGGCGGAGAGGTTGTTAAAAAACTGTTTGAAATGGGTTCAACGGTTACAGTCAATGAGAGTATTGATGCTGAAACAGCTACTCTGATTGTTGAAGAGTTTGGTCATAAACCAAAATTGATCAACGAGGCAGCCGTGGAAGATGTTCTGATCGAGACCATTGAAGAGTCCGAAGAGAATCTACAGCCCCGTCCGCCGGTTGTTGTGGTTATGGGTCATGTGGATCACGGCAAGACCTCAATTCTCGACGCACTTCGCAAGGCCCATGTGGCCGATGCTGAGGCTGGTGGTATTACCCAGCATATCGGTGCCTACATGGTGAAGCTGGAGAGCGGTGAACGTGTTGTTTTTGTTGATACACCGGGCCATGAGGCGTTTACCGGCCTGCGTGCGCGCGGTGCGCAACTGACAGATGTGGCAGTACTGGTTGTTGCCGCTGATGATGGTGTTATGCCGCAGACGGTAGAGGCACTGAACCATGCGCGTGCAGCAGGGGTGCCGATTATTGTGGCTGTCAATAAGATGGATAAAGAGGGAGCCGATGCCGAAAAGGTGATGCGCCAGCTTTCCGAGCACGAAGTGGTTTCGGAAGAGTGGGGTGGAGATACGATCTTTGTTCCTGTCTCAGCTCAGACAGGCCAGGGGCTGGATGATCTGCTTGAGATGCTTGCGCTGCAGACAGAAATTCTGGAGTTGAAGGCAAATCCCGAACGTCGTGGCCAGGGTGTCGTGATTGAATCGCGCCTGGATAAGGGCAGGGGCCCTGCAGCAACGGTTCTGGTTCAGAACGGCACCTTTAACAAGGGTGATATTGTTGTGGTAGGAACCGTTATGGGGCGTATTCGTGCCATTGTTGATGAGAATGCGGTTCAGCATAAAACAGCCGGACCTTCGATTCCGTTCGAGCTTCTGGGTCTTGAAGAGGTTCCGGATGCAGGTCTGGAGATTGTGGTTGTAGAGAATGAGCGCCAGGCACGCGAGATCATCTCTTATCGTAAAGAGAAGATTCGCCAGCATGGTGTTGCAACGCACACCAAGGCCAGCTTTGATGAGCTGTTTGCCTCAGTACAGAGCGGCGTGGCTGAAGTCCCGGTTCTGATCAAGGGCGATGTGACCGGATCCGTTGAAGCAATGGCTGATTCAATGGTTAAGGCCGGAACGGATGATGTGAAGGTGAAGGTGATCCACAAGGGCATTGGCGGTATCACGGAGTCTGATGTGATGCTGGCGTCAGCTGCCAATGCAATCATTATCGGTTTCAATGTTCGCCCGGAAGCGAAAGCCAGGAAAGTGGCCGAGCAAGAGGGTGTGGATGTTCGTTTTTATAAGGTGATCTACGAAGCCATTGATGAAATCAGAGCTGCCATGGCAGGCAAGCTCACACCGGACAGGGTCGAGAAGGTGACCGGAAGTGCCGAGGTTCGCGATGTTTTCCAGGTGCCAAAGGTTGGTGCGATTGCCGGTTGTTACATGACCGATGGCCATGCGGTGCGTAATTCTCATGTTCGGGTTCTGCGTGAAGGCGTAGTGATCTATGATGGTACACTTGCATCCCTGAAACGCTTTAAAGACGATGTTAAAGAGGTTAAGAGCGGTTTTGAGTGCGGCGTCGGTGTTGAGAATTTTAATGATGTGAAGGTGGGTGATAACTTCGAGTTTTATATTATCGAGGAAATTGCTGCTACACTTTAGCGAATATGGTTAACCGATCTTCCGGAAAAGATCGTCTGCAGAAAGATATCCATCGACTGCTGACGACACTGATGCAGCGTGAAATTGATGACCCGAAACTCTTTGGTGTTACTGTCACGCGACTGGAGCCAAGCAAAGCGAAACAGGGGATGACGGTTTTTGTCCATCGCATGAATGAACATGATTCCGCCGCTGTTGTTGAACGCCTGAATAAAATCTGCCCGCATTTTGAACATGAGTTGCGCAGGGCGTTGCCAAAGCGACGGTTTCCTTCGCTAAGATTTCACTGGGATGACGCATTTGATAAGAGCGGAGTGGTTAATGACCTGCTCAGCAAGATAGGGAGCGGTTGAAAGTGCCTGTTAAAAACACGGATTGGAGCAGTGTTGCCGCAGCGCTGAAAAGTGCTGCCGGGATCGTTATTATTACCCATAAAAACCCCGATTCAGATGGTATCGGTTCACAGATCGCACTCTTCCACGCCCTGAATACGGCAGGTAAACGGGTGTGGATGCATAATCTCGATCCAGTACCACGTATCTGCCAATACCTTGATGGATCGAACCGGGCTACCTCAGGCAGTGAATTTGAGCATCTGCATGAAGTAGACACCATCATTTCAGTGGATTGCGGTGCCATATCCAGACTGGGTATGCCGGACAGTTTTTTTGCAGAAAAGGCTGTGATAAATATTGATCACCACGCCAGTAACAAAAACTTCGGCCAGGTGAATGTTGTTGATGCCGGCTACTGCGCAACAGGCGCAATGATCTTTGATCTGCTCTCTTTCCTTGATATTGATTTGACACCGGCCATAGCGGCACCGCTCTATGTGGCACTGATGACTGATACCTCAAGCTTCAGGCTTGCAACAGTCGATGCGGATGTCTTTCACCTTGCTGCCGAACTGGTCAGGGCAGGGGCTGATCCGGCCACGGCATCAAACGCAGTCTATGGAAGCAATAGTGTTGCCCGCCTTGAGTTGTTAAAGCTCTCACTTGATACGCTGGAGTTGCACGATAAGCAGCGCTCGGCATGGCTCCACGTTACTAACGGGATGTATCAGCAGACAGATGCAAATGTTGAAGATACGGAAGGATTTATCGATTACGGCCGCAGTATTTCAGGCGTAGGTGTTGCTGTTTTCATTCGACCCGGAAGCGAAGGTTTATGGAAGCTGAGCTTTCGTGGTGCCGATGGTCTTGATGTTGGTTCACTTGCATCCGAACTGGGTGGAGGAGGGCACCGTTATGCCGCCGGCTGTGACCTCCATGGTTCGCTGGATGAGGTTAAAGAGCGGGTTCATCCGCTCGTCACTCGCCTGTTATCAAGCTGAATGATCTCCGGCGTTCTTTTTCTGGATAAACCTCCGGGCTGGACCTCGCGCCGTGCCGTCAATGAAGTGGTTCGGATTTTTACGCCATCCGGCGCAAAAAAAATCAAGGCCGGGCACACCGGCACACTCGATCCACTGGCAACAGGGATGCTTCCAATCCTGCTGGGTGAGGCGACCCGTTTTGCGGAAATGGGCCTGAACGCCGGAAAGTGCTATGAGGTGACGTTTGATCTCAGTTTCCAGACCGATTCACTGGATTGTGAAGGTGAGGTGAACGCCCGTTTTGAAGGGGTGGTGGAAGAGAAACAGCTCAATGATCTGCTTGATCAGTTTGTCGGCGAGCAGCAGCAGGTTCCACCGCTCTTTTCGGCGATTCGCGTTGACGGAAAGCGGGCACATGAGATTGCCAGGTCTGGAAAGAGTGTTGAAATGAAGGCACGCAGGGTGACGGTTTATGATATTGGGTTGATTCGGTTTGATTTTCCTCTGGTCACGCTTCGTGTAAATTGTTCGAAAGGCACTTATATCCGCTCCCTGGCACGGGATATCGGCTCCCGGCTGGGCATGGGAGGGTGTGTTACCGCACTGCGCCGCCTCTCTACCGGCGGCTGGCACGAGAGTCTGATGGTCACCATGAATGAGCTTGCAGAACGCCGTGAAGCCTGCATGATGCCGCTATCGCAGTGGTTGCGTGATCTGCCGGAGATAGCTCTCCCTATTGAAGAGGGCAGGCGATTCCTGCAGGGACAGCGTATACAGGTAAGCGATAAGATAGAGGGTATGGTGCAGGTGTCTTCAGAGGGAGCCATGCTCGGTACGGCAGAGCTTAAACCGGGACTGAAGCGAATGGTTCTGCATCCTGCAAGAATCTTACCATCAGCACAGGAGAAGTTGTTATGAAAAATAAGGCCATGATATCCCTGACACTTGCGGCGCTCTTTTTTATGATGCCCGCGTGCAGTGATGCCGGAGCTGTTGATTCGGTTCAGATTTCAAAAGAAACAGTGGAGAAAACAATGAGTAAAGCACCCAAACAAGCACCATCAGCGACGGATAAAGATCTGCCGGAAGGTAATCACGTCCTGATTGAAACCGATTCAGGCTCGATTAAAATTGAACTGTTGCCTGATGTGGCTCCCAATACCGTGGCCAACTTCAAGGTGCTGGCCAGCAATGGCTACTATGATGGCATCATCTTTCACCGTGTGATCCCCGGTTTTATGGCACAGGCCGGCGACCCGACCGGTACCGGTACCAGTGGGCCGGGTTACAGGATCAATGCTGAGTTCAACGCGACAAAACATGTTCGTGGTACTGTGGCCATGGCACGTACCTCCGACCCTGATTCGGCCGGATCCCAGTTTTATATCTGCTTTGCTCCACAGCCGCACCTGGATCGCCAGTATACGGTTTTCGGACAGGTGGTAGAGGGTATGGAAGTGGTTGACCAGGTGAAAAATGGCACGGTGATGAACCGGGTTACACTTCAGCCGTAAGTGAACATATGGTAGAACAGAAAAGGGCGCCTGGGCGCCCTTTTTTATTATCTACTGATGTTTTTTAGCATTCGTTGCACGTTTGCGTTCGTTCTCCTGCAGTATGCGTTTACGCAGCCGGATCGATTTCGGTGTGATCTCTACCAGTTCATCATCATCAATGAACTCAATGGCACGCTCCAGCGACAGATTGATCGGTGGAACCAGATCAATGGAGTCATCCTTGCCTGATGCACGTACGTTGGTCAGCTTCTTCTCTTTGGTTGCATTGACTGTCATATCATCATCGCGACTGTTCATGCCGATGATCATACCTTCATAGATCTTTACACCTGAGCCGATGAACAGCTTGCCCCGTTCCTGAATTTTCCAGAGTGCAAAAGCAACCGATTCGCCGGATGCCATGGTGATAAGTACGCCGTTACTACGGCCGGGAAGAGAGCCGACAAACGGGCCATAGGCATGGAAAATGTGGTGCATAACACCGGTACCACGGGTGTCAGTGAGGAATTCTGAGGTATAACCGATCAGGCCACGGGTAGGGCACATGAACTCAACACGGGTGGAGCCGTCCTTGTTGGACTGCATATGGGTCATCTCCGCACCACGTTTGCCCAGCTTCTCAATCACAGCGCCTTGGTATGCAGCGTCCACATCAACAGTTACGTGTTCGTAGGGTTCCTGTTTAACGCCATCAATCTCACGAACAATCACGTGTGGACGGGATACGGCCATTTCAAAGCCTTCGCGGCGCATGTTCTCAAGCAGAATACCGATGTGCAGTTCACCACGACCGGAGACCTTGTAGACATCTGCCGAATCGGTCTCTTCAACACGCATGGCCACATTGGTGCGGATCTCCTTGAACAGGCGATCACGGATCTGACGGGTGGTGATAAACTTGCCTTCAGTTCCGGCCAGGGGAGAGTTGTTGACGTGCAACTCCATCGAGAGGGTCGGTTCATCCACCTTAATGACAGGCAGTGCAACCGGATTTTCCCGATTAGCAATGGTTTCGCCAATATGAATGGTTTCAATGCCGGCAACGGCAACAATGTCACCGGCCTGTGCGGACTCAACTTCAACACGATGCAGGCCTATAAAGCCAAGGATTTTGGTGACCTTGAATTTCGACTGTGATGCATCGGCATGAACAACGGTAATATCCTGACCTGTTTTCATGGTTCCGTTGGCAAGGCGGCCAATAACAATGCGGCCGATATAGTCATCCCAGTCCAGTGTGGTAGCCAGCATCTGCAGTGGCGCTGTCGGATCGCCGGCAGGCTCCTCCACGTGCTTAAGAATGGTGTCGAACAGGCAGATCAGGTTGTCGGACTCCTCAGCCAGATCGAGCATGGCATAGCCGTTTTTGGCTGATGCATAAACAACAGGGAAGTCGAGCTGGTCATCGGTTGCACCGAGGGATGCAAAAAGGTCGAAAGTCTTGTCGACAACCGAATCGGGATCGGAGCCTTCGCGATCAATCTTGTTAATCACAACAATCGGCTTCAGCCCCAGACCAAGCGCTTTGGAGGTTACAAATTTGGTCTGTGGCATCGGGCCTTCGCGGGCATCCACCAGCAGAAGTACACCATCAACCATGTTCAGGATTCGTTCCACCTCGCCACCGAAGTCGGCATGCCCGGGAGTGTCGACAATGTTGATCAGCGTGTCGCCATACTGAATGGCCGTGTTTTTGGCGAGAATGGTAATGCCGCGTTCGCGTTCAATCTCGTTGGAGTCCATGGCACAAACATTAATCTCTTCACGTGCCTCCAGAGTGTTGGACTGCTTCAGCATTTCATCAACCAGAGTGGTCTTGCCATGGTCAACGTGAGCGATGATGGCGATATTACGCAGCTTGCGGGACATTCAAATTACCTCGGGCGCCTGAAGGCGGCTAAAAAATGGTGGCGCATAGTAACAGCCTTCTCTTTAATAGAAAGTTATTCGTATCTGTTATTTTCAGGTTTTCAGATGGGGTTAAAAAAACGTACTGTTTTTTAGAAACTAGCCGGTTTTATTTTTGATATAGACCATGGTTGTTGAGATTCGTTTGGCGTGATCCTCAAGAAGCCTGGTTTTAACGGACGGGTTATCCTCCATGAGACTCCTGAACTTTTCAGCAGGTATCTGGAGAATGGCTGTGTCAGTTACGGTAACCATGTCGGCGATGCTGGTTTCATCCTGAAGGGCGGCGACATCTGCTATGGTGCCCCCGGGTTTGACTGGCTCAAGTACATGACTCTGTCCGAGACTGTCCTCTGCTACAATGCGTACCAGACCGGAGATCATGATTCCTACCCAGCGAAGTTTTTTCTCTGAACGGGAGATGACGGCAAAAGGCGGGTAATGCATGGTTTTTGCATGCAGAGCCAGATCTGCTTTCGCCTCATCCGGAAGTCTGGCCAGGATGACATTACCGTTAATTGCAGTCAGGTGTTTGCGGAAATCACTCTCCTGACGGAGGTAATCACCTACCTCAGGAAACTTCAGAAGGCACTTAAGCACCCATTTGGATGAGAGCATCAGGACGCTCGCTCTGGTATTGGCAATAATGCTTGCACTGCGTGAACGCCCCTCAAGAAAAGCAATTTCACCTACAATTGCTCCCTCCCTGAGAATGTGGACCAGTCTCGGGCTGTTCTGTTTGCGATAGAGCACAAGCACGGCCAGCTCGCCGTCAAGAACAATGTACATGCTGTCATCGGTATCACCCTGTTTGATCAGGGTCTCATTCTCATTAAGTTGAATACGTTTCACGTCACGCATCAGCATGGAGATTGCTTCCGGTTTAATGCCGGAGAGGAAAGGGTTAAGGGTGCCGGAGTGTGTGTCATCACTGCCTGAGATGCTGTGACGCAGGTCTTTCAGTGATTTGGCCGATCCTTTCTCTCCCCTGTTCTTGTAGATGCGTTCAAGCTGGCGCATTCTGCTTATTGCTTCATCTTCCCGGTCTAGCTGCAGCAGAAGCTCCACCAGACGACGAAGATATTTGGGATCGTTTGGATAAAGGTCAATCATCTGTCGGTATAGAACTTCCTTATGTTCAAGCTCTTTTACCTGCATATCATCCATTCAAACTTCCCTCTTAACCGTTTCAATAAGCTTATACTGCTGATATTAGTCAACAGTATAGGCGATGTCTCTATTCGGCGCAGTAATGATCAGAGCCAAAGCGGATGGATATGATTATGCTTCGCCGATGCGTTTCAAACTCTGTGGAAATTTCAGGCCGAGGGGAGACCAGCCCGGGGCGATTGCACATCTGGTCGATGGTATCAAACGTCATGAGCGGCATCAGACCCTGTTGGGTGTAACCGGCTCCGGCAAGACCTACACCATGGCCTGTGTTATTGAGCAGACGCAGAAACCAACCCTGATTATGGCACCGAACAAGACGCTTGCAGCCCAGCTCTACGGTGAATTCAAACAGTTTTTCCCTGACAATGCAGTGGAATATTTCGTCTCCTACTACGATTACTACCAGCCGGAGGCTTATGTTCCGGCTTCCGACACCTTTATTGATAAAGACTCTTCGATTAATGAACATATTGACCGGATGCGTCACTCCGCCACGCGTGCACTGCTGGAACGCGAAGATGTGATCATTATCGCGTCGGTCTCCTGTATCTACGGTCTGGGCAGCCCCGAGGCCTATGCCAATATGCTGCAGTACTTTGAAGTGGGGCGTGAAGTGGATCAGCGAAGCGCCGTCAACAAGCTCGTTGAGTTGCAGTACGAGCGTAATGATATGGATTTTCATCGCGGCACATTCCGGGTACGCGGTGATGTGATTGAGTTGTTTCCGGCCCATGCCGAAGATTTTGGCATTCGTGTTGAGCTGTTCGGAGATGAGGTGGACGGTATCTCAAGCTTTGATCCGTTAACCGGTAAGCGCATTGAATCACTGCATAAATACACTGTTTTCCCCAAGAGTCACTTTGTTACGCCGCGTGGTCTGCTGGTGCGGGCCATGGAGAATATCAGGGCGGAACTGGCTGAGAGGCTGGCTGAGCTGCATGATCAGAACAAACTGGTTGAGGCGCAGAGGCTGGAGCAGCGCACCATGTTTGATCTGGAGATGATTCAGGAGGTGGGCTACTGCACCGGAGTTGAAAACTATTCACGCCATCTTACCGAGCGCGCAGCAGGTGAAGCGCCGCCAACCCTGCTTGATTACCTGCCCAATAACGCGCTGGTGATGCTCGATGAGTCGCATGTCACCGTGCCCCAGATCGGCGGCATGTTTAAGGGTGATCGCTCCAGAAAGCAGACACTGGTTGATTACGGTTTCAGGCTTCCGTCAGCACTGGATAACAGACCGCTTCAGTTTCATGAGTTTGAAGCCATCGTCCCACAGGCGATTTATGTTTCAGCCACACCTGGCAGTTACGAGACGGAGAAGACGGGCGGGGTCTTTGCCGAACAGATAATCCGGCCGACAGGCCTGCTTGATCCGGAAGTGGAGATTCGTCCGGCCACGACACAGGTGGAGGATTTTGTCTCTGTGGCCAACGCGGTGATTGCCAGAGGTTTCCGGGTGCTGGCCACCTGCCTGACCAAACGTATGGCTGAAGATCTGAGTGAATACATGGGAGATGTCGGGCTTAAGGCACGCTACCTGCACTCGGATATCGATACCATTGAACGTATGGAGATTCTGCGTGATCTGCGTCTGGGTGAATTCGACATTCTGATCGGTATTAACCTGCTGCGTGAGGGGCTGGATCTGCCCGAAGTGGCACTGGTCGCTATTTTTGATGCCGATAAGGAGGGGTTTTTGCGTTCGGTTCGTTCCCTGATTCAGACCATCGGCCGTGCTGCCCGTAATGTGGAGGGGAGGGTCATCCTCTATGCCGACAGAATCACCACTTCAATGCAGGTATCGATCGATGAGACGGCACGCCGTCGCAGTAAACAGGCGGCCTATAATGAGGCGCACGGTATTTCCCCTGAAACTGTGAAGAAGGAGATCAGAGATATACTGGGTTCGGTTTATGAGATGGACTACGCCCATATTCCCGAGGTAGCCGAACCTGAGGCTGCCTATACCACACCTGCTGAAAAAGAGCGGCGCATCCTGGAACTGGAGCGCCTGATGGCCGAAGCCGCTGCTGATCTCCGTTTTGAAGATGCAGCCAATTACCGGGACGAGATTACAAAACTAAAGGGTTGAGCAGATAGCCGCCGCTGGAGGCAGGTGTTCAGCCACATACATGGTGTTGGGGGCTAAACACGTTCTGCCAGGCTGGTCATAACCTTTGAGGTCAGCTTCATCAGCTCCTGAACAGGTTCCGGAAGTTCTGCAGCCCCCAGTTCATGGGCCAGATCTGCGTGACCCTGCTCATCAATCTTCATCTGCTCAACAATAGTGCGGCTGCGGGAGTCATGCTCAGGCAGGCGCCGAAGATGGCTTTCGAGATGACGAACCACCTGTTTTTCAGTCTCTTCCAGAAAACCGAGATTCCAGCGGTCACCGGCAATACCGGCAGTAATGCCGATGGCAAATGAGCCTGCATACCAGAGTGGATCAAAGACAGAGGGGCGTTCGTCCAACTCATCAAGTCTTCGGCGACACCAGTTCAGGTGATCTCCCTCCTCAACAGAGGCATGATACAGCTTATCCTTAAGTGATGGATCACGGGCGATCAGACTCTGGCCGTGATAGAGCGCCTGGGCGGCCATCTCTCCGGCATGATTGACACGCATCAGACCGGCAGCCCGCTTTTTCTCCTCAGTAGAGAGGTGGAGATCGGAATCTGCACCTCTGTCGGCCGGGTAGGGACGCTGAGAGGCCTGTTTGCAGAAGATGTTGTTCAGAGCCTGATCAACGTGCCCGATCACACTGTCAGCCAGAGAGTAGTGGCGAATTTCACGGTTGCTCATGAGATAGTAACCTACGTGGATGATCTGTTCCTGCAAGGGCTAAGTGCAGGTATTACAAGGGGTTAGAAAAAGCATCCACAGAAGCTGTGGATAACAATGTGAGTAACTTGCCTCATTTATAACAGGAGCATGGCAGTATGGACAACTACATGCCACTGCTTAAATAATATGCATTAATAATTTTCATTTGTTATCAATATGTTATGAGATGATATGGATGTTATTTATCTAATAGTTGAGGCAAGTTGATCTTTCGGGGCATATATCGCTCTAACGGTGGATAACCTGTTGGAACTATTGAAAACAAAGGCTTTGAGCAGCCTCTTCACCACGCAGAACTGCCGCCTCGATGGTTGCGGGAAAATCACCGGAAAGAGGCGCTTCAGAGGCATCAATGATCATACCCGTGTTCATGCGCCGGTGATCAGCTACCAGCACCGTTGCATGCTGCTCAGTGACGATTTTACTATGCACAGGCTGTACTGTTTCGATGCCGGACAGCTTAGCCAGCTCTTCACAGATATTCTGTATCATCTCAGCCTTGTTGCCGGCCTTTTCAGCGCTGATTACGGCGCAGATATGTTGCGTTCCGCTTCTTCCCATCTGTGATGAGACATTGAAGTACCACTGGCCTCTGGTGCCGATGCCGCCAACCAATGCATCAGGAAGTGGAATATCATTTTCAAACCAGAGGTGAACGTTGGTGATCGGACTTGTTTTAACAGGCTCATCAATACCCAGAAGTCTGTTTCGTGCATAGGCCGGCAGTGCGATCAGCACATGTTGGTAAGGTCCCAGCTCATTTTGGCCTGTGTGCAGCAGGCAGGTATCGTCTGCCTGTTCAATGCTTCGAATGGTTGTTCGGATATGGATAGAGCCCCCCAGACTCTCCAGACGCTGCTCTAGCGGCCTGATCAGGGCCTCCGAGAGCGGTTTATTGAACCAGCCAAGTCGTGCATGGTCGTGATTGGAAAATGCGACGCGCAGAACAGAAGCAAAACTTTTGCAGTCTGCACTCTCCATCGGCTCATTCATCACCCCCAGGCATAACGGTTCAATCAGGTCACGCTGCAGTATGTCAGAGATGTTCTCAGCTACCATCCAGGCCTTAACCGATGCTGTATCGGCTCCCTTCAGGCTGCGGTGGATGCGGAGCAGGCTTAAAAGGCTATCAGCACCGTGGCCGGGAAGGCGGTAAAGGGCTGCCATAAGCGCCAGAGGGAAGGGTAGATATGGTGATGGAGCGAGTGAAAAGTGGCCGCGCTGTTCATCCCAGAGCGATAGTTTCAATGATTGCTGCCAGGTGATGTTGACGCCTGCGCCAACGCCCTCCAGCAGTTTGTGTGTGGCTTTGTAGGCTCCGATAAGCAGGTGAGGGCCATTATCGACCCACTCATTAACTGTTGCGTCGTAAAATGAGCGTGTACGTCCTCCCAGTGCAGGAGCTGCTTCATAGAGATGAACCTGATGACCCTTTTCAGCCAGTCGGATGGCAGATGTCAGTCCACACAGGCCTCCCCCGATAATGGCAACGGAGCGTTTCACCGGTTCATGATCCGGGTCAGAATGTCAGCCGAACCGGCCGGGGTGCGGTACGATTGACTGCCTTTTTCTCATATCTCCATGTGCGCCAGGCAATCCAGATCTTCTGTAGCGGCGATATCTGAGCCGAGTGGCGCCAACAATCGAACTTATGGCTTTTCAGCCGTTTGAACTGTGCATAGTAAATTGATGCCATCAGCAAAGAGGGGCGAAGGCTCTCCCGATCCTCCTCCGGCAACTGCTCAAGTGCTTTTGTATAGGCCGACTCGGCCTTCTCTCCATAGTGTTGAAGCAGAGCGGCCATGCCTTCACTGATGGTGCCATCCCTGAAGTCCTGATCTGCCACTTTAAATCGGATACGATCCTCCTGGGGCAGGTAAATACGACCGATTGCAGCATCCTGCTTCAGATCACGCAGGATGTTGGTCAACTGCAACGCCTCTCCCAGTGATGTTGCAAAGTTACGTGATTTCCGGGATCTGTAGCCAAATATTTCGATTGAGAGCAGACCTACTACACCTGCAACCCGGTAACAGTAGAGCGACAGATCTGAACTTTTCAGCATCGGCATGCCATTGATATCCATCAGCATGCCATCGAGAATCTCAATAAAGAGCTCCTCATCAAGAGAGAAGTGCTCCTTTGCCCACTGCAACTCCCTTCCAACAGGGTGCTGTGGCCGGCCATTGAACGCTTGATGAAGCTCCTCTTGCCAGAAGTGGATCTTCTGTATGGCAACGTCCTTTTCACTGGTCTCATCCGCAACGTCATCAACCTCTCTGCAGAAGGCATAGAGCGCCATCATGGCCCGCCTCCTCTCCTCGTCCAGGAAAAGGAATGCGTAATAGAAGGATGATCCCGATCCGCGGGTTTTCTCTTCACAATATTGGGAGGGGTTCATGCAATCTCCATATTTAGCGGTCTGGATGGACGCAGGGTCGTGACAAGGATATTGCCTGCCAGGCCATACCAGTGACTGCGGGTCAGCGCAGGGCGAGAGTTTAACGGGTCTTCAAGCTTTGTGGTTGCCTGAAGAATCGCCATGCCGCCATACAGTGTTGCTGCAATCTGAAGCCTTAGTCTGAAAGGAAGCAGGGGAAGAATCTTCGCCCCCTGCTGAAACAGCATCCATGTTGCCGCATAGGCCTCTGCCAGTGCAGGTTTAAGCTGCCCGGAAGAGAGCTCCCCATGCAGAACCTCTTCACTGGTAAAACCCGCTTTTTCAAGCCACTCCTGTGCCAGATAACAGCGGCCATTGGGAATGTCACGACTCAAATCCTGCCAGAAGTTGGTCAACTGCAGTGCCGTGCAGAGTGCGTCGGAGTAGTGCTGTGCCCCGGAATCTGTAATGCCGTGCAGGGCAAGCATCAGGCGGCCAACCGGATTGGCTGAGTGCCTGCAGTAGAACATCAGTTCATCCCGGGTTGCATAGGAGTGGATAGAGACGTCCATCCGGAATGCAATCAGAAGATCATACAGCGATTCAACCGGAAGGTGAAACCTGTTGATGGCATCGCCAAGGGCAAGGAAGACGGGGTGATCGATCTGATCATCTACGCAGCGCTCAAGCAGGCTCTCCCACGCATCAATCTGTTTCAGACGCTTGGCAGCTGATGCGTTGCCCTCATCAGCCATGTCATCAGCGGCACGGGCAAATGCATAGATGGCTGCGACAGCGGGGCGTAATTTCCTCTGGATCAGCCGTGATGCCGTTGGAAAATTTTCATAATGCTGTTGTGCGATTCTCATACAGTGCTGGTATGCTTGTGCTTTGGTCAGCTTGCTGGCTGTGGAAAAGGGCATGGGAGAGCATGTTAAGGGCTTGGCGAATGTTTGGAAATCACTATTTTTTTAAGATGGATAGAATGGCTGATCTGAGAATCTTTAACTACATTTACGAAGAGGACATCCATTTATGCATGTAGCTGTGGTCGGGGGCGGAATTATCGGATGCCTGACAGCCTGCTATCTGAAGCAGTTAGATATTGATGTTACGGTAGTTGAACGTGGCGAAACAGGCCGGGAGTCCTCCTGGGCCGGAGCCGGAATTCTCTGCCCGATCCATCCGTGGCTCTATCCGGATGCCTTTACCCACCTGATTGATGCAAGCCTGGGGATGTATCCCGGTTTTCAGGCTGATATCGAGGCAAAAACCGGCATCTCGATTGAGTGGGTGCGCTCAGGACTTCTGATTCCGTTTTTCGATGATGACAAAACCGACCACTGGCAGGCGGCCATCGAGTGGTCGAATCGCTTCGGCTGGCAAGTTGAAGAACTGGATACAAAACAGACACTGGAGCGTGAGCCGGCCCTCTCCCCGCGGCTTCACAGATCTCTGCTCTGGCCCGAAGTAGGGCAGCTGCGTAATCCGCGCCTGTTGGCAGCGGTGCGTGCATGGATGGGGCAGCTCGGTGTTGCAACAGTTGAGCATGCCGAGGTGATCGGACTGCTGAAACAGGGTGACGCGGCAGCTGGCGTTGTTTGTGCCGATGGCCGAAATATTGAATCTGATCAGGTACTGCTTGCCGGTGGCAGCTGGAGTGGCGAGCTGGCCAGGCAGATGGGCTTTGAGTTGCCTGTGGAGCCGGTGAAGGGGCAAATCGTTCTCTTGAAGGGAGAGCCAGGAGTGATGCACGCTATTGTGAAACATGATGATGCTTATTTCGTGCCCCGTGTTGATGGCCGCATCCTTGTTGGTGCCAGCATGGAGCATGTCGGTTTCAAGCCGGGCACTACCGACGAGGTGATCGGCAGGCTGATGGCATCCATGGCACGCATTGCGCCGGGCCTGAAAGGGCTGGAGATTGAGGAGAAGTGGATGGGTTTCAGGCCCGGCAGCCCCGACGGCATGCCGCTTCTTGGCCCTGTAACGTCAATTCCCGGCCTGTGGGTTGCCTCCGGCCACTATCGTAACGGTGTGGCCCTGGCCCCAATCACCGCCAAACTGATGAGCCGGTGGATGGCAGACAGTGAACCAGAAATGGACCTCTCCACCTTCGCCGTTGATCGCCCTGTTAATAATTCGCCTTCAGTTGGTTTCCCCAATGTTGCTCTCTAATCAGGAGAGGCGTCTTTATAGAAGTAACGAAGAAGGTGTGCTTTTATGGACATGATTGATCTGGGTTTGGATAAATGGCTTGAAGATCACGCTGGAGAGTTTTGTGGGTCAGAATACAGTGTTGCAAGAGTCATTGCGGTAGATCGAGGGCAATACACCATAAAGAACGAAGTCGGTGAATCCCATGCCATCCTGAAGGGTAAATTTTTTCATACTGCCGAATCAGCTGTTGATTTCCCATGTGTTGGAGACTGGGTTTGCGTGGAATACCATGACGATGAAAATGCTGCGAGCATACATAACGTTTTTCCCAGAAAATCATTCTTACGCCGAAAAATCGCGGGCAGAGATGTTGAATATCAAATGATTGCGGCAAATATTGATGTGGCACTGGTTGTTCTGTCATGTCATTTTGATTTTAATATTCGCAGGCTGGAGCGCTATCTGGTGGTGGTGAATGATGGCTGTATTGAACCCGTTATACTGCTCACTAAAACAGACCTGATTTCACCTGATGAACTGGAGCAATTGATAGCCGAAATCAGAAATGCAGGAATCGGCACTGAAATCATAGCGCTCAGCAATGTGACAGGCGTCGGTGTTGAGCAGGTTAAATCGATCATGAGCCCGAGGAAAACATATTGTCTTCTTGGCTCTTCCGGCGTGGGAAAAACCACACTCATCAACCGGCTTGTTGGCAATACTGAATTAGCGACCAAGGCTGTTAGTGAGTCCGGGGAAGGGCGGCATACAACTACACGCCGTCATCTTATCATGCTTGAGCAGGGTGCAATGCTCATTGATATGCCCGGCATGCGTGAACTGGGTGTTTTAAGCGCCGGGAAAGGGTTGGATGACAGTTTTTCGGATGTTGTAGCGTTGTCTGAACAATGTCACTTCTCTGATTGCGGCCATAACAACGAGCCTCGCTGTGCCATTT
Source organism: Mariprofundaceae bacterium (assembly GCA_021734365.1). Lineage (GTDB taxonomy): Bacteria > Pseudomonadota > Zetaproteobacteria > Mariprofundales > Mariprofundaceae > WSZY01. The sequence goes on along the minus strand of JAIPJD010000009.1, from coordinate 3,633 downwards.
TAGCGGCAATAGAAAGCGGGGAGCTTGATCAGAAACATTACCAGAGCTATTTGAAGCTAAAACAGGAGTCAGAGTTCAATGAAATGTCATACGCTGAAAAACGGAAGAAGGACAAGAATTTTGGTCAGCTTATTCGCAAAACGATAAAGCATAAGAACAGACATTGATTGGCCGCTTATCCAAAAACGGTTACTCGGAAAAACTATTTATACTTAGCTCTCCAACGAACACGGTTTCAACACCACCTTCAAGAATCAGGTTGTCGGGCGAGCCCGAAACAGTGACTTCGCCACCCGGCATCTCGATGGTCTGCGGGCGGGTGTGGCCTTCAACATGCCAGATGGCAGCGGTGGCAGCACATGCACCGGAGCCACAGGCCGGAGTTCGGCCTGCACCACGTTCGATGATATCCAGATAGACATGATCGGCGACCTGGCCGGTGATAATCTCGATGTTCCGGCCTTCCGGAAACGCTTCTGTCGCTTCAAAGAAGACAGCGTGGGGATTGCCGATCTCGATATTGACATGCGCTTCGGTCTTCTCACCAATGGTTGCCTTGCCCATCTCAACGGCGACCCCTCTGTCGGTGCGGCAGGCTTTCACGGTACGGTCAGCCAGTTCGATGGTGACCTCATCTTTGTTCAGTTCGCGTATCAGCAGATCACCAACGCAGCGCAGCCCGTTGCCGCAGTTAGCCGCCTCGGAGCCGTCGCTGTTGAATATCTGCATGGCGGCATCTGCCTTTTTAGAGGGGTGGAGCACCAGAAGCTGGTCGCAGCCGATACCGTAGCGGCGTTCGGTGATGTTACGGATAAGTTCTTCAGTCAGGTCCGGCAGTTCGTTGTTCAGGCTATTGAGGATAACAAAGTCATTGCCCTGCGCCTGCATCTTGGTGAATGGAAGCATTATGTTCATGTCCTATTTGGAGTGTTCGACTTCAACCGTGGTATAAACACCGCCACGAACGTTAAAAACCGCCTGAATCTTCAGATAACGCGGATCAAGCAGGCTGATCAGGTCATTGGCGATCATGTTGGTCACCTGCTCGTGGAAGTGGCCCTCATCGCGAAAGCTCCAGTAGTAGAGTTTCAGTGATTTAAGTTCAACACAGAGCTGATCCGGTACATAGTCAAGCTTGATCTCGGCAAAATCGGGCTGTCCTGTCTTCGGACAGAGGCAGGTGAACTCGGGTGAATCAATCCTGATATGGTAATCGCGTTCAGGATTGGGGTTCGGAAAGGTCTCCATCGTTTTGTTCGGGTGGGTTGTGGTTGCGCCCAGCATTGTCGGCATGATTAAACCTCAAAATTATTGATAATATCTGCGTAGATGGATGTGAGGCTGTCCAGCTCGTGCAGGGCAACACACTCTCCCACCTGGTGAATGGTGCTGTTGGTGAGCCCCAATTCGACAACAGGAACACCTGCGGCGGCCAGGAAACGGCCATCAGATGTTCCACCGCCTGTATCCCGAACAGTCTCAATGCCTGACACATGCCTGATTGATGCACATACCTGATCAAGAAACGGCCCATCAGGAGTGGAAAATACTTCGGCCTGATGCTGGATATCCAGAATGACATTTGCACCATCACAGGCCTCAAAAATAAGCTTTTCTATCCCCTCAAAAGTGATGCCGGGATTATAGCGTATATCTACACCGGCAAAGCATGTGCCGGGGATGACATTAACTGCGCCTGTACCGGCTTGCAGGTTGGTGATCTGGCAAGTGGTTGGCGGAAAGCCTTCAGTGGCATCGCCCCAGTCAATCCGGGTAATTTTATCAAGCACCGGTGCAGCCATATGCACGGCGTTGACAGCATCATCGGGATAGGCTGAATGTCCCTGCTTGCCCTCAAAGGCAATGCTTGCCTGTACAACGCCGCGACGCCCTCGGCGAATCACATCACCAACCTGTCTGGAAGATGAGGGCTCACCCACAATCACCGCATCCGGAAGGGTGTGATCAGCCTGCATCTTCTCAACGATACGAATCGTACCATCAATGGAGTCACCCTCTTCATCCGAAGTAATCAGGAGTTGCAGCGTGGGAAGGGGGGTAAACCCGGCACACAATGATGAAACAGCGGCAATCCAGCATGCTATGCCACCTTTCATATCCTGAGCACCACGGCCATGAAGCAGATTCCCGCCAGGGCCATCTTCAATCACCGCATCAAACGGAGGGTGTGGCCAATCTGCCAGCGGGCCGGTTGGCACGACATCGGTATGTCCTGCAAAAGCCAGGGCACCCTTCAACTCACCTTTGCGGGTATAGATACTGTTAACGATGCCGCCTGCATCAACATTGGTGCGAACAAAGCCCAGAGGTGCAAGAAGTGATTCGATGTAGTTCTGACAACCACCATCTTCAGGCGTGATGGATTCACGGCGAATCAGTTTGACGGCAATTTGAGCTGCGGTGCTTAGCGTCGGGATTTGAGGCATGGCGGCAGCCTAATCAAAAGCCGGGTGAGGTGGTACTGTGAATTTCCTTTTCAATCCCGGCACTCTTTGTGCCCAACCGGTAGGCCTCGACCAGCGCCTGTTTAAGCCGGGGGTGTTGCTCGATATCTGTCTGGTTCATATGCCGATTGGCGATCTGCTGCAATTGCATGTCCACTCTTTTCTCATTCCACTCGGACTCAAAACCTTTGACATCAAATTTATCACCGTGAACAAATCGGATTGCCATGCCTGTAGCGTCTGAAAATTCCATATCCGACATCATCATCACATCATACTCATACGAATGGATATCGATGCGATTTTCATTGGCCAGATGGGTGTAAAGGCAGGGAATTGAGCCTTTTTCCATCAGTTCATCCAGATCAATACGGCAATCCGGCCGGAATATCTTACCCTTAAAGGAGAATGGCAGGGTAATGGTGAGGCTGCTGCCTTCCCGGTCAACGGCACTACTCACGTATCATCCTTTTTTACATCTTCTTTGGTTTTGCCGCCAAAAAAGAGGAAATAGAGGCCGAATATCACGGTTGGTGCCCATACAAAAATACGCTTGATACGCATATCAGGCCACTGAATCATACCAAACTCATCAAGTCCCATGACAGCAAGCCATATCACTATAAAGACCAGGCCGGCTATTTTAACATTTGTACTCATTACTCAACCTCACCCGCCAGGCTGGATTCTTTCAAAGGCCTCGCATTGCCGCTGCACGGATTCAAAACATGCCTGTCCGGCCGCCAGGGCTTCAATGGTTTCCAGAGCTCCGTACCCTATGTTTTCATAGGTTTCCATGAAAGTGGTTTTGCCTTTCGCATGACGGGCAAAGAGAGCCCCGCGGATGCCTGTCTCTTTAAAAAGGTCACTGAGCCACTGTTTAATTCCTGCTTCAGAGTCCGGTTCCACGCAGTACCAGATGAACAGAGAGTCCGGAGTTCTCTTTTCAGACATGACATACCTCAATGACCTGAACCGAATCACCTTCAGGATCAATCAGTGGTGTATGGTTCTCTACAAGCTCAATAGGAAGATGGGCGATACCAAACAGTTCACCATCGGCATTCATGGCAGCAGAGGTCACCATACCAATCTCGACGCTGGTTGATACGGGAGAGGGAAGTGTCGCCGGAAACGATTCAAGTTGAACGCGATATAGCCTCTTTTT
>JAIPJD010000008.1 GCA_021734365.1 Mariprofundaceae bacterium | reverse complement strand
ACCCCATGCAGGATAGCGCCAGTTGTCCTCTCTTTGGCAACCCCACTGGCTCAGCCACCCACCCCACATGCCGTAAAGCAGGCCAAAGCCGATGCGTCCAATCAGGCCGGTAGGCTCATCACTGCTGGAGCCGCCAGGCGCCTGCACAGGAAGAGGAACCCCGAATAGTTGGGTGATACAGAGCAGGAGATGCAGCCCCAGTCCGATTGACAGAAAAAGGAGAAAGCGATCGCGCCACATTTTGCTGTTGAGTGTAATCATAGCCAGGGGAAGCAGAAGCCATGACCACTGTTTACTGATAATGACAGCGCCACGGGCAACATCAGGGCTCCAGATGAGCCCGATCAACATAAGAGAAAAATAGGCGATCAGGATTATCGAGAAAGCTTCAGCTTTTTGAAAAACAGATTTCGCACCCCGCCACCAGCCGCCTGTGGCGATGCCGATAACCAGAGCTGCCCCCAGCAGAATATTGCTCACGGCAATGGAGAAGGGAAGGATAAGCGCTGTGGTACAGAGCAGATAGGGCAGCAGTGTATCACCCCTCTCTCTCCATGTTTGGGAATCGGAGTGTGGCATCAGGTGTTGGGCGGCTGGTTCCAGTGATTCAATTTCATGGTACGTTTGGCATAGCGGTAGAAGGTGCCTTCAAAGTTGCCAAGGGCGAGCACAAAGCCTGCCCAGCCATCAAGAAACCCCAGCTTAATGAAGTAGATTCGAATAAATGCCCAGATACCATGCGTAAGTGCTCTGCCCATACCGCCGGGTTTATCGTTACGCTCCAGTTTCCTGGCTCCCAGCGTTGAGTAACGCTGCATCTTGTGCAGCATCTGCTCCAGATTCATGAAAGGGATCTGCCAGATATCCTGTTTGAAATGGCCAATGGTTCCGTGAACTTCGTAGGACTCATGCACCTCTTCCCGGTCATCAAAGATGATCGCACCCTTGCGGAACAGTTGCGGCTGTCGATAATCCGGATACCAGCCGCTGTGTTTGATCCAGCGCCCCATAAACCAGTTTCTTCTTGGAACAAAATAGGCGTCAGCTTTGGGGTTCTGCAGCTCTCTTTTCATTTCTGCTTCGGATTCGGGTGTACAGCGCTCATCGGCATCCAGACTGAAAATCCACTCATGCGAGCAGGCGGCAATGGCATCATTGCGAATCTGGCCGAATGCTTTGAATGGGATATTTACAATCGTTGCCCCGAGTTTTTCGGCAATTTCAGCTGTGCCATCGGTACTGAATGAGTCGGCCACAATAATCTCATCCGCCCACTGAACACTCCTGATGGCAGCTTCAATTTTATCTGCTTCGTTAAAGGTAAGGATGTATGCCGATACTTTCGTTGTCATGATCGTTCCTGTAACTGTTTTAGACCTTTTAATGCTTCAACACGCCTGTTTTCCAGACATGCCTGTAACAACCGGTCGTTTTTATTCAGCTGGCCGCGTTCTTCCTCTTGATGCCACAGGTGCAATACTGGCATGCCACGAAGCTCGCGGCGATAGATGCCTGCGTGAAACAGGCGGGCCACAAGGTCTGAGTCTTCACGTCCCCACCCCTGATAAGTCTCATCAAAGCCGTTAATCTTACGAAGGTCATCCAGCCAGCAGGAGAGGTGGCAGCCACGGATGCCGCGCAGTTTATGGCCGGCTTTTCCCAGATGAGAAGGGATCAGAAACGGTAGTATGCGGTTAATATTATTATTCAGACGGTTTGAGAACCATTCAGTAAGAGATGCATCGCTGTGGAGTTCAGCAGTGCCATCACAGAGTGATTGAGTCCATGTCCGGGAAAGTAAAACTCTGCCGCCACTGATGAGCTGCCCCCGTTTTGCAAATTTCCGGTGGGTCTCAACCATACGGGGCAGGGGCACGCAGTCGCCATCTGTTAACAGTACGTAAGGTTCATCAATCTGCCGGATTGTGATGTTGTGAATTTTGCTCTTACGAAAGCCGCTGTCTTCATGCCAGATATGTTTGACCGGAACAGGAAAGTCGGCCTGGTAGCGGATGACCAGATCTTTTGTCTCTTCGCCGGAGCCATCGTCTGCAATATAGATGGTAAAGTTGAGATCACTCTGTTTACGGTATCCATCAAGCACCAGCTGAAGGAAGGCCGGGGCATTGTAGGTGGAGATGACAACAGCAATCCCGGGTGGGGTCACACGCTGTCCGGCTTACGCAAAATAATAAACATATCATGCCCTTTGTTGAGCCAGCGGGCGGGTAGTGCCATCAGTTCGGCAAAGAGTTTTTTAAAACGGTATGAAACTGCGGATGTGCTGCCTCTTTCTGCTAAACAGATCCGTTTGGTCTGAATATCTTCAACCAGAAAACCCGTCTTCTCTGCCAGAAGACGAATGCTTGCGGGAGTGAAAAAACTGATGTGTCCACCATGGCCTTCAATGGAGAAGTAGCTCCAGTTTGATCCCAGCGCATCAACACTCCACGAATCCGCATTGCCCGTGCCGATCAGGAAGAGCCCTCCCGGTTTCAGGATTCGATAAACTTCACGAACCAGTTCCAGAGGATTGGTCAGGTGTTCAATGACCTCATAGAGGGTGACGATGTCGAAACTGTTATCCGGGTATTGAGCTTCATGCAGAAGCCCGTTGAAGACATCAAAGCCGGCCTTTTGTGCGGTTGCGGCAGCCTGTGGGGCAGGTTCTACACCGGCAACGTTAAAACCGATTTCCGATGCAACATGTAACAGTGAGCCGCTGGAGCATCCGGTATCCAGGAGCCTGAGTGCAGAAGCGGGCTGACCGAGGATGGCAGCAGCCTGTTTCAGGTTGTTGCCGACCCGTTTATGGAGGCGCTTCACATTCTGCTCCGAAGGCAGTGTTCCTTCAGGCACATCAAATTCCTGCATGGATTCATCATAACGTGAGGCAGTGCATGCACTGAGCAACTGGCCGCAGGAGGTGCAGCGTTTCAGATTCCCTTCCGGCAGATTGATTGATGTGGTTTCAAGCTCTGCCCCGCACTCAAGGGGGCAAGCTTCAAACAGTGGTGATTCAGTCATTCGGAGTCACTCCATGCATGTGTTGGTTCACAATATTCCAGATTCGATCGAACCCTAAACTATCCAGACATGCACTGTAACTTTGTCTGTTCCTTTCACACCCTTCAAACTGGCATGGCACGCAATCCTGAAGCCCCTGAACCAGTGTAATGTTGCCGGCCACCTGCACGCCACTGGCTGCTGCAGGCTGGTACGGGCTCCTGTCTTTAAAACCATTGACCCATGGCCCCCATATCTGTGGATTGGTCGGGCCAAAGACCGCAATGGTTGAAACCCCGGTACTTGCTGCCAGATGCGTGTTGGCGGTATCAAGGCCAACATAAAGTTTTGCATGCCCGGAAAGTGCAGCCAGTTGACGCCAGTTCAGTGCTCCTGCAAAGATCTGTATGGCATCTTCAGGAACTGCCCCGGCAATTTTCTTCGCCTGCTCACTCTCTTCGGGTGCAGCAGTCATCACAATTTTCATGCCCTCATTGTGAATGGCCATGATCAGTTGCTGCCACTTTTCATCTGACCAGAGCTTATAGGGCCAGCGGGCGAAGGGGTGAATATGGACATAGGGAGTGTTGATACCCCATTTCATAGCTTCGGTGAGGCCATGAAGGTCATCGGCACTCCAGTGGATATCAACATCCCGGCAAGGGGTGAGCCCGATGAGCTCCTGAAGTTTTACGGAGTAGTTCACCACATGAGACTCAGAATCATAGCCGATCCAGCTACTGCTCATCAGCCGTTTCCAGGAGTCCTGAGCCCGGGTGGGCAGAAGTGCATGGGTCTTCTTTGCTGCCGCCAGTGACACCAGCATCGGTCTGTCTGAACCCGTCAGAACACAGGCCAGATCATATTGTTTCCAGAGTTTTCGGGTTGTGTTCCAGACAGATGAAATGCCTGGCTCAAGCGAGTAGATATGTCTGGCATAACTTTGTCCCTCGATGATAGAGCCTGTTCCGGGTGCGACCAGCCAGTCGACCTCATAACCCGATGCTTCTAACGATTTTGCCAGAGGTGTTGCCAGCAGAACATCGCCCAGATAGCGACAGACTACAACAAGAGCACGCATGGGTTTCTGTTTAGTTCCGTAGAACGTAGATCACGGCAAACAGGATTATACCTGCGATCATTGACAGGGCGTTACCCAATTCACGATGTTTTTTTACAAGGCTCCATGAGAAGTTTCCTGTAGCCGGATAGGATGTCCATTTCGGCCAGAACAGTGGCACAACAGCTGCCCATTTTTCAAAGGTTTCACCGAAGAGCTCCTGCATGTAGGCCGCTTCATTATTCAACGCCGGCCGGTAGATAGCTGTAAATGCCAGAACGCCCAGCACGGCTGCCCAGGGATTGGCTGCTATGATGCAAAAGCCTGCAAAAATCACACTGTTGAAAAAGTAGAGCGGGTTACGTGTGAACCGGTAGGGGCCGGCCGTTGCCAGTGTGGCATTTTTATCGATATATCCCGATGCCCAGGTTCGTCCCGCTTCACCGAGCAGGACAATAATACCGCCAATGCAGAGTGTGGCCGGTGTAGGTGCTGCAAAGGCAAGCAGCAGGATAATGACAGGGGCTGTTGCCCAGATTCGGTGACCGAAGCACCATGCCTCAAGTTTTGTATACCAGTTTGTCGTTCCGGTTGACTCAGTGCTCACATCGGCTCCTTGCGAAATTCAGCAATGATTTCACGGATCGGAAAAAATTTTGAGAATGAACGTTCGAAACGCTCCTGGCCCAGCAGCACTTTCAGCAGCCGTGAGGGCAGGGTTGAACAGCGCAGGTCGAGCGAGACCATGGAGTAACGGCATTTATAGTAGACGGTACTCTCCCATGTGAACTGGCGAAGCGCATGGGAACCGAAATGGTGGTAGTGGGTCGGATCCCCCCAGCTGGTCCAATGGGTGTAGTGGGGGGTCTTTACTTTCAGTGTTCCGCCTGTTTTCAGCACACGCCAGCACTCTTCCATGAGACGGACAGGACTTCTGACATGTTCAATAACATGGCTGCACTCCACATGGTCAAAGCTCTCATCAGCAAACGGGAAATGGCCATGTTCAAAGTCGGCCAGTACGTCGGCCTGGGAATCAGGATGATGATCCATACCAATCGCACCTGTTACTTTGTTTGGTCCACAACCAATATCAAGTATACGCATTACAATTTGTCCTTTATGTGCAAGGCAATGACCAGGCAGAGAACGCAATCATAATCATGATGCGGGCACGTAGCCAGTTAAACGGGCGACAATGTGGCCGATTTTAATTTTGGCGGTCATTTTTAGCGGTATCCGCCTTTTATCATTGGTAAGCCATACTTTCATGGTTCCGACACTGGAAAAGATACCTTCTGTTTTCAATTTCGGTTCAATGACCAGGCACTCAACCTTTTCTCCCCACGGCGCTCTGATGGTCTCTGTTTTGAGCAGGCGAACTTCAATCTCGTAGAGTTTCCGGGAATCAAAGACCGGAATTTTCAGCACTTTATTTTTTTTCACCGGAAGCGTACGTGTCAGGAAAAATGCATCCAGCACGTTCAGGTGGCCGGCAGGAACATCGAAGTTTTCACTGTTCTTGTTGTGGGTATAACGGACTTTGTTCTCTTTCCAGAAGTAATCTGTTCGCTTCTTCGCATGGTATTTTCGCTCATGCTGTTCAAGATCAAACAGTGTACTTTGTGGCTTGCTGTTAATACAGACGCCTTCAGAAACAATGGTGTCGCGAACCTTTTTGAATATATCAAAAAATTTATTGGTGCGGGCATCGGTGTCAACCCGGTAACCGGAATCTCCCTGTCTGCTGAACCGCATGGTCGCCGTACCGGCATTGACAAACTCCCAGCCTACGGAGAAATGCATGGTTTCTCCATGATACGGCAGGCATGGTGAAGCGGCATGAACAGGCGTTACCGCCATTAAGAACAGAAGTGCCAGAAAATATTTTTTCATCGTTTTATCTCCTTCCATGCTGAGGTTACATGCTCAGGGCTGATCGAAGGCATACAGACAAACTGGTCACATGCTCTCTTGAAACATGGTCCGCATGGAACCCGGGCCACAACATGGCGGTGCCGGGCACCAAGTGCTCCCATGCGCCATGGAGCAGTCGGCCCCCAGAGGCAGACAGTTGGACATCCTACGGCCGCTGCCAGATGCGTTACACCGGTATCCTGTCCAATATAGGCATCAGCCTTCTCCAGCAGACCCGCGACTGCTCCGATCGAAAGCATCCGTTTTGTCGTGATGGTATTCGAAGATACTGAACAGAGCAGTTCTGCCCGTAGCTGCTCATCCCGGTTTCCCCATAGAACCAGCACCTGCCCGTCCCCGGATAATTCTGCAGCAATGGATGACCAGTGAGCATCAGGAATACGTTTGGTAGAATAGCTTCCACCAACATGGAGCACGGAGAATGCTCCGTTGATTCCATTATCTGACAGGGCCTCCTCCCCCTCCTGCCGCATTGCCTCCGTAACCTGGATGACAGGGGCGGTGTATGCCATGGTACGACCTCTCTCTGCTGCTTCAATAAACGGGGCGGCTGCAATGCTCCGATAGAGCTGAACGACATGCCTGTCATCCTGATGAAATGGAACAGCGTGAACAAAAAAACGATTGGGCTTTTCGGGGCTCTGCCTGGTATCAAAACCAAAAACATTGGATCCGATAGCGCGGGACATGATGCCGGATTTGATCAACCCCTGCAGATCAAGGATCAGATCGAACTGCTCTTTGCGAAGTGTTTTGATCATGTTCCAAGCATCGCGCAGAGGGGCATCCCCCTTCAATGCAACTTTGTGCACCTTGACCGACTCCGGAAGAAGTGGTGCCACAAATGCAAAGCGGGAATCAAGCAGCCAGTGAATCTCATCAACATTCGGCTGTTGCATCAGGTCATACAACGCCGGCAGGGCATGGATGATGTCGCCAAAGGCTGACATTTTAACAATCAGAACTTTCATTCAGGTAAGCATTTCCAGACAGGCATCACGTACGGTTTCAGGAGCGATATTGGCCATGCAGGGCTGGCCGGCAACAGAGCACTCCCGTTGCAGGCAGGGACTGCACGCCGCAGGCTGATACAGAAGTTTCACGTGAGGCCCGGAAGGGGCGGTTCTTTCCGGATCCGTGGCGCCAAAGATGCCCACTACGGGCCTGCCCATGCCAGCAGCAACATGCATCAGACCGGAATCATTGCACAATAGAAGGCGGCAGGCGGAGAGTATCTGAAGCGCCTGTTTAAGTGATGTTTCTCCACTGCTGTTCCAGCCCGGGGCTGCCACTTCAGCAAGGCATTGCTCGGCAATCTCCCTCTCTGCAGCCGTGCCCAGAATTAATATGTGCCAACCGGAACCGGAGAGCCACCTGATGATCTGGCGATAGGATTCTGCAGGGTAGCGCTTGGCACCGCCAAACTGTGCGCCGGGAGCAATGCAGATGGTTTTTTTCGGATTCAGCCCGTGTGACCGCATTAACCTCTGCCCTGCCGCAATGTCAGAAGCGCTTGTTGCCAGTTCAACTTCCCGCTGTTCAACAGGAATGCCTGCCTGTTCTGCCAGGTCGAGAAAGTAATTCCGATGATGTTCACGGATCATGTTCAGTCCCGGGGTGTAGCCCCGGTTCAACAGCAGGCTCCGCCACTGCCCGCGAAAGCCTGTACGCTTTGGAATACCACTGCGAAAAACCTTCCATGCAGAACGGAAGCTGTTGGGAAACAGGATGGCTCTCTCCGCATCTGCTGGAACATCTTCTGCACAGGAGACGTTTCCGAGCCCAAGGGTGGGGGCGAGGTCGGACAACCATCTCTGACCGACGAGCGTTGTCCGGACAGGTTTGTGGTAGTTGCAAAAGGCACGCATAGCAGGCTGTGCCATGATTACATCACCCAGCCAGTTGGGGGGCAGGATAACCATGTGTTCAGTTTTGGCTGGTTTCATCAGACTGTCTGTTTTTGTGTTGGCAGAGAAAGATCCACTCCTGTGAGAATGACGAAGAGCTGGTCTCCAGCGCTTGCTTGCTCAGGATATCAAAATGGCGCAGCAGCGTATTTTCGATACCTCTCTGCGTGTAGCAATAGAGCCGCTTCTGATACTCGCCCATAGGAAAAAGTCTCATCTTCAGGTAGTGAAGGCGGGCAAGAAGCTCCGGCCAAAGCATGACACTGACGGCGAAAATTCCTTCCGGTTTTAGAAGACGTCTGGCTTCGTGCATAATCAGTTCAGGGTTGAGAGAATGGCTCAGCATGTTGAGACAGAGAATCAGGTCGTAACTCTGATCTTTCCGTGGAATATCTTCTGCAGTACCGGCAATAAATTCACCTTCAGGCAGTGCTCCCGGGAAGCTTCTCTTGAAGTCATTAAGAAGTGGATCGAGGTAGGTTGTATGTGAAGAGTTGAATAGCTTGCCGGTACATACCGGTCCGCAACCGATATCAAGGATAGATGCATCGGCAGGAAGAGGCTTGGGGAGTGCACTGATGATGGCATGATAACGTTTCCCTGCGTTGATATGCAGCAGTTCCAGGCCCGTTTCCTGTAGTCTGGTCACTGCAGCTTTCTGAGAGGTGCTCCAGCGCTGCTCACTTGATGGCTTATGATTTGCCATCAGCCACCCTGTTATCCATCTCCTGCTCATCAAGGATTAGCCAGCGCCGGTGAACCCATAACCATAGCTCGGGACGTTCATGGATGATCGCTTCAAAACTCTCGTTGATCCGGCTCATAACACGAAGGGTATCCTTCTCTCTCTCTCCCGTCATTTCAGGAGATGGAATAGGCCAGAATCGCAACTGGAATCTGAATTCATGGCCTATGCGCATCAAAGCCACACCAAACAGCGGTGTTTGGTTTCTGATAATGAAGGGAGCGGGGAGTTCGGTTGTGTTTGCGAGATGACCGAGAAAGGGAACCTCAATACCCTGACTCATATGCTGATCAATCATGATGCCGATGGAGTCACCCTGCTTCAGGGTTTTTGGAATCCAGCGCAGACCATCCTGTCTGGAGAAAAGCCGGGCACCAAAACGTTCACGGCACTGTTTCAGGTATCGATTCACTCCCGATTGCTTGACGGGCCGGTAAATCAGGCTTGATGGGTATCCAAGCAGTGAGAATGAGATCGCTCCAAATTCCCAGTTGCTGTGATGGCAGGCTGAAAGAAAAACACCCTTGCCCTGCTGCATAGCGGTCCGGAATGCGTCCTCGCCACGGGTCTCAATTCTCGAGCGTAGAAATGCTTCGGATCTGAGATAGACGTGTGGCAGCTCGAACATGGTTCGGCCAAGCTCGGCAAATGATTCTCTGGCAGTTCTAATGTGCCATGAGCCAGTTTTGTCCGGATAAACCCGTTTAAGGTTTCTTATGGTATTGTTTCTGTGCCGGGAGAGAATCGAGAAGGTGACTCTGCCAATGCCTGCTCCGATGGCTCCGGCCAGGCGAACGGGAATGATCCGGATAGACCAGAAGAGAAGCCGAATACCGAACTCCAGAATTTTATTCATGAAGTATTGTGGTTTAACCGGCTAAAGATTTGGCCTCATCCACCAGCATTACAGGAATGTCATCACGGATCGGGTATTCAAGCTGGCATGCATCACATACCAGACCGTCTTTGGTTTCATTGTAGCGGATGTCACCCTTGCACTTCGGGCAGGCAAGAATTTCCATAAGGGCCTTATCAATCATGATGAACCTCGGTTAATAAATCTTTGCCAAACCTAACGTAAGTACTATGCCCATTGCCACTACCAATCGAAACATAAGTTATCTGGTTATAAGATGTGAGGGAGTAAGATACGGTGGGTATTACTACCATTTCGGGCGTGCCGGAGAAAGACTTGCACCTTGTTAGGTATGAATACTGTGCTATGTTTGCATCACTAGAATAAGGGGTTTGAGCATGCGCAGTTATGTCAAAGTCAGTGAAATTACAGATGCACCTATCTGCTCCGGCATGACGGAGGCCAGTGTCGAGACACTGGCACGCCATCTTGAAGCTGTTGAGCATAAAAAAGATGAGATACTTTACCGCGAAGGAAGTCTTGAGAATAACGACCTGCTAATTATCCTCGATGGCAATCTCGAAATCAGCACCGAACACCGATTCGGCACAGGCGGCATACTCAAGATCAAACTCGATCCGGGAGATGTAGCCGGGATCATGGGGTTTGTGGGCGGCAAACCTCACGTGGGTACGGCGAGGGCAGTGGATGAATGCCGGGTAGCCCGCCTGTCACGGGAGCAGTTTGCACACCTGTGTGAGAACCACCCTGAAATCACTATTCAAATACTGAGGTTCCTGGCCGTGGCACTGGACAGATTTTTTGTTATGACGCTCGATCGTTACAACGATAGTCTCTCTTATATGCACGGAACCCAGAAACATTAATCGCCCCGGCGGTCAGGAGAAGAGCATGACTGAATCAGTAAATGCCGATGAAATTGCAGCCACACCCATTTGTGCTGAATTGTCACGAGAGTGTGTTGAAAAGCTGGCATTGCACATGACACAAACACGTCACCCCAGGGACGAGGTTTTTTATTCCGAGGGCAGTCTGGAAAACAATGACCTGCTGGTGTTGCTTGAAGGCGAGATGGAGATCAAGGCCGAGCAGCGTTACCAGCATGTTGGCAGCATGAAAGTCACATTCAAACCGGGTGCAGTGGCGAGTCTGTTGGGCTTTGTGGTGGGGCATCCGCATGTGACGACTGCGAAAGCACTTACGGACTGCCGGGTGGCGCGTCTTTCCCGCGAGCAGTTCGCCCATATTTGTGAAAGCCATCCGCCAATCGCCATTGCGATTTTGAAATATCTTGTGCTTCGCCTGGATGAGTCTTCTGCAACTGTGCTTGATCGTTATAAAGATGCGATGGTCTTTATGCAGAATGCCTACAACCGGCAGTAACTTTTTCGAACACGCTGCTTAGTGAGAGCGTTCACAGGTAACCTGTTTCACATAACTGTAAGGGGATTCGGATTGTAGTGTGGGATTCTACAGTTGAACGTATTTCAATAATCGTTAAGTGATGTTGAAATGTGGTTAATTACGAATGACTGCCTCCGGCCAAAAGCGGACATTCAAAATTTGAAGACTTTTGTACCTCACAGCACCCTGCCGTTTTGTCACAGTTGGCTATCATTTTCATTACTAATCTGCATCTATTGAAGGGAATATAATCCTGTTAGTCAGAAATCAGTCGATTCTAGCTTTTCTGATTATAGTAGAAAGAAACCTCTCATCGGCCCGAGGGGCTTTATTCTCGACTGGCTGGGGTTTCCCGCCATTTACTTCATAGACGACAATCTGAAATGGCTTTTTGCAGTTGGAGCAACGCACACTCTTCTTGTGCTGTGCACCCTCCTCAAATTTCCGGTTGGAAGGGTAGCGTTTTTGACAATGGCTGCACTCGATATATTTCATCACTCTTCCCTTTGTATCATGCTGATCCCTACACAATTCGTTGTGTGGCTGTTTCAGGTTTTCTTGAACCAACAACTTTAATATCGCCATTCTTTTCTGTCATTATTCGAATGGCTTCTTTTGGTCGGAAGCAATTATGTGTGATAATTATTCTACTTCAGTTGATTCAGTATAGCTCCAAACAGCTCCGGTTCGGCTTCTGCTTTCTGCTCCAGCATCCAGAGCTCCCGCCCGGCAGGCCATATTTTTTTGAGTTTCACGGCATCTTTAGCCGTTACGATGGCCGGCAGGCCGGCCTTTAGCGCAGCTTCGATATCAGGGTGTGAAAATGGATGATGGTCAGGAAAAATATAACGCTCTTTGATTTCAACACCCTGAGTCTCGAGGCTTTGCGTAAACCGTTGTGGACGTGCGATAGCTGTCAGGGCGATGGCCTGTTTGGGAGCAGTTGTCTTTTTGCCGGAGAGTTGTGTGAGCCGGTTCCCGGAGGTCCACCAGCGCCACTCTCTGCCGGAGGTTAACGCCTCGATGCTATCGGCCTCTCCTGTTCTCACGATCAGGTCGGCACGGTCAAGCGCCTGGAGAGGCTCCCTTAACGGACCTGCCGGAATCAGGTGACCATTACCCACGCCTTCAGCAGGGATGAGAACAATATCGCATACTCTTTCCAGCTGCAGATATTGAAAGCCATCATCAAGGATGGCGATGTCCCCGTGTTCCTTTGCCATTTGTGATGCGCGAACTCTGTCCTGACCGGAGATGACCGGACAGCCACTTTTCTGATGCATCAGCACCGCTTCATCTCCAACCGTCTGCGGGGCACTGTTATCGGTGAGCAGTTCCGGCTTCGCGCTATTGCCGCCATCGCCACGGCAGAGGATCACAGGCTGATACCCTTCATTTTTCAACAGTGCCGCAAGCCAGATTACAAAAGGAGTTTTACCGCTTCCGCCTGCCGTAATATTGCCGATGGATATCATGGGAAGAGAGGGTGCCATCAGGTTCTTTTTCCGGTTGTTCAGATTGTGCCTGTTGATCATATCATAAACATGACTTGCAGCCCTTAGAAGCAGCGGGGGCTGATCGTCCGACCACCACATCTGCTCAATTTTCTGGTGCAGCCGGAACATCTATTTACCCTTCAACTGATTGCCGTTTAACGCAGTCAGCCATGGCTGAATTGCGTGAAGAACCCTGTCCAGAACACCACTTTTTTCATTCATATAGATCGTGGCTCTGGCATGAAGTTGCCGCAGCTCGTCCGGATGCTGAAGAAGGCGAAGTATCGCATGCTCCACCTCCAGAGCATCTCTGCAGACGATGGCAGCATGAGCCGTTCGCATTTCGCCCATAATCTCACGGAAGTTTTGTATGTGCGGGCCCGTTACCACACCACGCCCGCATATGGCGGCCTCGAGCGGGTTATGTCCGCCGGTCGGGGTCAGGGAACCGCCAATGAAGGCGATATCAGCAATGGTGAAGAGCTTTTGCAGCACACCCATGGAGTCAATCAGAATAATCTGCTCAGGATACTGTTGCCGGCTACCGTTGAGCTCACTCCAGCGGTCAAACCTTTCCCCTGCCGACTCAATATCCACAGCAACAGAATCAAACCGTTGAGGGTGACGTGGAACCAGAATCAACACCAGATCCGGCACAACCTCTTTCCATAACGGCCACATGGAGAGAATCTGCTTCTCTTCATCATGGTGTGTACTGGCTGCAAGCAGAATCGGGCGCACTCCGGACGGGTCGATCATCTCACGGATTCGGCCGGCATCCACTTCAGGTGGCGTGATGGCATATTTCAGGTTACCTGCGGGTTCAATACGCTCATTATCAATGCCCAGCATGGAGAGACGGGTGGCATCCACGCTGCTCTGAGCGAGAAACAGCTGAACGGGTTGCAGCCACCATTTCCATAACCATTTTGTAGCTCTGTATCGGGGGAAGGAGCGATCGGATATGCGGGTGTTAATGCCAATCACCGGAATCTCACGTTTTCTGCATGCATTCAGCATACCCGGCCAGAACTCTGTTTCCGTCAGCAGAAGAAGTCCCGGCTTGATATGGTCGATGAGCCTGGCAATTCTTCCGGGAAGATCCCATGGCAGGTAGGAGATATGAATAGTCTCTCCAAACAATCTTTTTGCATGCCCCATACCGGTTTTGGTGACCACAGTCAGGTGGATGGGGTGGTGCTGCTCCAGAAGGCGGGTTACCAGCGGTGCGATAGAGGCAACTTCACCGACTGAACAGGCGTGTATCCAGATACAGCCGTTGGTGTGGGGTGACGGCAGTGCAAGAGCCAGGTGTTGTTTCCACTTAACAGGCAGTGCTTCGCAGTTTGCTTCCGATTCGATCACATGCGTATTGCAACAGGATTGATTGCCGTCTTCCAGACAAATGTGTTATCCGTACGAGGGTTTCAAACAGAATTTATATTTTCATTCCTTTGTTCAGGTGATGAATATATGGTTGCATTTATTACATAAAAACAGGAAATCTCTCCAGGGAGGGTAGATGGATATTGATATTGAATGGCTTGAGGAACACGTGCTGCTTTGCAAGCTCAGCGGTGAGGACAAGGTGCTTGTAGCTGGTTTGTTTGAGGTGGCCGGTTATTCCAAGGGGGATGTGATTGTTACTCAAGGTACACCGGGTGGCGAGCTTTACCTGCTGCGTTCCGGCCGTGCTGATATTTCCTGCCGGTCCGGAGATCAGGATATCCGGGTAGCTGTCGTTCGTGAAGCGTCACTGTTTGGTGAGATGTCTTTCCTGACTGGTAATGTTGCCAGTGCAACGGTGACTGCAAAAGAGGATAGCGTTATTTACAAGCTTTCCCGTAGTGCATATTCAGAGCTGATGATTAAAAATCAGGATCTGGTTTACGCATTGTTTGCGCACATGCTGGTGCACGCGGGCTCTGTTATCCGCCATATGAATGAAGAGCAGTTGGCCCTGCAGAACTATATTGCGGGCAGTCGTACCTGACAGGGAACCACAGGGAAGTTTTTTAATTCATGAATACCTGATGGAAAGCATCATAAGTCTGGTTGTAGCCCTGATTGTTGTGTTTCTCGCAGCAGAGGTGTTTACCAATGCGCTGGAACACCTGGGTGAACGGATGGGTGTCTCAGAAGGGGTGACCGGTTCCATCTTCGCAGCTGTGGGTACGGCGATGCCCGAAACAATCATCCCGCTTGTAGCCATTATTGCCGGTGGCGCCTCCGAGGCGGTTAACCATGAGGTTGGTCTGGGAGCCATTCTGGGGGCACCGTTCATGCTGGCGACACTCAGTATTGGACTGATGGGCTGGTTTGCCGGAAGAAAGCGAGGCTGGAACACCCTGCTGACACCGGAGATGTCCGGAATGAAACGGGATCTGTCCGTTTTTCTCGGCGGTTATCTGCTGGTGGTTGCAGCGGCATTGCTCCCGCAGGGTTGGGAGCAGGCCAAGGTTGCTTTTGCGTTCTCTCTTTTTCTTCTCTATTTTCTCTATCTGATGGGGACCATCAAGGCCAGCCGCCGGCTGGTTGATGAGGGTCATGCAACCGAGGCAGACGGCACACTCCATGTTGCACATCTTTTTGGTGATTCAACGACCATGACGGTTATTCAACTGCTGCTGGGTTTAGTTCTGCTGGTGGTGGGTGCGAAGATGTTTGTGCATGGCGTTGAGTTGGCAAGCAGTGCCATCGGAGTCTCTGCCCTGGTGGTCTCGCTGCTGATTGTCCCTGTTGCAACTGAGTTGCCCGAGAAAGTTAATTCAATTCTGTGGGTCAGGAAGGGTAGAGATACGCTTGCATTCGGAAATATTACCGGTGCGATGGTGTTTCAGGGAACCGTGATTCCTGCAGCTGCAATGCTGCTAATGCCGTGGGATCTTCAGGCCGGGCCTGCGGTGGCAGCCATACTGCTTGCACTTCTTGGCAATGGCTGGCTCTGGTATCTGAGCAGGTCGGGACGTTTGAGCGGGCGCTATCTG
Source organism: Mariprofundaceae bacterium (assembly GCA_021734365.1). Taxonomy (GTDB): domain Bacteria; phylum Pseudomonadota; class Zetaproteobacteria; order Mariprofundales; family Mariprofundaceae; genus WSZY01. The sequence continues at coordinate 11,679 of JAIPJD010000008.1, read as the reverse complement.
TCGATGAGCATGTTGCTCTATGGCGCCTTTCTCGTATATATCCTGCTGGAACTGTAGGAAGTTAACAGTTCAACAACTGTCTGAGAACCATTGTGGCCGGGTATTTTTTATGGCCGAGCATGTTTTAAAAGAGGGGTCTTTCATATGATTACAGCCGTATTGTCTATTGCTGCGATTCTCTATCTGGCACTACAGCTTGAAGACAAGTTGAAGGTGCCGTCACCGGTCGGACTGATTACGCTCTCATTTCTTTTTCATGCACTTTTTGGGGATATTTTCCTGCTGACCGGGGATTCGGAGCACTTTGCCCTGCTGGTGATTCTGCTTCTGCCCATACTGCTGATTAGCGATTCACTGGAATTGAAGGTGGATGACCTTAAGGAGCATGGGCTAAGCCTCTTCTATCTGGCAGTTGTCGCTGTTGCACTATCGGTGGTTACAGCCCTGCTTATCGGTGATGCTCTCTTCGGTCAGTATGATCTCTCAGTTGCAGCTATTATTCTTCTCTTTGCGATGGTGCTGGCGACTGACCCGGTCTCTGTTGTCAGTATCTTTTCCAGTTTCAACCTGCCCCACAGGCTTAAGATTCTTTGTGAAGGCGAGAGCCTTTTCAACGATGCGACGGCATTGATTGTTTTTGTTTTTATCGGCCTCTACGCACTCCAGGGAGGCGAGGTGACGTTCGGCTACGTGGCTGAAACCAGCATAATGATTGTACTGGGTTCAGCACTGCTGGGTGTGTTGATCGGGTATATTGGCCTGCTGGCGATGAAGACTACAACGAATCGGACAGCAGAGCTGCTGGTGTTGATTCTAACCGGCTACGGAGCCTTTGAACTTTCAGAGCACTTTTATGCCCTGCTTAATCTTTTTGGTGCCCACTCCCACATGCACCTCTCCGGTATTCTTGCCTGTATCTTTGCTACGGTAACGGTTCACCACGTACTCTCCAGAGCGATTGCATATGATGATATGCGCCTGGAGAAGGAAGAGGAAGAGCTTGCGCGGGAGTCCCGGGCAGCGTCTTCATCTGCAGGATTGATCCGTAGCGCAATCCGGACAATCAAAGCCACGGTTGAAGAGCGGGACCGTCACATGCGCAGTAAAGAGGATATTCAGCTGCTCGCCATTGTTGCCAATACGATGCTCTTTGTGGCGATGGCTGAGATCATTGACCCCGGTCTGTTGTGGCAATACAAAACCGAAATTCTGATCATGTTCCTGGCAACAACCGTGATTCGCGCTGCGATGATGGCCAAGTTTGCCATCATTACCAATCAGACGGACAGGATGACCAACATCAATTTCCGCTGGTGGGGTGTTCTGACATTTGCAGGTATTAAAGGCGGCCTCTCTATCGTCATGCTGATGATGATCCCACCTACCTTTGAGCATCTGGAGATGTTCAAGGCGATTGTCGTCGGGGTCATTCTGCTCTCTACATTTGTCTATTCGGCTATTCTTATTGCCCTGATCACAAAAAACAGTGAGGTGTTTGAGAAGGAGCTGGCAGATGAAGACGCTCACCATTAGGCCCCGGGGTTATTTCCACTGCCTGCACTAGAGAGCAGGTGTCCGTAACGGCCATAGAAATATTTCATCATGAATGGCGGGAGAATGGTGGTAGCTGCAATGGTCAGGATCATCACTGCATACAGGTCGTTGTCGAAAACACCTGAGATGCGCCCCAGTTCGGCGAATACCAGTCCGACTTCAGCACGGGGGATCATGGCGATCCCGATAGCAATACGGGAGCAGGTCGGCTCCCTGATCAGCCAAGCACCGGCCATCTTGCTGGCAAGGGCAAGGAGAATAAATATCAGTGTCATTTTCCATACGGCCTCAGCGCTCCAGTTCACCTCCTGAAGGTTGAGTGACAGTCCAACCATGACAAAGAAAATCGGGGTGAAGAGCTGAATAATCGGCTTCATCTTTGATTCAATATCTTTTACGAAATCTCCGTCTGTCTGTGCCAGAATTGCACTGAAGGGGAGGAAGAAGCGGCGTGACAGCGCAAGACCGGCTGCAAATCCTCCCAGCAGTTCGGGGGCGCCGACTGTGTGTGACAGCCATGCAAAGAAGAGCACGAGCGAAACTATCATGGTGGGTAACAGGCCTGGAATGTGACTGAATTTTTCAGCATGGCTAACGCCATAGCCCATTAACTTGGCAACGATCGGAGCCAGGGCAAAAAAGATCATGATGAAGATAAACACCTTGCTTGCATTGATAAGACTGACTTCACCATGAACGGAGAACTCAAACAGTACGGCAAGTAGAACCACGCCGAGAATGTCATCAAGCACAGCCGCGCCGAGCACAACATGGGCTTCATGGGAGTGCTGCCGTTCAAGATCACGAAGAACCCGGAGTGTTACTCCGATGCTGGTGGCGGTAAGGGTTCCGCCAATGAAGAGGGAGATGAGCAGCGAAAGATCAAAGAGATAGTAACTGATGGCAAAGCCGGAGATGAATGGTGCGACAAATCCGCCAATAGCAACGATGGATGCTTTCTTTTTGTTGGTCATCAGCTCTGAGATGTCGGCATCCAGCCCCACTTCGAAGAGCAGAAGGATCAGCCCGAATTCTGCCAGAAGCCTGATCGTATCTGTAGGCTCAACCCAGCCGAGCAGGCTTGGCCCAAGGATAATGCCTGCCAGTATTTCACCCATAACAGAAGGCGTTTTAAGCCATACTGCCACCTCTCCAAACAGCCGTGCAGACAGAAGAATCAGCACGAGTGAGAGAAAGAATGAACTGCCCTCCATGCTTTATCGCCTTTCCTGACTGGATCGGAGCATCGCTATTCCGGTGTTCGGCATACGATATCGCGTGCGGAAATCGTGCCGGTCAGCCTGCCTTCATCATCCACGACAAGAATGTTAAAGGTGTCGTGATGAAGATTAATCAGCATGGCAGCGACAGCGCTGGTCGGGGTGTCGCCGCGAATGGAGTGGATATGCCGATCCATAATCTTTGCGGCAGGTTTTTCAGAGATGCTCTCCAGATTGTTGTAAACGGATGCAATGTCCGGGCCACCCTTCATGGCAGCCAGAAGTTTATTATCCGCGTAGGCTGGAACTGCCGCATGCAGGATTGCCCGGGTGCTGATGCTGCCGACAGGTCTGTGTTCACTGTCAATGACCGGAAGATCATGAAGTTGGGTGGATTTGAAAAGTGCAACCGCATCTTTCACTTTTGCATCTTCTGGTATGGTTAGCGGGCTCTTGGTCATGACGTTTGCGGCAATCATAATGCTCTCCTTTATCGGGAATCACTGTTTCCATCGCTATTATAGATGGTTCACCGATTTTATGGGGGTATGCCTGACAGCAAAAAAAAGGCCCCGGATTTCCGGAGCCTTCTCTTCTTTTCTCTACTTAAACGAGGTCTGATGCCGTGGGGAGGGAGGGGAGAGAGGCATCAGACAGGGGTGAGTCTAGGGGTGGTCAATTACTTTGGTATTAACTGCAAATTAAAATCCTTTAAGAATTCTTTAGAAAAACAGTCAGGTATTTTTCCCTCTTCCTGCCAGACGCAGGACATGCCGCTTGATATCCAGCGCAACACCCAGAGCCGCAGGCACCGAAAACAGGGTAATAACAGTAGAGAAGAGTAGCCCCCATGAAAGCGCCAGTGCCATAGGCGCAACAAACGGGTCCAGTCCACCCCAGCCGTAGGCGGTCGGCAACAGGCCAACAACAGTAGTGATGGCGGTCAGTAGAACGGCACGAAGCCTCCTTTTTCCACCACTGACAATTGCTTCAAACCATGGAATCCCATCTTCCAGAAGGCGTTGAATGAATACCGCCATAACCAGTGATGAGTTTACAACCACACCGGTCAGCGCCACAAAGCCCATCAGAGACATGAATGAGATCGGCTGACCGTGCAGGAAGAGTCCGATGACAATACCGATCATGCCAAAGGGGATGGCCAGCATGACGAGGAACGGATAGCTCAACCGGTTAAATTGAATGGCTAGAATGATAAAGATGCCAAAGAGGGCGAAAATAAAGCTGAAGACAAGGCCACGAACAGACTCTTCGGTTCGCTCCTGTTCACCTCCAAGGCGGTACTGGATATATTTTTCATCCTCGCCCAGCCATTCAGCTTTGCGATTCTCAACAAGTGCGTTTAATTCTGCCGAAGTAATTTCACTTGGCCGAACTTCTGCAGAGACATGAATAACCCGAATGCCTTTTTTGTGCCGCACGCTGGCCAGGCCCGGCCTCTCTTCAAAGGTTGCGATTTTCCCCAAGGGAACCAGGCCACCCATCCTGTTGGGGATCATCAGGTTTTTAAGTGTTTCGGGATTGTGTTCTGCCGACTCCGGATAACGCAGGGTAACATCTACCTCTTCCTTCCCCTGCTTTAGCGTAGAAACAACGAGCCCGTCAAAAGCAGCGCGGATGTGTGTGGCAACGGTTGCCATGTCGACTTTTGCATAGGAAGCGAGAGCTCTATCAAGAACTATGTGGATTTCAGGATCCCCCTCTTCCAGGCCACTCTCGACTGAGTGTGCCCCCGGAATGCTTTGCAGAAGGGTGACAAGCCTGCGGGCCACCTGCTCACGGGTTTCATCCCTGCCGCCACTGATTTCAACCTGTAGTGCGCGTCCGGTAGGGGGGCCCGCCTCCATCATGACAAAGTTTATATCCAGTTCAGGAAAGAGTTGGGGAATCTCGGTTTCCAACTGTTTCATTACATCCCGCGCCGGAATCTCCCTGCCGACAAATGAGGTAAGCGATACGCGCAGGTAACCAAAATGGTCACCAACCTGTTTCAACTCTTCACGCTGATCGGAACTGTTCGTGCCGGCCATGGTGGTCGTTACCTCAAGCAGAGAGGGATCGATGCGTTTACGAACCTCTTCATCAATTTCGAGAAGTACTTTACGCATCTCTTCCAGCGTGGTGCCGACAGGTGCATTAATTCTGAGATAAAACTGATCCTCTGCACCGGCAGGGAAGAGCTGAAATTTGGTCTGTGTCCCAAGCCAGCCGGCTCCGGCAAGACCCAGAAGCGTCAGCAGAATGGTGAGGTAGCGAAATTTAAGTGCCAGTGTCAGCACCCTGCCATAGGCGTCGGTTAACCAGATAAGAACCTTTCGCTCTTTCGGATGTTTATCAGGATTGACCACATCCTTAATATGGTTGGGCAGGATAAATATTGCCTCCCACCAGGAGAAGAACAGCAGGATCACGACAACCACCGGGATGGAGTAGATAAATTTACCAATAATGCCTTCCATGAACATCATCGGAAGGAATGCAACAATGGTGGTCAGTACCGTTGCGGTCACTGGCCCTAAAAGTTCATAAGTGCCTTCAATGGCAGCTTCGCTGGGGCTTAAGCCCTTCTCCATATGGTATGTCGCGTTTTCACCGATGATGATTGCATCATCGACCATCAGACCAAGTACGATAATGAAGCCGAACATGGTCAGCAGGTTCAGGGTGGTACCGCTCAGGTAGAGCACAAGCAGGCCGGAGAAGAAAATGATGGGCAGGCCCCATGCCGTGGTCATGGCAACAGCCGGGCGCAGGAACATGAACAGGGTCAGGAAAACAAGTACCAGACCGATCATGCCGTTACTGGTCAGTACGTTCAGGCGCAATCGGGTATTGATCGAAAAGTCCTGATAGGCCCGGACTTCGATGGATTCATGGTATCGTTCCGGAATAGACGGCAGGTATGCGCGGACCTTGTCGACAAGTTGAATAATATCCGCATCGGTCTGTTTAATGACGATGAAGCTCATGGACGGCTTGCCCATCGCATCCACATAGCGGCGGGCCTTCTCCAGTGATTCGGTAACTTCAGCAATATCTTTCAGATAAAGTTTATGCCCCTGTTCGGTAGCACGAACCACCAGGTTACCGGCATCTTCAGCAGAGGTGAATTCACCATTTACCCGGATCATCTTCTGGCCTGCAGATGTTTTCAGGTTGCCACCGGGAGCATTGACGTTCCAGCCGCGTACCAGTTGCACAATATCTTCAGTCGATACCCGGTACTGATGCATCTTTTCAGGGTTCAGTGTAATGCGGATCTCTTCTTTTCTATCACCCTGCACAAACACTTTGGAGACACCCGGTATGTTTAACAGATCATCTTCAATCTGGTCCGAAATATGTTTGAGTTTCAGATCATCAAGGGGTGCAAAAATTGAAAAGGAGAGCACGGGTGTCTGCTCCGATTTAACCTCCGTAATCAGCGGGTCGTTGGGGAGATCGGATGGCAGGGAAGCACGGTTAATGGCCTGCTGTACATCGGAAACAAATCTGGAGCGATCGGTGTAACCAGGCTCAATTTCAATCAACATCTCCATCGAGCCGGCAAAGGCAGTGGAGCTGATATTTTTGATGCCATCCAGGCCTTTTAATTCCCGCTCAATCGGCGTGACAAGAAGCTGTTCGGATTCGTGAGGGGATGAGCCGGGATAGACTGCTGATATAACGACGAGGTCGAAATCAACACTTGGAAAGGCCTCGCGCTGAATGGCTGTGGCTGCGTAGATACCGGCCAGCAGCAGCATGACTGAGAGCATGTTAACGAGCAGTCCGCGATGGACAAAAAATGCGATGATTCTTTTCATGGTCTGGCCATTTCAGGGTTTCCTGTTTTAAGCGCAGGCAACAGGGTTCCCCGTGCCAAAGCCAGCCGATGCGTAGCAAGCCTCAGCAACACCTGCCGCATCGAAGCCTGTAGCTCAGCGGTATTTAAATCGCCTTCAAACTGAATAAGGGTCACAGTATCAGAGCGGCCACTCCTGTAGCGGTTCAATTCAGCATTGAATTTATTTTTCTCCGCCCTGGCCCGCTGGTTTGCCGCATCAACTATTTCATGACTGCTATTCAGTGTAGTAATGGCACTTGCCAGTTGATTTTTGACCGATTCACGCAGTTGCAGACGTTCCAGCATTGCCTGCTGACGGGAAAGTTCCGCCTGTTTTATGGTTGCTTTGGCAGCATTTCCGGTGATGGTGTCACTTAGCTCAACACTGAGAGATACAAAACGGTCATTCAGGGTAAATCCCTGACCTGCAGCTTTGCCTGCACTTCCGTTAAGCGCACGGCTTCCTACCTGTCCGACGAGGTCAACCTGGGTTTCATGCTGATTGCTTGCTGCAGAAATCCGCGCATTACTTGCGGCCAGATTGGCCTCAACCACCCGGAATGCAGGACGTACTTTTTCAGCCTCTGCAAGCAGTTTATCCAAAGACCTCTTTTCAACCACGTCTTTTGAGAAGATACCTCCGTCCAGGCCTGGATCCAGCGGTGCATCGGGAGGGCGTTGCATGAGGCGGTTAAGATTTGTTTCCGATTGCCGGACAGTTGCCTCAGCGAGGCTTAAGTCCATACGGCGTGTGGCCAGAAGCGCTTCTGTCTGAAGTCGATCTGACTTCTCAATAAGGCCGAACTGTTCCCGTGATTTCTGATATGTTAATAGTTTCTCGGCACGGCGAAGGGCCTTCTTTGCAATGTTCAATGCCAGATTGTCAGCCGCCAGCTGAAAGTAAAGCAGCGTTGCCTGCTCTGCTAACTGCTCCTTCAGTATTATCACTTGCCAGAGCGCTGCCCCCTCATCCTGCTTTGATGCGGCCATCTGATCATGGTAGGCGGGGTTACCATGGCCGCGCAGCAGTGGGTAGCGGTAGGTCAGGTCAATCTGGTTCTGGTAGATGGGATTGAGAGTGGATTGAAATGCCGTAGGGACAGATGATGGATAGCCGAGTTTGGAACGATTGTAATTCAGACTCCCTGTCAGGGTGCTGCCATCCTCTAACGGCTTGGTAACGGCTCCCGAAAGCTGGCCGAACTGGGTTTTATTGGCAGCAAAGGGATTGGTTGTTGGAACCTTCTCATCGCTATAGCCAATACGGGCCGACACATTCGGATCGAGCATGCCTTCAATGCGCTGCTGTTCGACTTCGACAAAATCCCTGCCCAGCTGGCTCAGTGGAATATCAGGATTGCTGGCAAAAGTTTCATGAATGACTTCTGCCAGTGAAATGGACTGTGCCGATGCTGTGCCTGACACAATAAGGAGGCAGATCAGAAGAATATTTCGAACATGGAGCATCATCTACCTCTCAAAAACAGAACATCCACAATTGGAAAGTCTTAAATTCTAGCATAATGATTGATACGGTCAATTGTTGACCATGTCAATCAGAATAGGCATGATTTTGGAATGCGAAATATTCCATATCCTCCGGAGAAAATCGAAGACGGAATTGGCTTTCTTGCCAACCAGTTGAGTTTTGAGCTTCGACAGAATGCAGCGCGTGAGTGTGAGGCTGCTGGCTACAGGGCAACACCTGAAGGATTGGGGATCCTGTTTCTATTGAGTCGTCAGGACGGTCTGACTCAGAGCCAGATATCCCAGTTTCTTGCAAAAGATAAGGCGGCTATTACCCGCCTTTTGAACGCGCTGGAAAAAGAGGGTCTGATTCAGCGGAATCATGACAAGGAGGATCGTCGGGTTGTCCATTCACACCTGACCCCGAAGGGGAAAAGGGGAGTCGAGGAGATTATACCTGCCTTCCGGTCATTCTTTGCTGAAATTTTTGATGGCGTTGATCCGGGTGAGTTTGATATCGCCCGCAAGGTATTACAGCAGATTATTGCAAACCTGAAAAAAAGAAGCTGATATATTGGCAAGCCAGCCGTTTTGTTATCCTCTATCAGCAGGTGTGCATGATCAGGCACGTTCCATGAATTCACCGGTCTCTGTATTCACTTTAACCCTGATTCCGGGTTCAAGGTAGGGCGGCACCATGATGGATGCGCCGGTCTCCAGCACGCCGGGCTTGTATGAACCTGTAGCGGTCTGGCCTTTGATTGAAGCATCGCATTCGACAACAGTGAGTTCGACACTCTGAGGCAGTTTTACATTCAACGGACGCTCTTCATGGAACTCAACTTCCACCATCATTTCAGGTAGCAGGTAGGGTTTCGCATTCTCAAGCATATCTTCGCCGAGCGTGATCTGGTCGTAGGTCTCCATATCCATAAAGTGGTAGCTGCCTGAATCCTCATAGAGAAACTGCATAGGCCGCTGTGAAAGCACAACGCGTTCGGCACGCTCTGTAGAGTTGAAGCGTTTGTTGGTCTTGGTACCGGTTTCGATGTTGCGCATCTCTACCTGCATGCAGGCCACGCCTTTGCCCGGGGTAACGTGCTTGGTTTTCATCACTTTCCAGAGGCCACCATCAACCTCAAGGATGTTACCGGTACGAATGGTTGTTACATTTATTTGCATCGAGCTACTCCACGGATGACAATTCGAATTTACATTATAAAAAAATTGGACGGTGACCATAGCTATTAAGGCAATTAACAGCAAGTGGGTTAACCCTGTAGGTGCAAGCATGATAACGGACACAGCTGTTCAGGAAGCAATGGATCGGTTTGTTATGAACTGTTCTGACGGAGCCAAAATGCCTTTCCCTGCAGAACGTTGTATGGAGATGTTTGCAGAGTATCTGCTGCACTATTCTGATCTCTATCAGGATGATGAGATGGTGGAAGAGGATGAGCTGCAGGAGTGGGAAGCAGCACTTGGAGAGTATATAGAGAAACTCTTTGATGGAGATGTCGAAACCGGGCATGCAGCTGAACTGGGCAGTTTGCCGGTATCGATGCTGGAGCCCGGACACTTCCGTGATTTTATGGGCTGGTCGCTGTTAAGAGAGGTTGGTATTACCAGCCTTGAGATTGAAGGGTGTGCAGATGTTCTGCTCAAATGGGTCTCTTTCCTGCATAAGAGGCACTGGCTGGATTCGGAGAGGCACATCACCTTTCTTGAATCAATTCAGGAACTGAAAGATGAGGCCATGCGTGCATCACAGGCCGCTCGCCTGCTGTTTCACTACGTCCGTCTGGGAGGAGGTGTTTCTCCCAGAAATCGGGGCAAGCGATTTGAGCAATTCATTGAGGGCCATGCCAGAATTTCCAGGCTGGAGAAAAGATCGGTTTCGCTCAGGTTTGATAATAAAAACCTGGAGGTCGGCCCGGTAGCTCTGCCTGATGAGATTAGCTGCCACTTAAAGTGCGGTGATGTGCTTGATATTGAGCTGGGTTCCAGAGGGGGAACCTGGATGATTGTCGATATCGGCCCAGTCTATCCCGGTGAAATTTATGTTGATGCCGATGAATTCGAAATTCCTGAGAAGTTGTCCTGAACTGCAAAGGAGTCACCTTGCTGAAATGGACTGCAACCCGCATACTGCATCTGTGAATGGAGGGGTTATGGGCACACGGGTTTCTACATTAAACAGCAAATTTGGTATTGACGGGCAGCTTGCTTTTCGTGATGCCGGAGACGGCTTTATTGTTGCTGATATCGATAACGGCCACTGCACGGCGAGTGTTGCCATGCAGGGGGCACACCTGATGACATGGCGGCCGAAAGGTGAGAAACCGGTGATCTGGATGTCTCCCGCTGCGACGCTTGCCAGAGGTAAATCGATCCGTGGTGGCGTGCCGATCTGCTGGCCGTGGTTTGGAGCGCATGCGCACAACCCCTCTTTTCCCGGCCACGGTTTTGCCCGTACCGTGTCGTGGGACGTGGTCGGCACAACAGCACTCGATAGCGGCAGCACCCGCATCAGCTTCAAAATTTCCGAGTGTAACCCGGATCAGTGGCCCTGTGAGGTGGCTGCCGAGATGCATATGGTGATCGGTCGTGATCTGGAGATGGAGCTGGTGACTGAAAACCGGAACGATGAGGTGTTCACCATCGGCGATGCACTGCATACTTATTTTACAGTCGGCGATGTTAGCAAGGCTTCCATTCGCGGACTCGATGGTTGCGACTATCTGGACAAGGTGGATGACGGTGCCCGCAAGGTTCAGGATGGTAATGTCATCATCGGCTCGGAAGTGGATCGTATCTACTTTGATAAGGGGCAGGATGTAGTGATTGAAGATCCGGTCATGAAGCGCCGTATCATCATTGAGAAGCGTGGAAGCCGTTCAACCGTTGTCTGGAATCCCTGGATCGGGAAGTGCAAACAGATGGGTGATTTCGGTTCGGATGACGGTTATCTCGGCATGGTTTGTGTGGAGAGTGCCAATGCCGATGAAGACACAGTGCAACTGGCTCCAGGTGACATACACCGTTTGTGGGTGCGCTACAGCGTCAAAAAAGCATAACCAGGGAGAGCACTCAAGTTCGGGCTTGCGTTTCGTTTGCATATGCGAATAATGCGGCCTCTTACATATGGATCCGAATTTATCCAGAGCGGTGGAGGGTTACAGGCCCTGAGAAACCGCGGCAACCGGCTAAAGAGTTATTTAGCGACTGGTGCCAATGCCTGCCTGGTGAGTTTTCCAGGAGCGATGATGTTCGGGTTGATCATTTAAAATGCATCAATGCCGATGCATCTTCAAAGTTCAACCTTCGCCTCAACGCGGAGGTTTTTTTATTTTCGGCTCCAGCTAAAAAATTTATGCAATCGGTGAGGTTGCCTTCCCGCACATGGATGTGCGGCGGATGAGCTAATAGCGAATCCGTGAGTGGAGCAAAATCACATTTTTGCGAAACGATAAAAGCGAAAGGCAGGAAGCTCTTTCGCGGAAGAGAGGAATTAAATGAGCGAAAGCATCGTGCGTGCACTGAAATGTCGGGAATGTGGTCAGGAGTATCCGATTGAGCCGAATCACGTTT
>JAIPJD010000007.1 GCA_021734365.1 Mariprofundaceae bacterium | reverse complement strand
GCCACTGGTTGGTACCGGTATGGAAGCTGAAGTGGCACGCGATTCCGGTGTAACCCTTGTTGCACGCCGGGGAGGCTCTGTAGAGAGCGTTGACGGCAGCCGGATTGTTGTCCGTGTACATGATGCCGAGCAGGCTTCTGGTGAGCCGGGCGTTGATATTTACCGCCTGTTTAAGTATCGCCGCTCCAACCAGAACACCTGTTTCAACCAGCGTCCGATCATTAAAGCCGGAGACCTGGTGCGGAAGGGCGATATTATTGCGGATGGCCCTTCGACTGATCTGGGCGATCTGGCATTGGGACGTAATGCGCTGGTGGCACTGATGCCATGGCGTGGTTACAACTTTGAGGATGCGATTGTTATCTCTGAGAAGCTGGTGAAAGATGATGTTTATACATCAATTCACATCGAAGAGTTTGAGTGCGTTGCACGTCAGACCAAACTGGGTGATGAAGAGATTACACGTGATATTCCGAATGTGGGTGAAGAGGCGCTGCGCCACCTTGATGATTCGGGTATCGCCTACGTCGGTGCTGAAGTAAAAGCCGGCGATATTCTTGCAGGTAAGATTACACCGAAGGGTGAAACCCAGTTGTCACCGGAAGAGAAGTTGCTGCGCGCCATCTTTGGCGAAAAGGCATCCGATGTTCGTGACTCATCTCTGCGTATCAAGCCGGGTGATGAAGGCGTTGTTGTTGACGTGCAGGTGTTTACCCGTCGCGGCGATGAAAAAGATGATCGCGCCAAATCCATTGAAGAGATGGAAGTAGAGCAGCTCTATACCGATAAGGAAGATGAGCGGCGCACCCTTGAAGGCAACGTTATGACCCGTATTCAGGGCATCATGGTTGGCCAGAAGGCTGTGACCGTTAAAGGCCTGAAGAAGGGTGCGGAGATTACTGCTGAGCATCTGCAGTCACTTGCACTGCGTGATCTCTCTGCAGCATCTGTTGCTGATACCGGGATCAATGAGCGGATTGCTGAAATTCTCGAGAGCATGGACAGAGAGCGTGCGAAGCTTGAATCCCGTTTCGAAGAGAAGGTCGGTAAAGTTCGCGAAGGCTCAGAGCTGAAGCCTGGTGTGATTAAGATTGTGAAGGTTTTCGTTGCTGTAAAACGCAAGCTTCAGCCGGGTGACAAGATGGCGGGCCGCCACGGTAACAAGGGTGTGATTTCGGTGATTGTTCCGGAAGAGGATATGCCGTTTACCGAAGATGGTACGCCGGTAGATATCTGCCTCAACCCATTGGGCGTTCCTTCACGAATGAATATCGGACAGATCTTCGAAATTCATATGGGCTGGGCTGCACATGAGCTGGGCCGCAGACTGGGTGAAATGGTTCGTACTGAATTCAAACAGGATGAGGTAAGCAGCTTCCTGCTGGATATCTATGCTGAAGACAGTGTCGCCTGTAAAACGATTAAGGCCCTGAAAAAGGATGAGTTAATTGAGCTTGTGGACAACCTCAAGGGTGGTGTGCCGATTGCAACACCGGTATTTGATGGTGCAAAAGAGCACCATATTAAGCGAATGCTGGAGCTTGCCGGCGTTTCGCCAACAGGCCAGACCACACTGTATGATGGCCGTACAGGGGAAGCCTTTGATCAGGCAGTAACGATTGGGCAGATGTACATTCTTAAACTGCACCATCTGGTGGACGAGAAGATTCACGCCCGTTCAACCGGCCCGTACTCACTGGTTACTCAGCAGCCGCTGGGTGGTAAGGCCCAGTTTGGCGGGCAGCGTTTCGGTGAGATGGAGGTGTGGGCACTCGAGGCATACGGTGCGGCATATACCCTGCAGGAGATGCTTACTGTCAAGTCTGACGATGTTCAGGGGCGTACCAAGATGTATGAGTCCATTGTTCGTGGTGATCTAACCTTTGAGGCAGGAATTCCGGAGTCATTCAATGTAATGACGAAGGAGTTGAACGCACTGGGAATTGATCTTGAGATGGTTAAAAAACCTGTTGAAGGCGTAGGAGAATAAGGCATGCAAGAACTTCTGAAGATGTTCCAAAAGCCCAACAGTATTGAAGACTTTGATGGTCTTCGGGTTGGTCTGGCAAGTCCTGAAAAAATTCGATCCTGGTCATTCGGTGAAGTTAAAAAGCCGGAGACAATTAACTACCGTACATTCAAGCCGGAGCGTGACGGTCTCTTCTGTGCCAAGATCTTTGGCCCGATCAAAGACTACGAGTGTCTCTGCGGTAAGTATAAGCGACTGAAACATCGCGGTGTTGTCTGTGAGAAATGTTCGGTTGAAGTGATTCAGTCCAAGGTTCGCCGTGAGCGTATGGGTCATATTGACCTTGCAGCGCCCGTAGCACACATCTGGTTCATGAAGAGCCTGCCATCGCGTATTGGCCTGCTTCTTGACAAGACACTGAAAGAGCTTGAGCGCGTACTCTATTTTGAATCTTATGTGGTTATTGACCCGGGCCTGACCAGTCTCGATCAGTATCAGGTTTTGACCGAAGAAGAGTATCTCGAAGCATTTGAAGAGTACGGAGAAGAGTTCCGTGCAATGATGGGTGCGGAAGCACTCCGTGAGATGCTTGCCAGCATCGATCTGGAAGAGGAGCGCCAGAGCCTGCGTGCTCAGATCTCTGCAACCAAGGCAGTAACCAGATTGACCAAGCTGACCAAGCGTCTGCAGACAGTTGAGTCGATGATCGGTTCCGGGAACCGTCCTGAGTGGATGATTCTTGAGGTCATTCCTGTGCTGCCACCGGAAATTCGTCCCCTGGTACCACTCGATGGCGGCCGTTTTGCGACCTCTGACCTGAATGATCTCTACCGTCGTGTGATCAACCGGAACAACCGGCTGCGTCGCCTGCTGGAGCTCAATGCGCCTGAAATCATTACCCGTAATGAAAAACGCATGCTGCAGGAGTCAGTGGACGCTCTGTTTGATAATGAGCGCCGCTCCAAACCAATTACCGGTAACAGCCGTCGCCCGCTGAAATCACTCTCTGATGTCATTAAGGGCAAGCAGGGCCGATTCCGTCAGAATCTGCTGGGCAAACGCGTCGACTATTCCGGCCGTTCGGTCATTGTTGTTGGTCCTGAACTGAAACTGCATCAGTGCGGTCTTCCCAAGAAGATGGCGCTGGAGCTGTTCAAGCCGTTTATCTATCACAAGCTTGAAATACGTGGACTGGCAACAACCATTAAGGCAGCCAAGAAGCTGGTAGAGCAGGGTATTCCGGAGGTCTGGGATATTCTGGCAGAAGTTATTCATCAGCATCCGGTGATGTTAAACCGTGCTCCGACACTGCACCGTCTCGGTATCCAGGCTTTCGAACCTATTCTGATCGAGGGCAAAGCCATTCAGCTGCATCCACTCGTCTGTACAGCATTCAATGCTGACTTTGATGGAGACCAGATGGCTGTACATGTGCCGCTCTCCATTGAGGCGCAGACAGAGTGCCGTGCACTGATGATGTCCAGCAACAACATCCTGACACCTGCAACCGGCAAACCGGTAATTGTTCCGACTCAGGACATGGTTCTGGGCATCTACTACCTGACACGTGATAAGCCGTTTGAGCTGGGTGAAGGCATGAACTTCTCCTCTGCGGATGAGGTTTTGCGTGCTTATGATGCCGGTGTTGTGCGTGTGCATTCACGTATCACCTGCCGTATTCGCGGGGTACGCGAGAAGACCACAGTAGGCCGCTCAATTCTTTCAACAGTTCTTCCTGAAGAGATGCCGTTTTCGAGCATCAACAAAGTACTGGGCAAGAAGGAGGTTGGCGGTCTGATTGAGCAGTGCTATCGCCTTGCAGGCAATAAAGCGACTGTACTTCTGGCTGACCGGATCAAGGTGCTGGGTTATACTTATGCAACCCGTTCCGGCGCATCTTTTGCCCTCAAGGACGTGATTGTCCCTGATGAGAAGTACACACTGGTCGAAGCGACCGAGAAGGAAGTAAAAGAGGTTCAGTTGCAGTATCGGGATGGCCTGATTACTGCCGGTGAACGATATAACAAGGTGATCGACCTCTGGACACACACGACCGATAAGGTCGCCCGTGCGATGATGGATAACCTATCCACTGAGGTAATTACCTCTGCAGACGGTAAAGAGAGTGAGTCCACCGCGACATTTAACCCGGTATACATGATGGCAGATTCCGGAGCGCGTGGTTCCGCCCAGCAGATTCGTCAGCTGGCAGGCATGCGTGGTCTGATGGCGAAGCCGGATGGATCCATTATTGAGAATCCGATCACATCCAACTTCCGTGAAGGGCTGTCGGTACTGCAGTATTTCATCTCCACCCATGGTGCGCGTAAGGGTCTTGCCGATACTGCATTGAAGACTGCGAACTCAGGTTACCTGACCCGTCGTCTGGTGGATGTGGCACAGGACGCTGTGATTCGTGAACAGGATTGCGGCACCTCTGAAGGCATTACCATCTCTCCATTGGTGGAGGGTGGTGAAGTCATTGAGCCACTGTCTGAGCGTGTGCTTGGGCGCGTTCTGCTTGAGGCCGCGCTGGATCCTATCTCCGGTGAGGAGATCGCCCCTGCGGGAGCAATGATCAGTGAGGAGCTTGTCGAGAAGATTGACGAGGCTGCCATTGAGCAGTTGAAGATACGTTCTGTTCTGACCTGTGAGTCTGAAGAGGGCGTTTGTGCAGCCTGTTATGGTCGTGACCTTGGCCACGGCACTCCGGTTGGTATGGGTGAGGCGGTAGGTGTTATCGCCGCCCAGTCGATTGGTGAGCCGGGCACACAGCTGACCATGCGTACATTCCACGTCGGTGGTACGGCGTCCCGCTCTGCAGAGCAGGCACACCTTGAATCCAGATTCGGTGGTATCGCAACACTTGCGACCGAAGTGGTCGTTCGGGATAGCGAAGGCGTTGATATTATCATCAACCGTCATACAGAGGTGGTGGTTTCCGATGGCAAGGGCAAAGAGTTTGAGCGCCATCGTATCCCATATGGTTCACGTCTGCGTATCCAGAGTGGTGATAAGGTTAAGACCGGCCAGATGCTGGCTGAGTGGGATCCATACACCATGCCGCTGATTGCAGAAGTAGATGGTAAGGTGCGCTGTGTTGACCTCGAAGAGGGCAAGACCGTGCGCGAGCAAACCGATGAAGTGACAGGCATGTCCAGCGTTGTTGTCATTCAGGTTTCTGAAACACGCAAGGAAGCGCTGCGTCCGCAGATGCAGCTGGTGGATCCGAAAGATCCGACCGCAGATCCGATTGTCATTCCTCGTACCAACGTTCCGGCACGCTACTTCCTGTCGCCGGGTGCGATCCTGAACAAGCAGGAAGGTGAAGAGGTTAAAGCCGGTGATGTGCTTGCACGTCTGCCGCGTGAAACCTCCAAGACCAAGGATATTACCGGTGGTCTGCCACGCGTGGTGGAACTGTTCGAGGCCCGTAAACCTAAAAATCTGGCATTCATCTCCGACTGTGATGGTGTCATCAGCTTCGGTAAGGATATCCGCGGGAAACGCCGTGGTTATGTTGAGCCGGATGATGGTTCTGATCCGTTTGAGTATCAGATTCCAAAGGGAAGCCACCTGACTGTACAGGAGGGTGACCGTGTTCGCCGTGGCGAACGCCTGATGGAAGGCTCTCCTGCGCCTCAGGACATTTTGAAAGTTCTGGGTGTTGAGGCTCTGGCTAACTACCTGACTGATGAAGTGCAGGAGGTTTACCGACTGCAGGGCGTGAAGATCAATGATAAGCATATTGAAGTGATCGTTCGTCAGATGATGCGAAAGGTGCAGATTATTGAGCCCGGCGCCTCTACATTTGTAGCCGGTGAACAGGTGACACGTAAGGCAGCACTCAGTCAGAACCGGGAGCTTGTTGCCGCAGGTAAAGCTCCGGCAGTAATCGAGCCGATTCTGCTGGGTATTACCAAGTCTTCGTTGAACACAGAGTCGTTTATTTCGGCGGCTTCATTCCAGGAGACAACACGCGTAATCACCGAGGCGGCCCTTGCAGGTAAAGTCGACTGGCTGACCGGACTCAAGGAGAACGTCATTCTTGGGCGCCTTCTGCCAGCCGGTACAGGTCTGGCAGTGCGGATGGCACCTAAGCCTGAGGGTGAAGAGCCGGAAGTGGTGGAGACTGAAGCAGATATTCTGCGTGAAGCCGAAATCGCCCGTGAACTTTCTGAAGTGATTGATGATGGCGGTGCTGAAGAAGGCGCCGGAATCGTTTCGGCGGATGAAGCAGCGTAAGCAGCTCTTCCAATCGTTTAAAAGAGGCTCCCGTCGGGGGCCTCTTTTTTATTTGTGAGTAAAGCATTGCGCCTGATATGGAATAAAAAGACCTTTGTTTAAGAGGCATTGATGCTAGGCTAAACGGAGTCAGGTTTGTTTGATAATACTATAAAATGAATTATGGAGACCGTGATGCGAATAAACTATCTGTTTTTAACTGTGTTGATGGTGGCAGCTCTAAGCGCCTGTCAGCAGGAAGAGACTTCAGTGGCAACGGTGGCGCAACCCGAAGCGATCACTTCGTCACAGCAGGTGACTGCACCCGCTACTGAGACTGTTACTGAAGTGGCAAAAGGGATGGTTGAGGAAGCTTCCAAAGAGCTGGCAGCCATAGAAAAAGCGAATGCAAACAAAGCAGTGATGAAAGAGCCGGTAAAGGCAGCTGTTACTCCTGCATCACCGGTTGTGCCAAAACCGGTTGCTGGTTCTCCTGCAGTCGCGGAGAAGGCCCGTGAAGCGACTAAGGTCGTGGAAGAAATTAAGCCGACTGTAGTGATTGATAAAGCATCAGGTGATCCTCTGCAGGGCGCAAAGGTTGCGAGAAAGTGTGCCGCATGCCATACCTTTGAGCAGGGTGGCAAAAACAAAACCGGCCCGAATCTGTTCGCAGTTTTTGGCAGAACAAAGGGCGCCACTCCGGGCTTTAAATATGGTTCATACCTGAATGCACAGAACGCGGCGGGAGAGGTGTGGGACGAAGTCTCTCTGCGTGCGTGGAATGCGGACTCAAAGGCTGCAGCCAAGGCCGGTGGAGAGAGCACAAAAATGCCGGCACAGAGGATTACCGGAACAAAAGCCGACGATCTCATCGCCTATCTGAAAAGCCTTAAGTAGGGAAAGGAGCGATCATATGCGTCTGTTACACACCATGATTCGGGTTGGCGATCTGGACAGCTCTATTGCTTTTTATACCGGCGTGCTTGGTATGCAGCTGCTGCGTAGAAACGATTATCCGGAAGGGCGATTTACCCTGGCCTTTGTCGGTTATGGCGATGAGTCCGATAGTGCAGTCATAGAGTTGACCCATAACTGGGATATAGATTCATATGAGATCGGCAATGGCTTCGGGCACGTAGCGATTGGTGTGGAAAATATTTATCAGGTTTGCGATGCTATCAGGGTTCAGGGTGGCGCTGTTACCCGTGAGCCCGGCCCGATGAAGCACGGCACCACAGTGATTGCATTTGTAAAAGATCCTGACGGATATGCCATTGAGCTGGTCGAAAGCGGGCGGTCATGAACAGAGTCGTTTCCAATTCGCCTTTGACACCGATTCAACGCTTTTTACAACTGGAATATGCCAGCGGCCTGTTGCTGGTGATTGCGGCGGTGGTTGCTATGGTGGTGGTTAATTCTCCACTTAAGTGGATTTATGACATGCTGCTGGATGTTCCGGTCGAGGTACGGATCGGTACCTTCTCCATTGCCAAGCCGCTGCTGCTATGGATCAACGATGGCCTGATGGCTATTTTCTTTTTTATTATCGGCCTGGAGCTGAAGAGAGAAATACTGATCGGTGAAATGTCAGAGCTTTCGAAGATAACGCTGCCTGTCATCGCGGCGGTAGGTGGCATGGCAATGCCTGCGGCGATCTATCTGCTGATCACCTGGGGAGACCCGGTTGCGATACAGGGGTGGGCCATTCCATCTGCAACTGATATTGCCTTTGCACTTGGCGTCCTGTCGCTGCTGGGCAATCGTATTCCCACCTCACTGAAACTGTTTTTGCTGGCGCTGGCCATCGCTGATGATTTCGGAGCGATCATTATCATCGCCATTTTTTACACACAGGATCTTACCATGGCTTCACTGATCATCGCCTCGGTTGTGATCGTGCTACTCTTTATTATCAATCGACGTGGTTGCATGCGGATTGCCCCTTATATGCTGCTTGGCTTCGTTCTTTGGGCGGCGGTGCTTAAGTCGGGCGTGCATGCGACATTGGCCGGGGTACTTTTGGCTCTGTTTATTCCGATACGCCAGCGTGAGGATGGGGGTGAATCACCCCTGGAAGAGCTTGAAAATGATCTGCATCCGATCGTTGCCTTTGCCATACTGCCGCTATTCGCCTTTGCCAATAGCGGCATCTCTTTGCAGGGCATGTCATTTGCTACGTTGCTCGAACCGGTACCATTGGGTGTTGCGCTTGGCCTCTTCCTTGGCAATCAGGGCGGTATTATGTTGCTTGTCTGGGCAACGGTGAGGCTGGGGATTGCCCGCCTGCCGGATGGCGTCACATGGCTGCAGATGTATGGCGTGGCCATTCTCTGTGGCATCGGTTTTACCATGAGTCTGTTTATTGGCTCTCTGGCCTTTGAACAGGGCGCAACCGGCCATGTCATCCATGACCGCCTCGGAATTCTTGTCGGTTCGATAGCCTCTGCCGTTATCGGTTATGCTGTTCTTCGTTTTGCCTCCAGGGGAGAGGCGAGCCGCAGTCCGATTTAGTAGTGAGGGGGAGGGACTTCCTCTTCCGGCCGTGCAATCTGTGAGGTGGAGGTGGCCTTTAGATGATCCTGAATGCGTTTCATCTCTGATTCCAGAAGGTCAATCTGCTTCTGCTGTCTGGTCACGACCTCATTGAGTTCATGAATCATATGCTCCTGATAGGAGAGTTTTGCTTCCAGTTCGATGATGCGATTTTCCATGGCGAGAGACTACCTTCTTTTTTCATTGGGTGAATGGCTTATCTAACCACCCTTCCCGCCATGGAGGGCGGGCGAGTGAATATCATGAGCTCGTAAGCGTAGGCGGACATGTGCCGCCGAAGCGCTTCAAGCAAAAAGCAGGAAGCCTTTTGCGTATCATTCAATCAGACCCACTGCAGAGGCTCCTCATGCAGGGCGGATGCCTGCTCTTTGAGCGAGAGTATATGATCTTCCCAATAGTTCTGGCTGTTGAACCAGGGGAAAGCGTATTTGAAGGCGGGGTCATCCCAACGACGACCGATCCATGCGGCATAGTGCATCATGCGAAGTGTTCTCAAGCCTTCGATGAGAGCAAGCTGACGAAGGTCGAAATCAAAGAAGGGTGTATATCCCTCAAGAAATTCGGCAAGGGCAGACTCCTTGTGGTTGCGACTTCCGGTCAGAAACATCCAGATATCCTGAACAGCTGGCCCCATACGGGCATCGTCGAAATCCACAATGTGCGGCCCTGAATCGGTCCACATAATATTTCCCGGATGACAGTCACCATGCAGGCGGATGTTTACTGTCTTAACCAAAGTAAAGGTGTGATCGATATGATCTAGAAGGTCTTCGGCAAGCGTTTCATAGGCTGACTCCAGTTCGGGAGGAATGAACCCGCTTTCGAGAAGGAAGTTGTAGGAGTCATCACCGAAATGTTTCACATCGAGAGTTGGCCTATGTTCAAACGGGGTAGTGCTGCCAAGTGCATGAATACGCCCCATGAAACGTCCCAGCTGCTTGAGCTGACTCATGTTCTCCAGATCAGGCGCACGACCTCCCCTTAGGGGGTAGAGGGAGAAGCGGTAATTGTTGTGGGTAAAAAGTGTCTCTCCATCAAACTCAAGAGGTGCCACCACAGGAATTTCAAGGGCGTTCAATTCAAGGGTAAAGCCGTGCTCTTCAAGAATGGCTTCATCCTTCCAGCGGTTAGGGCGATAGAATTTGGCCACAACAGGCTTCTCATCCTCAATGCCGATCTGATAGACACGGTTTTCATATGAGTTCAGCGCCATCTGCGAGCCATCGCACTCAAAACCGACACTTTCAATAGCCTGAAGAACCTGCTCCGGTCCCAGATTGTAGAAGGAGTCAGGGGATTCCGGCATCAAACCCTACGGGTCAGGCCAAGGAGGTATTCAACGTTACCTTTAGGGCCGCGGATAGGGGATTGGGTCACGCCGACAATCTCAGCATCGGAAAGCTCCGGGATAAATTCAAGAATTTTATCTATGGCGGACTGGCGGACGGCATCATCTTTCACCACGCCTTTATCCAGCAGTTTCGGGCCGACCTCAAACTGGGGTTTAATCAGGGCCACACACCAGCCGCCCTTTTTCAGGAAGGGCCAGGCATATGGCAACACTTTGCTCAGTGAGATGAAAGAGGTGTCGATGACAATGGCATCAACAGGTTCAGGGATCAGTTCCGGCGTGAGCAGTCGTACATGCGTCTTTTCCAGGTTGATCACCCGCGATTCGTTCTGCAATTTGTAGTGTAACTGGCTGTGTCCGACATCCACTGCATAGATTTTTTCTGCACCGCTTTGCAGCATTACGTCGGTAAAGCCACCCGTTGATGCGCCGACATCAAGACAGATCGCGCCCTTCGGGTCAAAAGGGAAATGCCTTAGCGCTTTTTCAAGCTTCAGGCCGCCTCGGGATACAAATTTAAGAGGTTCGCGCACCTCAATTTCAACGTCTGAACGGAACTTGGTGCCGGCTTTGTCAGACTTTTGGCCGTTCACATAGACCAGCCCCGCCATGATCAGGCGCTGGGCTTGAGACCCGCTCTCGGCCAGACCCCGTCCGGTCAGCAGGTGATCAAGACGCGTTTTTATGGAGGTTGCTGGTGTGACGGGCAAACCGGTCTGGTAGCCGGATACCGGTCGGTTTTTCAAGGGAAAGTTTTTTTGCAGCAGATTTCAGGGATTGTATACGATCTTTTGGAGATGGGTGTGTTTTATCCAGCACTTTGGTTGCACCCCACTTACGGCGCTGCTCCAGCAGTTCAAGCAGATCAAACATGGCCGGGTAGTCGTAGCCGATCCGATCGAGGTAATCAACAGCCATCTCGTCTGATTCGTACTCATCCGACTTATCCAGACCTTCAAAAAGGGCATCGGTGGCGAAACTGGTCATCTGATCCAGCAGCGGCCCGGGAGTGCGGAATGCTTCGGCTGCGATTTCGGTGCCAACCTTCATGAGTTTCGAGTTTCGCAGCGCGTTGACAATGTGGCGCTCTGTAACATGGGAGATTTCATGTGCCAGGACAGCAGCCAGCTCAGCCTCATCGCGCACCATGTTCAGGGCACCGCGGGTGACGAAGATATAGCCGCCCGGACATGCGTAGGCATTGACGTCGTCGGTGGCCAGAATGGCCACGTGGTAGAAGATGCCGGGCCGGTTAGAACGCTGGGAAATGGTGGTTGCCATCAGGTTGAGGTAGTAGGTCACCTCAGGGTTGTTTTCGATGCCGTAGCGTGCAATAACCCGGGCAGCAACCCGCTTGCCAAGAATGATCTCCTCCTCATCGGAGATTGGAAGAGCAGCCTGAAAAACCTTGAAAAGCTTTTGTGTGTTATGTATGCGTTTGGAGCTTTTGTTGCCGCCACCGCCGATGCTAAGGCCTCCCAGATCAAATGCCAGCACCGGGGTGGCCAGTAGCAGGGCGAGGAGGATAGCAAGCGTGCGTATCATGGCTTTAGATCGCCCTCTTTAATGAAGGTGCCAACTTCGCTTTGAGGAACTTTCAGGGTCTCCATCCATGCCACCATTCTGGTGGCATTTTCAGTCGCCTCTTTTTCTACACTGGCAGATTCGCTGCCCTCAAGACCGCGCACACCCAGAACGGCGGTTTTACGGGGTGGCTCAGGCGATCGGAACAGGGAGGTAAAGCTGGAGAGAAAAGATGATGATGAACTTCCTGATGATGTTGCGACCTGGCTCTTGCGAACTGCTCCTGCAGGAACCCAGCCCCTGATACTGCTATGTCCGGGAGTCTGGATTTTGGCCCAGTTGCGATCCCTTTTAATGATCTCGACGTCGGTTCCGGTGTCGAGATGACCGGAGATCGTAGCACTGTTTCTGGGGGCGAGGCGCAGGTCGACACCCTCATCAGGGCCAATGTAATAGCCATCTCCGGCCGCCATGACCGGAGTGGCCAACAGTAGAAGGAACAGGGCTGCAATGATCAGACGCATACAAGATAATGTAGATATGCCGGCAGACGGTGTCAAAGGTCGGAGACTTCCCTGAGTCGTTTTGCTATAGCACTGCTGTCAAGTTTCAGGTCGCGAAGAATTTCATCCTGGCTGCCATGTTCAGGGAAGCTGTCAGGCATACCCATGTGGGCAAATTTTCCCTGCCATCCTGAAGTAAGCGCAATGGCAGCAATAGCCTCACCGATACCGCCCTGGGAAGTGCCCTCCTCAACTACAACCAGAGGCTTGCCCGGTTTCAAATGGCTATGGATGGCTTCAATATCCAGCGGCTTGATAAACCTGAGATTCAGCACTGCAAACCGGATATCCGATTCTGACTGGAGTTGTGCTGCAGCATGAACGGCATCGGAGGCTCTGGTTCCAACCGTGATCAGCAGGCCATCACCTCCATCAACAAGCAGTTCAGCTTTGCCAACTTCCAGCGGGGTTGCGTCATTCAACTCCATGCCTTTACCACTGCCCCGCGGGTAGCGGATGGCTGACGGGCCATCAAGCGTAAATGCCATGGCAAGCATATCACGCAGCTCCGATTCATCTTTGGGAGCCATGATGGTGAGGTTTGGCAGGCAGCGCAGATATGCAATATCAAACATACCGGTATGGGTGGCACCATCAGCACCGACAACACCGGCCCTGTCCAGGCAGAAGAGAACCGGCAGGTTCTGGATACAGACGTCATGGATAATCTGATCATAGGCACGCTGCATAAAGGTCGAGTAGATGGCGACAACCGGGCGAAACCCCTCTGTTGCCAGACCGGCGGCAAAGGTAACAGCATGCTGTTCGGCAATACCGACATCAAAACAGCGCTCCGGATGCCTTTTCTCAAAGATAGCGACGCCTGTACCGGCCGGCATCGCCGCCGTAATGGCAATGATGCGCTCATCACTGTCAGCAAGATCGGCCAGTGTATTGCCAAAGACCTGGGTGTAACTTGGAGGAGCTCCATCCGATTTGATCGGTTCGCCATCTTCAATGTTGTAGGGGCCGAGCCCGTGCCATGTTTCCGGGTCATCTTCAGCAGGCGAGAAGCCAAAGCCTTTTTTGGTCAGTACGTGCAGCAGAATCGGGCCATCCAGGGCTTTACAGTTTTCAAGCGTGGGCAGCAGGTGATCAAAATCATGGCCATCAATCGGGCCGATATAGCGGAAGCCCATCTCTTCAAACAGGGTTCCGGGGGTAATCATCCCCTTCAGGTGCTCTTCAACCCGTTTGGCTGCCTCCAGAGCGCCCGGAAGTTTCTCCAACACTCTCTTGGTCGCATCTTTTACACCAACGTAAGTCTTACCCGTGATGACACGTGCCAGATAGGCGGACATCGCACCCACATTGGGTGCAATCGACATCTCATTATCGTTGAGGATGACCAGCAGGCGGTTGTTGCGGGCACCGGCATGGTTCAGCGCCTCAAAAGCCATGCCGCCACTGAGAGCACCGTCACCGATGACGGCGGTGACATGATAATCCTCATGCTTCAGGTCACGCCCGATGGCAATGCCGTAGGCGGCTGAGATGGAGGTGGAGGCGTGGCCTGCACCAAATGCATCATGCTCGGATTCTGCCCTGTTGGTAAAGCCGCAGAGTCCTCCATACTGACGGATGGTTGGAATCCCTTGCAGGCGACCTGTCAGAATTTTATGCGGGTAGGCCTGATGCCCTACATCCCAGACGATTTTATCTTTTGGGGAGTTGTAGAGGTAGTGAAGAGCAATGGAGAGCTCAACAACGCCAAGCCCGGCTCCCAGATGGCCGCCAATCGGAGCCAGCGTCTTAATGAGATACTGCCTCATTTCCCGTGCCAGCTGCGGAAGCTGTTGCCGTGAGAGTGCCTTAAGGTCAGCTATGCCATGAATCCCGTGCAGCAGTTCAATGGGTTCGTTCATCTGTTACGTCCATAAATATAGTGGGCAAGTGCCTGCAGTTGTCTGCCTTCCGAACCAAGTGACGCACATGCTTCCAGAGCGATATCACGCATCTCTTCGGCCAGTTCGCGTGCTTTTTCCAGCCCCACCTGTGACACATAGGTCGCCTTGTTCTGTGCCCTGTCTTTGCCGGCACTTTTGCCCAGCTCATCAGAGGTAGCGGTGGCATCAAGAATATCATCTGCAATCTGGAAGAGCAGCCCAACCGCCTTGCCATAACGGGAGCAGGCTTTGAGTTGTTCAGGTGATGATCCGGCCAGCAGTGCACCGGCCTCACAGCAGTAGCGAAGCAGTTCACCGGTTTTGTGCAGATGGATACGTTCCACCTCGAGCACGCCTTTGACACCGTCCGCTTCCGCCTCCATATCCAGCATCTGGCCGCCTGCCATACCCTGTGCACCTGCGGCGATGGCAAGATATCTGACCAGTTCAATGCGGGTCTCTGCACTATACTGCAGGTCGGCAAGCAGTTCGAAGCTCAGGGCCTGCAGTGCATCGGCGGCGAGAATGGCGGTCGCCTCATCAAACTGTCTGTGGCATGTCGCCATGCCACGACGGAGATCATCATCATCCATGCAGGGAAGGTCATCATGGATCAGGGAATAGGTGTGCATGCTCTCAATGCTCATGGCAGCAGGCATGACAGCTTCGAAATCAGTGCCACCGCATGCCCTGTAGCACTCAAGAATCAGAGCAGGGCGGATCCGTTTTCCGCCAGCCAGCAGTGAATATCCCATTGCATCCCAGAGACGTTCAGGCACTGCACCGCGTTTCGTGGCAAGCAGTTGCTGCAATGCATGTTCTACATGCGCTGCATGTGCTTCAAGAGATGAGATGTCAGGCACGATTATTCGCTGTCTTGGTCGTTAAGGATTTGCAGGCGTTGTTCTGCATGATCAAGCAGGGCTTCACAGTGTCTGGAAAGTTGCACCCCGGATTCAAAGGCTGCCACGCTCTCTTCCAGTGGCAGCTGGCCCGACTCCAGCTTTTCCACCAGCTCGGTTAGCTGCCCAAGCGCCTCTTCGAAAGAGAGTGTTTCGATCTCCGGTGATGTTGGGTCTGTTTTGCTCACGTCCCGCTCCTTTGGAAAGAGCCTCCATTGTAGGGCGCTCAATTTCATGGTCAATGCGCGGTCACAACGTTAGCTTTTTGAATATGTCAGCCAGACTTCCCGGAACATCGCTGGATGTAATTCGTCATACGCTTCAGGTCTATCCTGATTCGGTTACCGAACAGGAACAGGTGGTGGCCGATCTGCTTGCGGGCAAACGTAATAATACATTGATCCTCACCGAGCATCCGCCGGTTTACACATTGGGCACATCAGCCAGCGAGAGTGACATTTTGACTCGTGAGATTGATGACGGGCTGATCGACGTCTACCCGACAGGGCGTGGCGGTGAGGCGACCTACCATGGTCCGGGGCAGTTGGTCTGCTACCTGATTGCCGATATAAGTTGTGAACAGGATCTGCACAGGCATGTATGGCGGCTTGAGGAGATGGTGATCCGTACGCTGGCTGATTTCGGTGTTGAGGCTGGCCGCAACAAACGCGGTATTGGCGTCTGGGTCGGGGAGAGGAAGATTGCCGCAGCCGGTGTTCGTTGCCGCAAGTGGATCACCTATCATGGCATCGCCATTAACATTAATCCGAACATGAAACATTTTGAGGGCATCGTCACCTGTGGCATGAGTGACAGGCCCGTCACATCCCTCACTGCTCTGGGTATCAGTGTCTCCCGAGATGATGTGGAGCAGGCGATCATTCGTCACGCGGAAGTGCTTTTCGGAACCTGAATTGACGTTTGTTCCGAATATCGGAAGCGGATATTGGCTGATGGTTGTTTTGGTGGGTGAAATGCCTGAACAGGTGGCCGACCTGTAAAATCCGGTGGTGGAAATCGAATAATATTTCCTGCGTTGCCGTTCCGTTGATCTCCAATCTGTGCTATGCATATGTAAGAGGCGTTTGTATGCCGTTATCCGAAACCGTATTTATCACCGTATCCCTGCTGGCCGTCGCTGTGCTGGCTGCGGTGGTGTGTCGCCGGGTGCCGGTGCCATTTACGGCACTGCTGGTTGTTCTTGGAATTCTGCTTGGCTGGCTGGATCAGCATTGGCTTCCTCTGGAGCCATTGCAGGCTTTCCATCTCTCGCCTGACCTCGTCCTCTTCGTCTTTTTGCCGGCATTGATCTTTGAGTCAGGATTTAATCTTGATGGGCGGCAGCTGTTGAAGGATGTTGCACCTGTCCTGGTTCTGGCGGTGCCTGCACTGCTTCTGTCAACGCTGTTGATTGGCCTTGGCTTATGGCTGGTGCTCGATATGCCGGTTGTCTATGCGTTGCTGTTTGGGGCGCTGATCTCTGCAACCGACCCAATTGCAGTGATTGCCCTGTTTAAGGAGCTGGGCGCACCTCTAAGGCTCAATGTACTGGTCGAAGGCGAATCGCTGCTTAATGATGCTACGGCACTGGTGGTGTTCAAGGTTCTGCTTGGTGTGGCTGTTGTCGGCACGGTGACCTGGCAGGATATGGGCTCGGCAACCGGCGAATTCTTCCGTGTCTTTCTGGGTGGTGCGCTGGTCGGCTTTGTGATCGGCATGCTGCTAAGCGAGGCGATGCGTTTTGTGCAGTCGCACAGTGCGGTGTTTACATTGACGATTGTGATGGCCTACGCCGGCTTCATCATCTCTGAGCACATGTTGCATATGTCCGGTGTGATGACCGTGGTGGTGGCCGCCATCTGCCTGAGTGTGTGGGGGCGCAGTCGAATGTCACAGGAGGTGGCAGAGACGGCGCGTGAGATTTGGGAGTTTATTGCCTATCTCTGCAATGCACTTCTTTTTCTGCTGGTGGGTCTTTCTGTGGAGCCGGTATTGTTGCTGCAATATAGCTGGGCAATCACGGTTGCGATTCTACTGGTGCTTTTTTCACGGGCAGCAACCATTCACGGCATGGTTCCGGTTGTAACCCGGTGGTTTCACCTGCCCGCTATTGGTACGGCGGAGCGGCACATTATGTGGTGGGGTGGCTTAAAAGGGGGGCTGGCGATTGCCATGGTGCTTTCAATTCCACCTGGCATTCCGGGCCGGGATATGTTGCTGGCCATGACGGTCGGCGTGGTTGTGTTTACGTTGCTGATTAACGCTTCAACGATTCGTCCGCTTATGAAAATGCTTGGCATGGACAGGCTTGATCTGCATGAAGAGGCTGAATTTAATGCAGGGACAAGACGGGCGGAACAGGGCGCGGTGATGGTGCTGGAGGGGTTCCGCAAGGTTGGCGTGTTATCCAAAGCGGCCTATCACAATATCACGGGGGAGATTCACCAGCTCTTAAAAGCCGGCAGGGTGAAGGTTGAAGAGCAGGCAAATGAGAGAAATGCCTACCTCTCACTTCTGCATACGGAACTGGAAACGCTTGATATGCTGTATGAGGCAGGCGTGATTCCTCAATATACCCGAATGGACATCCGTCAGCAGATTCAGAGTGAGCGTGATCAGCTCTGGTCGGGGGCATCGCTGGAGACAATTTCAACAACGGCTGATCAGAGAGGTATGTTTGGCCGTATTGAACAGTACCTGTTAAGCAAGGTTCGGGAGCTTGACTGGCTCTCCTATCTGCTCATGCGCTATCAGTATATGCGCCTTTCCCAGCACTTTCGCCGGGATGTTGCAAAGCTGATGATGACAGAGTCTTCGATCAGCGCTCTACAGCTTGATGAGGCGATGTCGGGTAAAGTAAAAGAGATGCTGCTGATCCATCTTCAGGAGAGACGCAGGAAACTTGAGGCTTCGCTTGGGGGGTTCAAACGCGACATGCCTGAGTTCTATCGGCGCTACAGCTATCGTATGGCAAGTCAGGCTGCCTGGTCAGGGGCTATGGCAGAAGCAGATTTACTGTTCCATCACGGACAGATGGGTGGAAAGCCTCACGCCAAATTAAATAAGCTGTTATATGAGAAGTTTGATTCACTCCCTCCCATCTCATCCAGCGTTCCAGGCCTGCCAATGCAGGAGATTATTTGCACAGTACCACTGTTTGCAGGTCTGACTGAAGAGGTGGTGGATGAGCTTGTTGCCCGCACGGTAACTGTAACCTTTCTGCCGGGGGATCGCGTCATCGGACAGGGAGAGAAGGGCGACGCGCTTTACATTGTTGTGCATGGACTGCTGCGCGTCCACCGCACGGATCCTGATGAAGAGATTGCACTGCTTGAAGATGGCGATTTCTTTGGAGAAATAGCGCTGCTTGGTGAACAGGTGCGTCTTGTAAACGTGACGGCCGTTCACGCCTGTGAACTGTTAAGAATCAGGCGTGGAGACGTTCTCGACCTTGCCGAGCGCTTCCCTCAGATCAGCCAGCAGTTGCATGATGCAGATGAGCAGCGCCGAAATGCCGGGAGCTGACATCACCGGTATTCACTTTCAAGGCCTCTTTTTTTCCGGTGTTATGAAGTCATCATACAACAGGTTAAATAAATGCAATATACAATAGTTGTTAAATACATCTAATTCTTCATGGCTTAAACTGGCACTCCATCATAGATCAGCCGGATCCATTCAAGCTGGAACGGGTGGTTGCTCTTTGTGTGAGCTGCACCGCTTATATGTTGAGGTGGGGGAAACGATTTTTGGAGCGTGAGATTCATATCCCTTCATTGATGATGCTCTTATCCTGGATGGGCTCGGATTTTACCAATGATGGTCTGCTAAAGGTGGCATCCGTAGCGGATGACTGTCAGTACAGGATTACAGCCAGTGAGCTGTCACTGGGTACGGTTATACAGATTCTGTCGCCGCTGCCTGCCATGCACCTCAACCCAATGCTCAAAACTTCCATAGGCATTCATAAAGGATCGAAACACTTCTTTTGGCATGCTGCATACCAGACAGCGGCCATCGGCATTGATAATAGAATCAGGCGGCAGACGAAGGTGGGAGCTGACATCTCCGAACATATCTCCGGTCTGCATCGTGAGCCGGATGCTCTCTTCATTCTCTTTGTGTGTAGCGACAGCCTTGCCATAGACAATAATACAGCAGCGATCTTCCATCTCCCCATCACGGGTGATAAGGGTTCCATCCATAAATTCCAGTACATGAGACTCATCGGCAAGCCACTTGCGATCAGCTTCCGGGAGTTCAGCCATGGCCGGATGGGTGTATGACATCGAGTGAATCAGTCGTGCCTGCACAATCTGCATCAGGCGTTCACCGGCAATGGGAGATCGCTGCATCAGCTGGGAGACGGCCAGATCAGAAAACTCAAGAACAAGAGCATCATCAGCCGCTGTTACAGTGGCTGAGCGGGGAAGCTGGTAGACACAGGCAAATTCACCAAAGAAGTGACCCGGCTCAAGCTGACTAAGCGTAACGTGGAGACCGGTAGCGGTGTCCATGTGTACCTCCATACTGCCTTCCAGGATCAGGTAGAAGTTCCGGTTTACTTCACCCTGCCTGACAATATCTTCGCCTTTGCTGACATTCAGCAGACGGCCATGCTCAAGAAAATCCCTGCCCTCCTGGTCAGAGAGCTGGTCGACCAGTAAAAAGAGCTTGCCGGTTCCGCTCTCCATATCGATTGGACCATCAGCGGTAACCTGGGCCATGCTTCTTAAGGCCTCAATTTCATCCTGATCCGGATGTTCAAGTAGCCTGCATATTTCAAGGAAACCGATGGCATCGCCGGCACGACCCCTGGCCAGCATGCGCCGTGCCATCACGATGGCCAGCTCACGGGCAGACTCGATTTCACCGATGTTCTGCAGCATCTGAATCAATGGCCGGGCAAAGTGCAAATCTTCAGGGAAGATTTGGTGCATATCCCTGTAAACATGAAGTAAGCTTTCCTGATCTAATGGCATAGCATTGAACTTTAGTAGATGTTTCAATATTTTAACAGTCAAAAAAATTAAGGATAAGTGTTCAGTTTGCTTGGGGATTTCTTGTCAGGCATGTAGTCTTTGTCTCCATGAGTGAAATTCAAGCAATTCCGGGTCGTCCGCGCGGCAGACTTCCATTTGCCCCTGAGGGGTGGCCATTTATCATACCAACACTGTTGCTGCTGATAGTGTCGGCTGCACTTTGCTGGTGGGTTGTATCTGCCCTCGTGGGGCTTCTCCTGGCCTTTATGGTGAATTTCTTCCGGGACCCTGAACGTTTGACACCGGAAGGGGAGGGGCTTTATATATGCCCGGCCGACGGCAAGGTGATCCGTGCCGATGCAGATGAATCGGGTGCACATGTCGATATCTTTATGAACGTATTTAATGTGCATGTGAATCGCGCCCCTATGTCGGGCCGGATTACGCATATGCAATATTTTCCCGGCAAGTTCATCAACGCCAGCTTTGAACATGCCGGTGAGGAGAATGAGCGAAATCGTTTTGAGATGGAAACAGAAGAAGATGAAAATATTGCCTTCACCCAGATTGCAGGTCTGGTTGCACGACGGATTATCTCATACAGCGTTGTTGGTGATCAGGTCAAAGCGGGGCAACGAATCGGTATGATCCGTTTTGGTTCGCGAGTGAATTGTGAAATTCCTGCCGGTTATAAACTTTGCGTGAAGCCGGGTGACAAAGTCGTTGCCGGTAAAACCATTATTGCCCGCAAGGCGGGAGCTTAAGTTGGTGCATCCGCAAAAGCGTTCCACGACCCGGCGTGGCATCTACCTGCTGCCAAGCCTGTTTACCCTGATGGGGCTTTTTGCAGGGTTCTATGCCCTGATTGCTGCAGTCCAGGGGCGTTATGAGCTGGCTGCCTGGGCGATTCTTGCGGCAGCCGTGTTTGATATGCTGGATGGCCGGGTTGCACGCCTGCTCAATGCCGAGACGGCCTTCGGTGCTGAGCTCGACTCACTCTGTGATATGGTCTCATTTGGCATTGCTCCGGCCGTACTGATCTATCTGTGGGCACTGGCGCCACTACAGAAATTCGGCTGGCTGGCGGCGTTTCTGATTGCAGCCTGTGCAGCTTTGCGGCTGGCGCGTTTCAATGTGCAACTGGCCAGTCAGGATAAACGCTACTTTCAGGGGCTGCCTACACCGGCAACCGCACTGCTGATTGCCACAGCGGTTCTTTTTCATGAGCAGGGAGGTTATCAGCCGATTGCATGGCTCTGGTTTACCATTGCTGTTGCATTGGCCTGGCTGATGGTGAGTGGTGTTCGCTTCCTGTCAGGAAAAGACGTCGACCTGAAACAGCGGCGCTCCTTTGCCGTGCTTGTCGGCATGCTTCTGGTCATTGTTTTTATCATGGCAGATCCTTACAAGGTACTGTTTGCAGTTATGCTAATTTATTGTCTGCATGGCCCGATGGTAAGTGTCTGGCAGCATCAGAAGGCGAGCCGTTATCGCATGGCCAGACGACGTGCCCGCAAGCGTCAGGATCAGACAGCAGAAGTGGACGAAGATTGACCGGCCTCATTTTCAGTGCTTTAATCCACCGCATGAAGAACTCATGGAACTTTTCATTGTTCACCTATTCGCTGCTACTTCTGCGAAGGGGCCTGTGCGCCTGCTGATAGAATATCAGCAGAGAGTTCACAGGCCGTAGGATTTTCCTGCGGCTTTTTTTTTGGTTTTTGTTTAAAGGAGAGAGTGATGACAGATCGTCTGTATATTTTTGATACCACTTTGCGTGATGGTGAACAGTCACCTGGCTGCTCGATGAACATCGAAGAAAAGATGCGAGTTGCCCACTCGCTTGCAACGCTGGGTGTCGACATTATCGAGGCGGGATTTCCGATTGCATCTCCCGGTGATTTCGAGGCAGTACACCGGATTGCTTCAGAGGTGAAAGGGCCGCGTATCGCAGGTCTGGCACGCGCGGCACAGAAGGATATAGAGCGTGCCGGCGAGGCTGTCAGGCCGGCCGGTGATCGCGCCCGTATTCACACTTTTATTGCTACAAGCCCCATTCATATGGAGGCAAAACTGCGCATGAGCCCCGATCAGGTAGTAGAGCGTGCTGTTGAAGCGGTGAAGCTGGCACGTTCACTGGCTCCGGAAGTCGAATTCTCCGCAGAAGATGCAGGCCGCTCGGAGATGGATTTTTTGTGCAGAATTGTTGAGGCAACGATTGCTGCCGGCGCACGAATCATCAATATTCCCGACACGGTCGGTTACATGACTCCGGATGAATTCGGGGCACGTATTAGTGAGTTGATCACACGTGTTCCAAATTCTGATCAGGCCATCTTCTCTGTACATTGCCACAACGATCTGGGCTTGGCCGTGGCCAACTCTTTGGTAGCTGTCGAGAACGGTGCCCGTCAGGTTGAATGCACCATCAATGGCCTGGGAGAACGGGCAGGTAACGCATCATTGGAGGAGATCGTGATGATCATGAAGACGCGTGCCGATCGTTACGATATCGAAACCAATATCGATACAACCAGGATTGTGCCGACCTCCAAGCTGGTCAGTCAGATTACCGGCATGCCGATTCAGCCTAATAAGGCAATTGTCGGAGCCAATGCGTTTGCACATGAGTCCGGCATTCATCAGGACGGTGTACTCAAACACAAGAAGACGTATGAGATCATGACGCCTGAATCGGTGGGGTGGAATACCAACCGTATGGTATTGGGTAAACACTCCGGCCGTGCGGCGTTGAAGTCCCGTTATGAAACATTGGGCGTTGAGCTGGACGATGACAAGCTCGTCACTGTCTTTGAGCGTTTCAAGATACTGGCTGACAAGAAGAAAGACATCTTCGATGAGGATCTGATGACGATTCTCTCCGGTGATTCCGAAGTGGAGATGGAGCGCGTCAAACTCGTCAGCCTGCATGCGGCATCCGGCACCAATGATACACCGGTGGCGGCGGTTGAAATTGAGATTGAAGGTGTGCGCCACAAGGCGACTGCTGAGGGTGACGGTCCGGTTGATGCGGCATTCAAGGCGATCAAGTCGCTTGTTGAGCCCAACGGCAAGCTGCTGCTTTATGCCGTGAACGCCATTACCGCCGGCACCGATGCGCAGGGTGAGGTGACTGTCCGGCTGCAGGATGGCGATCGCATCGTCAACGGACAGGGTTCGGATACCGATATTGTCGTGGCCTCTGCCAGGGCATTGATTGCGGCGCTGAACAAACTGCCGAACATGCATGCCAAAGAGGTGCATGCACAGTATTCAGGGGTTTGAGTTTGTTAGATAAGGCCGAGGAGCATGATTCGGGGCATCCATGCCCCCTCACCCTTCGGGTGGAAAGACCGTCCAAATCGGCTCTCCTGCCGATTTGTCCTGCCCTCGGCCTTTGACGCAATTGAAAAGTGCGATTTTCAATTGCTCACTAAAGCCGCATATCCATGTGCGGGAAAGGCAAATGCCTTTCCCGCTTTAAGTATATTCGCTTCACCCCTTACAAGTTCAGCCTTTCAAATTATTCAGGGGAGTCCGGTTTCTCTTTCCGGCCTGTGATCATTGCCCGGACAAGGTTTTCCCTGTGCAGGATGCTTGAAACCAGAACACCACCGATGTGAATAAAGACGAGCAATAGCGTGAAGTTGACGAATACTTCGTGAACATCTTCCCAGAACTCGTCACTCTTATTCCTGCCTTTGCCATGTTCATGTTCCTCCTCATACCAGCTGTCGGCCTGAGCCGGGGAGATGAGACTTATTTCAGCAGATGCCAGCGGTCCTTTGCCCTCGGCTTCATAGGCCTTCAGCCCGCTCCAGCTGGAGAGGATAAGAAACACGAGCATGACAACAACCATGCCACCGCCTGCCGGATTGTGGCCGGGATAATGCTCCGGTCTGCCGGTAAAAAGGCTTTTCAGATAGGCGATAATCTTTTGCGGTGAGTAGATGAAGTTTGAGAAGCGGGCATAGCGGGTTCCAACGATTCCCCATACAACTCTGACGGCCAGAAGCCCGATGATGATATAGCCTGCCCATGCGTGCACGGTATCCAGCTCATCGCCTGTGACGTAGGCGATAATAAAGAAAATGACCAGACTCCAGTGGAAGACCCGAATCAGAATATCCCAGACTTTGATTGTTTCTGTGCCCATGAGACACCTCCGCAGTTAAATGTGGCGGAACTGTAGTGGTGGTTTCTTAAGCGAATCTGAAGAGAGGCATTAATAGCGATTATGAGAGCAGAAAGGGCAGTCCCGGCTGCTTATATTTTTTTCAGGGTTCCTGCAAAAGGCGGGGAAGCTGGAGAAGGCAGAGTGCCGGGCATCATGCCTGCGAAGCGATTCAGGCCACAGGCAGGAGCTGCCTGTGGCCTGAATCGAGGCTGTTTCAACTACACACGCATCTGGGCAAGCCAGCGTTCAAGAAAGTGGATATTGAACTTGCCTGACTGGAATCCGGGGTTTGCCAGCAGACGCTGATGCAGTTCAATATTTGTGGTGACACCAATAATCGCCAGTTCATCAATGGCCCGCTGCATTCTTCGAATGCACTTCTGGCGATCACGTGCGTGGGTGATGATCTTGCCGATCATGGAGTCGTAGTGAGGCGGGATTTTGTAGCCTGTATAGATGGCAGAATCAACACGCACACTACGCCCTCCCGGTGCATGATAAAGTTCTACTGTGCCCGGGGAAGGGGTGAACTTGAACGGGTGCTCAGCATTGATCCGGCACTCAATGGCATGGCCCTTTATCTTGATCTGTTTCTGGGTGAAGGCGAGTTTTTCACCTGCTGCTACACGAATCTGCCACTCGATCAGGTCAACGCCGGTAATCCATTCGGTGACCGGGTGCTCCACCTGAATGCGCGTATTCATCTCCATGAAGTAGAAAGAGTTGTCGGGGTTGACCAAAAACTCGATGGTACCGGCACCGACATAGTCCACTGCTTTGGCTGCAGCAAGACCTGCAGCACAGATGGCTTGCCGGGTCTCCTCATCCAGTGATGGGCTTGGAGCCTCTTCCAGAACCTTCTGGTTGTTGCGCTGCATGGAGCATTCACGCTCGTAGAGGTGAATGAGGTTGCCATGCGTATCGCCCAGAACCTGCACCTCAACGTGGCGAGGCTCTTCTAGGAACTTTTCGATAAATACAGTGTTATCACCAAAGCAGGCAGCCGCTTCTGACTGGCACTTATTAAACGCATTCGGCAGAGCAGGTTCAGAGTGAACAATCTGCATGCCGCGACCACCACCACCGGAGGCAGCCTTGATGATCAGTGGGAATCCGGTCGATTTGGCTACTTTCTTGGCCTCATCCACGCTGCCTACAGCTCCATCGGAGCCCGGTACAAGCGGAACGCCCGCTGTTTCCATTTTGGCTTTGGCTTTTACCTTATCACCCATGATGCGCATCGATTCAGGGGTGGGGCCAATCCATGTATAGCCGGACTCAATAACAATTTCTGCAAATTCAGCGTTCTCCGCCAGAAAGCCATAGCCTGGATGAATGGCTTCACTATCTGTCACTTCAGCGGCAGCCATAATAGCCGGAATATTCAGATAGGAGAGCGGGCTGGGTGCCGGGCCGATACAGATGGATTCATCTGCCAGACGCGTATGCATGGCATCACGATCTGCTTCGGAGTAGACGGCAACGCTCCGGATGCCGAGCTCTTTACATGCACGTATAATCCGGACGGCAATCTCGCCACGGTTGGCGATCAGAATTTTATTGAACATTAGAACCTCTTGGGGATCAGAGTGGTGTGATAACGAACAGGCTCTGACCGTATTCTACAGGGGATGCATTGCTTAGCAGGATGCTCTCAACAACGCCATCATACTCTGCTTCAATCTCATTCATCAGCTTCATCGCTTCAATAATGCAGATGGTATCACCCTTCTTCACTTTGGCTCCTTCAGATACGAAGTTATCAGCATCCGGGGATGGTGCCAGGTAAAAGGTGCCGACCATTGGCGAAGTGACGACATTTTCATGAGCAGCCTCTTCAGCCGGGGCGGCGGCCACCGGAGCTTCAGCAACTGCAGCAGTTACAACCTGCGGCGCTGCAGGGGCGGCCACGGTCGCAACCGAGCCCTGCCGGGAGACGCGTACAGTGTGGTCCCCCTCAGTGACTTCAATTTCAGTAATATCGCTGCTCTGAATGAGCCGAATCAGTTTACGGATGTGAGAAATATCCACGACTATTCTCCTTGTTTGTGTTGTAGGTGTGCAATGATGCCACGAAGCGCCATTGTGTAAGATGCAGGGCCGAAGCCGGCGACTATGCCGATTGCGGCATCAACCAGAAGTGAACGGTGTCTGAACTCTTCCCGTTTATGAATGTTGGAGAGGTGTGTCTCTACAAAAGGGATTCGGGTTGCCAGCAGGGCATCCCGAATTGCTACACTGGTGTGAGTATAGGCCGCCGGATTGATGACAATGCCATCAATGCCACTCTCTCCTGCCTTCTGGATATGCTCAACCATCTCGCCTTCATGATTGCTCTGCAGCGTTGTCAGTTCAACGCCCAGGTTGTCAGCCAGAGAGATCAGTTTCTGATTAATATCGGCAAGCGTTTCGGTTCCATAATGGCCGGGCTCACGTGTGCCGAGAAGGTTCAGATTGGGGCCGTTGAGAACAAGAATGTGCAGCTTTTTCATGATTGTGTCTCCGGAGAGGTACTGTCCCAGCTGTTACGCATCTCAATCAGGCTCTCATCCTTCGGTTTGCGCAGCAGTAGCAGGGCGAGCATGGCGCGTGCCGCATCGGATTCGCCCTGAGTCCACAACAGCTTCGCCAATCGTTTAGATGCGGGGATAGCACTGTTATCCAGGTTTAAGCTGGCACCCAGTGCCGAAGCCTTCCTGTCACAGGCAGTAGCCTTCTCGGTATGGCCATGTTTGTGGAGGATCTCTGCAAGGAGACTCCATGCCTGAGGCTCGGACGGGGCAAGTTCGAGAATATCCTTCAGCGTGTTAATGGCCTCCTGGTAGAGACCATCACATATTTGTTGCCGGGCCCTGCTCAGACCTTCGGTAACACCGTGCCAGTTATCCGGTGTGGGTGCCGGTTTGGGATTCTCACGATTCTCCATGTTGGGCGTTGAAGCAGATGCTGTTAGCATGCCGGCCAAGC
Organism: Mariprofundaceae bacterium; assembly: GCA_021734365.1. Classification (GTDB taxonomy): domain Bacteria; phylum Pseudomonadota; class Zetaproteobacteria; order Mariprofundales; family Mariprofundaceae; genus WSZY01. The sequence continues at coordinate 365 of JAIPJD010000007.1, read as the reverse complement.
TACGCGGCTGTAAAAATCGGGTCAAACGCTAATTGGCAATTTTTAGTCCGTTTTATACAGGAAATAGCGAAAATTTATTTAGTTTGATGCAAGAAAGGTGAATTTCCATCATGAATATCCAGCTCAATGGAGAACAGAAAGAGATTGAAGCAGCTACGATTGGCGAGCTGGTCATTGAGCTTGGTCTGGAGAAGCGGACGGTTGCCGTAGAACAGAATCTGGAAGTGGTTCCGAAGAGTAAATATGCCGATACCGTAATAGAAGCCGGGGATCGGATTGAAGTGGTTCATATGATTGGTGGCGGGTGATTGATTGATCCGCGAAAGGCGTTCTGCCTTTCGCTTGAGTCGCTTCGCAAGAGCGCG
>JAIPJD010000006.1 GCA_021734365.1 Mariprofundaceae bacterium | reverse complement strand
GGGCGGGGTTGCCAAAGTCGGCATGAAAGCAGGCGCTCTCTCTATTACTTATCCGCCAACTGTCAGTTGAGACAGATATTTATGACAGATCAAACCTTTGGCAGGTCAAGTCCATGGTAGATGTTGCCCATGATTGAACGCCCCAGAGGCAGGAAGCCTCCAAAAAATTATACCGATCCATTTCTGAGCAGTGATGATCCGGCCTCACAGCAGATACAGATGCACCCCATTGGCGTAGTGCACAGCCCGTTTAAAGAGCGCTACGCGGCGCCCCGGCAACCTGCCCTGGGAGAAGCTGTTACCGCATCCATCGAACTGAACAGAGGGGTAAACCTGGAGCAGGCTGTTAAGGATCTTGAGAGTTTCTCTCATATCTGGGTCATCTACTGGATGCACCTGAACAGAGGCTGGAATCCTACAGTGATCCCTCCAAGGGGGCCGAAAGAGCGGCGAGGTGTACTGGCTACCCGTGCACCGCACCGTCCCAACAGCATAGGCCTCTCTGCCGTTAAGCTTGTTGGCGTAAAAGGCCGGGTGCTGGAGATAGAGACACTTGATATGCTTGATGGAACCCCTGTTCTCGATATCAAGCCATATATCCCCTACGCTGACTCACTCCCTGATGCCTCACACGGCTGGCTGGATGAAGCAGGATTAACAGTGTCTTGACTTCACCCTCCCACAGCTAACAATCAGGCAATTATGCAATGCCCCAGCTGCGGTACATGGTACGCCGACACTCAGGCTTTCTGCCTCTCATGTGGAGATATTCTGGCCAGAGGGGACAGCCCCGCAAAAATCGGTCACTATCGACTGATCCGGCCTATCGGCCAGGGTGGTATGGGCATGGTTTTCCATGCATTTGATGAAGAGCTGCAGAGGGACGTTGCACTCAAGGTTTTGCACCAGCACCTGATAGAGGATCCTAAACAGCTGGAACGTTTCCGCCGTGAAGCGCGTACGCATGGGCAACTTAACCATGACAATATTATCAAGCTCCTCGACTCCCATGATCACAAAAACACCATTGCTCTGATTATGGAGCTTATTGAAGGCTGTACGCTTAAAGAGTTCACGAAATACCGGGGCGCACTGGAAACTGGTGAGATCATAACGCTCTCCCGAGGCATTCTCTCAGGGCTTCAAACGGCACATCAACAGCATGTAACACATCGGGACCTGAAACTGTCCAACGTACTGCTGGAGGACAGCGGCGGAATCAAACTGATGGATTTCGGCCTGGCCAAAACCAGACAGTGTGAAGATGAGATTACCTCTTCAGGCATTGCCGTTGGCAGCTATTATTATATGGCACCTGAGCAGATCGTGGGCAATGTGATCGATGCACGAACCGATCTTTATGCCTTTGGTGTGATGCTTTACCGGATGGCCACGGGCACACTTCCATTTACCTCAAGCAGTGGCGGTGAGTTTGAAATCATGGAGAAGCAGGTTCGTCATCAACCGACACCTCCTGAAAATATCAATCCCGATGTATCTGATAAGCTTTCCGGGATCATTATGAATCTTCTGGAAAAGGATCCGGAAAATCGCCCTGCGGATTGTGAAACGGTGCTGGAGATGATAAACCGGCTTGGTGATCCTGCCCCGCTGTCACTCAAAACCGCGAAGGATCTGTCACAGGTTTCAAGCTTCTCCGAGCTTCATGAACAGCTGCAGAAAGAACCAGCCCAGGCAGGGGGTGATACGGGAAAAAGTGATAGCGCTCCCCATGAAGAGGCCATGCCGGAGACGCTGCTGTGGGTTTTTCATGCAGCTCCCGAGGCCCCGGAAATCCCGCCGCTCGACCTGCGCTCCCCTCCGCCGATCAGTGCAGAGGTGCTGAAGCGATTAAAATCCGCTATTGATGCTGTTCCACCACTGCCGGAGAGATGGCATCGTATTCAGGCCATACTGAACGCGCCCGATGCCTCACCATCCGACCTGGCCATGGAGGTGGATCAGGACAGTGTTCTTGCAGCACATGTGCTGAAGGTTTGCAACTCAGCTGCCTATGCCCCGCCGGGATCCAAACCGGTAACCAGTGTTGCTTTAGCGCTCACCCGGCTGGGCATGGATACCGCTCATGATCTGATACTTCAGGCGGTGGTTCCCGATTTTGATAACAAAGAAGAGCCCGATATCGAGGTTCGCCGGATATGGTTTCATAGTCAGGCTATATCACTTATCGCGAGAGCTCTGGCAGGGTACAGTCATGTTCTCGAAGCGCGTGCAGCCAGTCTTTTTGGAATGTTTCACGATATTGGCAGGCTGGTAATTCTCCATATTGAAGATGAGAAGAAGCTTGACCGACTACGTGAAGCTATTGCTTCGGGGACCCCGCCGCTTAAGGCTGAGTGGGATGTTCTCGGCTACACACACATTGATGCAGGTATGATGCTGGGCCTTCACTGGCGTCTTCCACGGAGTGTTCATCGCTTCATCTATTATCACCACCACCCTGAATGGCATGAACCCGATACATGGCCCTCTGACATGCAGGCCGTGACCATGCTGATTCAAATCTCACACCTGCTGCTGGAGGCGATGTGTGAGGAGGATGAGCATCCGGGTATCTGGTCATCCGGAAAACGATCCCATATACCGGAGACTGAGTCATTCCTGCATAAGCCGTTGCAACTGCCATTGACCAATGCCGGCCTCTATTCACAGCTCAGTCGGGATATCGCTCATCTGAAACTTAATTTTTCTGATATTTTTCCGGTAGAGAAACAGGCGCGTTCCAGATAGGGGCTGCTCTGCGCAGGCTCTCCGGCCCGTCAAGATCATAACCCATATCCAGAAGTGTCAGGCTGATCGAAGCGACTTCGGCCTGCTGAACAGTCTGCTGTAACACCAGTTCCGTGCTCCACGGAATGTTTTCAAAGAGCTCCGGGCAGGGCCTGTTCATACCGATCAGGTCGTAACCACCATCCTCAACGGGACCGACCACCACATCGTAATCGTTTAGGCGTTCAGCGGCTTCAACAAGACGTGATTCAGGCATGTGCGGGGAGTCCGTACCCAGAAACAGAACCGAACCGGCACCATCATTAAATGCCTGTTGCATCAAACGCGTCATCCGATCACCCAGATCACCTTCACCCTGATCAATCATGTTGAGTTCAAACTGTCTGAAAAACGGATGTGAAATATCATCTGATGCAATCCGGACATCTGGAAACATACCGGAGGTTCGCTTGATCACCGTCTCAGCCATTGCCCGGTAGATGGCAGCAGCTTCATCCGCTGAATATGGCGGCGTCAGCCGTGTTTTCACACGCCCTGTAACCGGTGCCTTACACATGATGATCACATGCAGTCTGTTATCCGCGACCTCATTCATTCATAACCCACTCTAACGCCGTGCTCTGGGGCAAACCGAAGCGCAGCGGAAAATTTGTCCGACAGCGGCGCTTTGTTATACGGTACTTGAACCAGCCTCCAACTGCCCTCATTCGGCCAAAAGCAGACTTTAGAGATTCTACCCATCCCTGATATATTTGGCGAAAATTCAATCGAATCGGGATCGTTCTTCGTTGATCTCTTCTCGTTCAATATTTCTATCCAAATACTCAATTTCTGACTCAATCCACTGCGTAATCTCATGATCAAATCCAGCAGCCAACCATCGACGAAACTTCTCTCTCTTACGTTTCAAATAGGCGCTTGTAGGCCCGCTCCATCCTCCGGAGTGGAAATTGGCGCTGATGCCGCTTTGAACTCCGTCGAGCTGCCCGTATTTACGAAGCAACTCTCGCGTGAGTTTTCCTCCATTTATGTCATCGAGTGTTCGGGGAGCCGCATAAGCTATGAGTCCCGCCCTCGATTCTGGGTTTTCATCAATCCATTCAAAGATTTCTTGAAGTGGCAAATCAGCGATTGCGCCTCTAGGCTCTTTTTCTTCAAACCCTCCTAGCCCTCCTTTAAGCCAATTCAATATATCGCTCCGCCACTTCGGGAGAGTTTCTTCGAAATGAGCCTTTATGACTCCCCAGGCACCTGAAGGATTTGCTTGTACTAACTCATTCGCAAGGGGCTCAACATCCGAGTCGTAGCTTAAGCGGAAAACCTCTCTCATCTTAGTAAGCAATATGTCAAGTAGCGGTAATGCACAGTTCTCATCCCACTTAATTAACTTTTGAGATACATTTTTCCAATGATATCCCCTCATTACATCTCGGCCTTCATCACCAGGCACAGACCATGACACCACTCCAAATACAAATCCTGAATCAACTGGAGAGGACTCATTGAATGGGATCGAGTCTAGTAACTCAACCAATAAATACATAGACTCCTCAGACTGATGGGAATTTAGTTGTTGAAATAAAGTTTTTAGCCGTTCCCTAGGAACGTGATCAATTGACCTCCCATATCGAAGTGAACTGAACTGTTGAGGAGAAATCCATCCCTTATCCAATACACTCAAACACTTCACAAACAAATCATCATCGTAGTCAGAGCTAAGTGCAATATGCGTCCCTAACCAAGCAGTGCTTTCCGAATCAAGGAAACCATCTACAGTGGTAATATATAGCTCTTTGTTGTCTTTCCTTAATTCGGAAAGGTAACCGTACAAACAGGTTTGGTGTTTAGCCGTAAGGGTGGCCTCAATAAGTTGGGATAAAAGAATTCTATCTGCATCGTTTTGAGCAAGCTGCTCACCAAAAAGCCATAACCCCTGAGCGCTTTTCTCTGGAGTTAGGAGATGACGAATTTCATAAAACTTTCCAGGGGATCGTGCTATACGGCGAGCCAAAGCTTTTACAAGTACTTTTGCACGAGATCTAGTCTTTCCTCTCTGCTCTCTACGCCCCTCCTCCCACTCAAGCCAGTCTACATCAAGTACATAACGATTAAATCGGCTTACTAAATCACGTCTCGTGTAGCGGCGTTCAAATATTTGTAGTCTCTTTGTTATTTCAGGATGCTTACCATCGTCCTTATATTCTCTCCAATGCCAAAAGAAACTATTTAGCTTTTCTGGCAGCATTGCCCGATCATTGACCAGAGTGTCTAATACCTGAAAAGCTAGCCCCGTACATGGTGGTGTTCGTATCTGGTGTTCAACAGCATTAAGTAATGCATTACAAACTTCAGGACGGAGATGAGATGGCCAATTTTTTGTTTCATTGACCAAGGTCTGGAAATAAACGAACTGAGCTTGCCACCAATCACCATATGTTCCGGGCATCCATAATTTTGCTCTTTCTTTTAAACCCTGATACTCAGGGCCAACAGTTCTGAACCCCATGCCACGAGTGTCGAGCGATGCTTCTGCAGCTTCAAGCCCAAGATGTCGCTCGGCATCACTTTGAGCTCGAAGAAGTTTCAGAAAAGCTGGAAGTCTTGCCTCAGGGGAAGATTCCGTTGCAGCCCACTCGGGGCCTATGCGAAAGAGGCCAAGTAGCGTTCCCTTAGAATTATTGGAGTTCTTAGCATTTTCATTAACAGCCAATCGGGCTAGCAGTTGCATTGCTCTAACAGTGTAGCTCGGCCAGACCGCAATCTTCTCAAGCGTCCAGACGAATTGTTGTCTATTTCCCCTTAATTCCAACAATTCTTCGTTAGTCCATTTCCCAATAGTAGCTTCAAGAAGTCTCAATACTGCAGTGGGCTTGGCCTCAGCTAGAATGGATAGAAACTGAGATCCCTTTTCTGACGTTAAAATTTCGTTTTGAGAGAAAATGCCTTCTAAATTAAGAATATCATCAATAACATGAGCAGTATCAGCTCCACCCGCATATTTGAACATGTTCATAAACCAAGTGTGCAGAGACTCAGGCATGGAGGAAAATGTTCGAGTAAAATCAAACCCTCGCCCATAACGCTCCCAAAATTGTTTCCACAAATAGATATGCAGCGCCTTTGGAACAAAAAATAGTGTTCGACTACCTTGCAATACTCTTCGCGCACGAAGGTCTTGTACTATCTCTTGAAAGCGAGCCCAGCCAATAGTTGGGTCAATATTACGAATTAGTTCAGCGATATACGCCGCTTCTTCTCCAACTGGAGCTTCATAACCAAATCGGCTGAATAGTGCTAAATGCTGGGCAACACAATCAATTTGCCTTGCACTTGCTTCATCCCGGTTTCCGTATCCATGAAGAAATCTAGTCCAAATGGGAATCGTAGCCGGCGGCTTTAATAAGTCGGCGGGATTAGCGCACAGATTGTCAGCTACGGCCTGGGCTACTCGGGGTGATCCTTCGCAGATTTTGACCCACCGATCTAGTTCCCGTGATTCTCCAACACGATGGGCAAGTATCTTTTTAATTGTGTCGTCCGGCAGATATGGCGTATCTATTCGATCAATTTCCTCATCGCGTGTTTCATCTCGCCCATGGTCCATTGAAACAATTTTCAAATGACCACAGCGTGGCTTTAGATGTCTCCATATATCTGAGAGTTCGCTCTCAGGAAGTTCATCTATGACCAATATGAGTGGTTTGTCATGGCCAGATTTCAGTAAATGTAGAAAGAGTTTGGTCTGATCAAACTGAGAACCATGCTGTATATAAAGTACATAGGGTGAGATCGCCTCGTCTTTTAATGACTCAAGAACGATACGAGTCTTGCCTAAGCCTGCTTCACCAAGAATTCGAATGTGTTTAGTTTCACCTTGTAGATCCGCCCGAAGATGGGAGATTATTTCAGTCTGTTCAGGTGACTCTTCGAAGGCGTTTGTCATATGCGCATCATGCCGCCACTCTTCAAGAGTCCAGGCTTCCTGAACTGGATCAGCAGTCAATAGAGATGCGGTTCCAGGGTAGCGCTCGGCGAATTCTGTAATTTGACTTGCTCCTAACACATCGATTTTCCCCTCGTATCCTTCAAATCCCTTTTCAGCTAGAACAGCCATTATTAGGCCTTTTGCATCATTGCGCTGTTCTGGCGTCAAATCATGACCAGTACAAATAATCGTATAGTGGCCATTTCGATGAATTAGTCGCTCAACTTCAGAGCACAGCTCCTCTTTACTATTGAGTAATTCGCCCCGAATCGAATTCGATGTCCAAGGTTTAAAAGTAGTTCCTGATTTTATTTGGAATCCAGTGATGCCAGAATGAAAAATACAATCTGTTGGTATTCCCATTCTTTGGGTGGCATTGACTTCCGCATCTATACCACCGTCTGGGGTCATGAGCCTATCAGAAATAGTTAGTGCCGATGGCCCAAGTTTAGCGTAGCCGCATTCCGCTCGGAAAATAGCACGAATTACAGTTATAGACTGCTCAGGGCTAAGGGAAACAACTGATGAAATTGGAACTGCCCAGAGACTATTCATAAAAACATTTTGATTGATAAATTCTCAACATCCGCTTTGGCCCGAAAGCGCACACTCGTGCGATACTGTATAATAGCGTTGATACAGGGAATTAATTCCCTGTTTTCTTTTCATATATACGGACATATTTCCTCCATGCCGGTGCGCCCTTCCATTGGATAAGTATAGACACTCAACATGCGATTGCGAGCTATCGCGCATCGCGATACATCGTAGCCAGCCGCTGTGGCGGGACACCCAGCCAATAGAGAAGGCGCAGCTTCCACATCAGCAGGATGGTTCGGAATATACCAAACTGCTCCCAGCGGCGGCTCGATGTCGTGACCCTGTCCCGCAGGCAGGCGATCTTCCCCAGCTGCTTCAAACGTTTGCTGAGCTCGATATCTTCCATCAAAGGCTGCTCGGGAAACCCACCCAGAGACTCAAACACGATACGACGAACAAACTGACACTGGTCTCCTGTGCTTATTTTTGTGAGGCGGGAACGCAGATTGATCATCCATTCGATCAATCTGAATGCAGGGCGGTTGCCCGAGAGGTGAACATCGAAACGGCCACCTACGTTATCGGCACTCCTCATGGCTTCTTTAACAGCCGAAATATGACTTGAACAAATATCTGTATCTGCATGAATAAAAAGGAGAATATCGGATACGCACTCCCCTGCCCCTTTGTTCATCTGAACAGCCCTTCCCGAGAGGCTATTGATCCACTGAAAACCACTCTCAGCCAGCAACTGATCACTGCCATCTGTCGATCCGCCATCGACCAGTATGATCTCATCTGCATCTAAACCATCAAGAAGTTGAAACAGCTGAGGCAGGCTTTTGGCCTCATTGAGAAGAGGAACAACAACAGCGATGGTGCGATCACTCATGTTGCACCAATGCTGTGAACACTAGCCAACATCAAGCGGAACCCATCCACTCCCCTTTGAGCGGAAGTTGGTTACCTGGCCCTGCCATGCCCGCCCTGCCATCGCGATCAGGCGTTCGCCCTGAGTGTAGAGCCGCACATCGAATTTAAAGCTGTTGCCATTGATCTCTATCTGACTGGCAGGAACAAACTTCTGCATCACCGTCTCTGACCTGTTCAGTCCATCAAACCGTTTGCGACTGATACTTTTACCAAGCAGCACCCCTTTACCGCCATGACGGGCCGAGGGCTTAAACACCCATGATTTCCTCTCCTGCCAGGCTGCTTCCGGATCATACTCATTCATCAGGTGCGTTTCAGGCACGATGGCCCGTATCAGAGAAATTGTCTCATCACTGATTGTTCCTTCCAGGAGGCCTCTGTGCCACCAGTCGGACATGCGCGATTTATCACCCAGCAGTGCATAACTGCGCGGATGGGGATTGACCTGAATCCGGCCTGTAAGATATGCGCTCTTAATATGGCGCATGGCTCTGCTTTCAAGATAAAAGTCAGTATGCCTGTTATAGATCGCATCAATACGTTTACCGTTGATATAGAGGCCATCCCCATTGGACTGAAGCTGCTCAGGACTGGCCAGGAAAACCTCTCTCCCATCATTGGCAAGAAGTGCTGCGTAAGCCTGCATTTCAGGATACATAAACTGTTTTTCAATATCCTCATCCACAATTGCAATGGTTCGCCAGGTATCGGGAAACATGCCCAGAATCCGGTCTTTGAAATCACTCTCCAGTTCAGCAATATCCGGTTGAGGCAGCCATATCCCATTTCCAATATAGAGTCCGCCCGCATTGTTATTGACCTCAATCAGCTTTGGACCTTCATGGGTCAGGTGAAAGTCAAACCCCATCAGAATGCCCGGAGCGCCAGGTCTTATTTTTGCCGCTTCGGGAAGCAGATGCTCCAGCTTCTCTACGTACTCCTGATTATGTTTGAGCCGGAACACGGTTTTAGCAAACGCAAACATCGCATCAAAATCAGCTTTGGGGATAGTGATCGGGTCTTCTGAAGCAAGTATCATACGCAGCGAGACTACATTAATAGATGATAAACTGTACAATGCCGGCATGCCTCAGACTACCCCTCAGCTACCGACTATCAGGCTTGAAAACCTGACCCTGCTCATGCAGTCATGGGGTGTGCCGGGTTACCGTGCAAAGCAGGTACTTCAATGGCGCAACCGGGGGATTCTTGATCCCGCCATGATGCTCAATATCCCGGAAAGCCTGAGAGAGCGATTGAGTAGTTCACTGATCTGTGAACCTCTGAAACTGGTTCAGCGGCAGTGCTCAACCGATGGAACACGAAAATATCTGTTTATGCTCACATCAGGCAGGTTGAAGGGAAAAATGGTGGAGAGCGTCTATATACCCGAGGAGAAGCGCGGCACCGTCTGCATCTCGTCACAGGTGGGCTGTGTTCTGGATTGTCCCTTCTGCCACACCGGCACTCAGGATTTTGAAGGCAATCTGACAGGCAGTGAGATTGTTGCTCAGGTTCTTGCTGTGAAGCAGGATATCTTAAAAGAGCCTCTTATCCCCGAGTTAAAAGCCTCAGTCACCCATGTCGTCTATATGGGTATGGGCGAACCACTGGCCAATGAAGAGGGAGTCCATGAAAGCCTGAGCTCTCTTACCGACCCTGATGGACCAAAGCTTTCAAAGCGGCGCATTACACTCTCAACATCCGGACTTGTACCACAGATTGACAGGCTCGGTGAGATTGCTTCGGTAAACCTTGCCATTTCGCTCCACGCGGCTGAGAACAGGCTTCGGGACACGCTGGTTCCAATTAACAGGAAATATCCTCTACAGGAACTTCGTCGATGTCTGAACCGTTATTCGCTCGGCAAACAGCGGCACATTACACTTGAATATGTGATGCTGACTGGCATTAATGACCGGCCTGAAGATGTTGATCTGATCGCAGGTTTTGTGAACCGGGATCGTGAACGGGTTAATCTCATAAGCTTTAATACTTATCCTGGAAGCAGTTACACCGGTTCTTCAATGCAACACATGAACGAATTCGCAAAACAATTGATTTCTAAAGGTATTCGTGCCACCGTAAGGCGGTCACGGGGTCAGGATATCATGGCGGCCTGTGGACAGCTTAAAGCAGAAAACAGGGACCTTGAGGAGAAGTAGGCGGATGTCACAGGAGCGTACCGGTATTATTGGTGGAAGCGGCCTCTATGCGATAGACGGCATTGAAGTTCTTGACCACCTTCAGATTGACACCCCTTACGGCCCTCCATCAGCCGACCTTCTACTGGCAAAGATAAACGGCGAAGAGGTTATTTTTCTTCCCCGTCACGGTGATAATCACAGAATACCCCCTCACAAAATCAACTATCGCGCCAACATCTATGCAATGAAACTTGCAGGTGTTACAAACATCATCTCAATCTCCGCTGTCGGCTCGCTGCGTGAAGAGATTGTTCCGGGACACTTTGTTATGGTGGATCAGTTTGTCGATAGAACCCGAAATCGTGAGAGCTCCTTCTTTGACGGCCCGGTCGTGGCGCATGTCTCCATGGCAGACCCGCTCTGTAAAAATATGCAGAGTGATCTTCTAAAGGCCTGCAGCAGTGCCGGAATCACCACGCATGCATCAGGCACCTATCTGGTCATGCAGGGGCCCCAGTTCTCTACCCGTGCCGAATCGGAACTGTACAGAAGCTGGGGTATGGATGTTATTGGCATGACCAACATGCCGGAGGCCAAACTGGCCCGTGAAGCTGAAGTTTGCTACGCCACGGTAGCCATGAGCACAGATTACGATTGCTGGCATAAAGAGGAGGAGGATGTCTCGGTTAATTCGATCGTGGCGGTGATGCACGCCAATGTTGAGAAGGCTCAGCGCATGCTTCAGGCTTACTTTGGAGAAAAACGGCGTGACATAAATCACTGCAAGTGCCGTTCTTCACTCGATAGTGCTATCTTCTGTGACTTAAAGGCGCTTGATGATCGTGCCTTGCGTCCAATTCATGCACTTGTGGAGCGATTCCTGTGAACAGAAAACCGGTTGTTATCCTGACCCTTTTGATAGTCAGCACCCTGCTACTTGGCGGCTGCCAGAGTGCGGCCAGCAAAATGCATGAAGAAAATCAGCTCAAGAAAGCCAGGGCTCATTATGACCTCGGCCTGGACGCGCTGCACAAAAACCAGCTGCCAAAGGCCTTTGAAGAGTTGATGCTGTCTGACGAGATCAACCCGAATCAGCCTGAAACCCTGAATCTTCTGGCCTATTCATGGTACCTGTATGGTGATATGAAAAAATCCGAATCGTACTACAAACGGGCCATACATGCCGGTGGAGGATCAACAAGCCATAACAACTATGGAGCACTTCTTCTTGAACTGAAGCGTTTCGATGAGGCTAAAAAGCAGCTGGAAAAGGCGCTTGATGATCCACGCTACCGAAACCAGTATAAAGCACGCATCAACCTTGGCGACGCTTTGATGGGCTTAAAGCAGTACGATGAGGCAATCAGCGTCTACAGGAACGCTGACAGGTTTGGCTCAAGGCAGATACTGTCCCGTATTAAGGAGGCCCAGGCATATGTTGTATCTGACCGCCTTGATGATGCCAGAGCTCTCTATGAAAGCATGCTCAGAGAAGAGCGAAACAATCGAACTGTTGTGGAAGGATTGATCGGGGTGCTGAAACTTCAAAAGGATTATCCTGCGGCCCGTACCCGGCTGAGAATGTTCAGGGATCAGTCGGCTTCAGAGCCGGATCGTGCCTGGGCGGCCGATGAACTGGATAAACTTCACTAATCATGAGTGACCAGACGGGCGAGTGCCCTGAAAACGTAGGTGGGGCATCCTCCCGCGAAGAACTTCTGCTGGAGCTTTCAGGCTGCCTGAAGCGTGCACGCGAGGCTCAGGAGCTCAGCATCGAAGAGATTGCCCTCTCTCTGAAGCTACGGGCAGCCTATCTTTATGCTCTGGAATCCGGCAACTGGGATGAAATGCCGGGCCAGGTCTATGCGATCGGTTTTCTGAAACAGTATGCAGGCTACCTGAATGTCGATGTCAGCAAATCTGTGGAACTGTTGAAAACAGGACAGTACGTCCTTACGAAGCCACTAACCTTTCCCGACGCCCCCCTTGCTCCAAACAGAACCTGGGTCATTATTGCTGCTCTGGCATTTATTGTTTTCTTCATCCTTTTCAACCTCTTTGATGACAGCGGTTCAGACAAACTCTCACCGCCAATCGAAAAATCAGAAGTTTCTCCTTCCGGCATACCATTGACTGTGGATGAAACAGTTCCAGCACCGGTTGTAGAGGCTGAGATGTCAGTAACAGAGGAGCCTGCAGTAGAGACTGAGCCCTCTCCTGAAGCGGTTGAGGATGAAAAAAGTACTGATACCGGGGCCACACATCAATACAGACTAACGGCAGTGGATGCTGATGTCTGGTTACAGCTCCACTCACCCGGAGACCCACCGCTCCTGCTCCAGGAGGCACTGCTTAAACCGGGAGAGAGCGTAAAGATTGACCACGTTTCGCCATCTCTGCTGCTGACATGTGGCAATCCGATTGCACTGCAGGTGGAGATAGATGACAGACTTATCTTTGCCACCGGAAGTCTCGGCGATGTTGGTAAAGTGCTCAGAGATTTCAAACTTACTTCTGATAATCAGTAGTCGCTCCACCCTGTTAGCCACCACTGAAAACTTGTCATTTTTAGCCTGCTGTTGCAGGCTTTAGCTTGATGTGCACGGATGCACAAGTGCCGTAAATGCAGGATGCGTGGAGCGGCCAATTTACGACGGGGGATCGTTCATGAACACTGCAACACTGGAAGCTGCTCGCCGGAACATGGTTGAATACCAGATTCGATGCTGCAAGGTGCTGGAGCCGGAGCTTCTGGATATGATCGAGTCCCTGCCCCGTGAAGAGTATCTCCCGGAGAGTCTGCGCAGTCTGGCATACATGGAAGGACATGTTCCCCTCCCCTGTGATCAGGAGATGCTTAGCCCTCTTCAGGAGGCCAGCATCATGAACATACTTAAGTTGACCGGTACAGAAAGAGTGCTTGAAATCGGTACAGGTACCGGGTTCCTGACAACCATGCTTGCTATGCGTACCGGAGAAGTTGTGAGCTGTGAAATTCATGACGAACTTGCCCGGCTTTCCAGGAGTAATCTTGAGTCACACGGTGTCAGCAACGCCACGGTTGTGCACGTTAACGCCATGGATGCAGGCCAGCTTGCCGGTGCAGGCATTCACGGGCCCTTTGATGTTATCGTCCTGGCTGCAGCCCTTGAAGAGGTTCCTGAGCATATTAAAGCGATGCTGGCCGATCATGGTCAAATCGTTGCCTTCATTGGAAAGAATCCGGTACTCTCACTTGTTCACATGAAATATCGTGGCTCCGCCTGTACCAAAACAACTCTGTTTGAGACCCTTCTGCAGGATATGGAAGGGCTGCCGGAAAAACGCGAATTTATCTTCTAAAGTTATTACAGCATTTTCCAACAGGCAGAAATTACACGCCATCCTCAAGCTTTCCTCTATCGGTTTGACCATCCTGCCGCTAGGCTTTCGCCATGCCTGAACAGAGTTCAAACAAAACACCGGACGCTGTCCGTCGCAAGCTGATCCTCTCAGGATCAGCCACACTGGCGGCCCTCTCTATGACGCCTGTATCCGCCCTCTCTGCAGACAGCTCTCCCCGTCAGGAACTTGTCCTGAAACTGCAGCAGGAGACAGGCCTGGGAATCGACTTCATCGAACAGGCCATCTCCCAGGCCACGTATGACAAAAGTGTGATTAAACGGATAAAAACACCGTATGAGTCAAAACCTTATAAGGAGTATCGTCCCCTGTTCGTTAACCGGAAGCTGGCGGACAAGGGCCTGGCCTATCTGAAAGAGCATCAGCAGATTTTTGAGCGTGCGGAGAAGCGTTATGGCGTCCAGCCGGAGATCATTGCGGCCATTCTTGGAATGGAGACACGCTATGGCCATTATAAGGGGAAGGATCGTGTGCTGGATGCCCTTTATACATTATCTACAGGATACCCGAGGCGTGCTGCCTTTTTCCGTAATGAACTGGGTGAATTTTTACAGCTCTGCCAGGAGGAAAAACTTTCTCCGACATCTATCCGGGGATCCTATGCAGGGGCCTTTGGCACAACCCAGTTCATCCCCTCCTCCTACCGTGGCTATGCTGTGGACGCCGATAGTGATGGTCGCCGGGATGTATGGGAGTCACCGGATGATATTATCAACAGTGTCGCCAACTATTTCCGTAAGCACGGCTGGGATCAGCAGCGTCCTGTTGCCCGGTGGCTGGATAGGGTTCCCCGGAAAGTGGTTTTTGCGAAAATGCTGCGTGATGAAACAAAAAAGTGGCGGCGCCTGGGTGAAGTGCGCAAGCATGCAGCGCTGGAGCTTCCTGATATCTGGAGTGATGATGACAGGATAGCACTTATCCAGCGAAAAACGTCTCAGGGCAAGCGTACCGCACTTGTTCACTATAATTTTTACGTTATTACGCGCTGGAACCGTTCCTATAACTACGCCATGGCTATCACGGAACTGGCAAATATGCTGGGATGTCCGCAATGCAGTGTCGAATCATGAGAGCCGCCTTCATGAACACAATGGTGATGACTGCAACTGTAGCATTACTCCTGTTGCTCTCAGGTTGCGGTAAATCGCATGTGAATTACTCAGGCTCCAGCAGAGACTCCGCACCTTCATCATACGATCCGCAACGTCCGGCCAAACTTCCAAGTGGCAGTGGTGGTTACAAAAAGACGGGCAACCCCTATAAAATTGCAGGCCGCTGGTACTACCCGCTGGCATCCGCAGATGGATACAATGAAACGGGCATTGCCTCATGGTATGGAACCAAATTTCATGGTAAAAAGACTGCCAATGGTGAGCGTTATGATATGCATGCCATGTCTGCGGCTCACAAAACCCTGCCCCTGCCAACCATGGTGCGCGTTACCAACCTCGATAACGGGCGCTCAGCTGTCGTTCGCGTGAATGACCGGGGTCCATTTGTTAAAAACCGGGTGATTGACCTCTCCTATGCTGCAGCCAGAACACTTGGCTATGACAATGCCGGCACTGCGCCTGTGCGTGTTGAAGTGCTGAGCAACAGCATGATGGCAGCCGCCACCGGCAACAGGCCCGGAAACGTAACGGCCACATCTCCACGTCCCGTTATCAGCACTCCGGGGCGTGCAATAACAACAGCCGGGCCTGCTGCCCGGCATGGTGCCATGTATATTCAGCTTGGTGCATTCTCCTCAAAGATCAATGCCAGCCGGTTAAAGAGCGAACTTCAGGGCGACTATCCCAATGTTGCGATCTATGCAAAAGATGGCGGCTATCCCGAAATCTTTCGGGTCCGTATTGGCCCGTACGATAATGAAAAGAATATAGAAACCAATGTGCTTTCACTTCAGCAGCAGGGCTACAGCAACGCCATTGTTGTGATTGAATAGTCAGGACCGGGCAGTCATGAACACCAAGCGCAGGCGAATTACAGCTTTCGGATCGTCCAGAATTGCCCCTGACGAGCCAATCTTTGCAGATGTTCAGCAACTCTCCTGCAGACTGGGGAGAGCTGGCTGGGATGGTATGACAGGAGGCCATCAGGGGATGATGGCTGCATTTTCACAAGGGATACGGCTGGGTGGCGGTCATGTTCGGGGCGTTACTCTGGAGCGCTTTCCAACGCCTCCTGACAACACACTGAGTGAAGAGATCAGAGCAAATGATTTCTTTGAACGCATGCAGGTGATGATTGAGGCTGCCGATGCCTATCTGGTGCTTCCCGGCGGGCTTGGAACACTGGCAGAACTGGCCATGAGCTGGGATCTTCTGGCCATCAACGTGCTTGAGCCCAGACCTCTGGTTCTCTACGGCAGCATGTGGAAGGAGATTCATGCCCGGCTCCACGAAAATCTGGTGATGTCGGTTGATCACGGTTTTGAACTGATGAATATCTGTGAAAGCCATGATGAGGTTCTCTCAGCCCTGAACGCTGCTTCAACCTGATGGGCAGTTTTCAGGATCATTCACTCACGGTCCCCGCGCAACCGGAAGATACCCCTCTTGACCGGTTTTTAATTGGCAACCTTCCACTTTCAAAACAGCGCATTCGTCGCGCCATTCATGAAGGCGGGGTCTATATCAACAGAAAACGCTGTAGACACATCGGGCAAATGATGCATGGCGGCGAAACGGTGCGCATTGTCATGCTTGATGATGAGAAGCTCATCCCCTTTTCAGAAGCGCAGTTACTGTGGAATTCACCGCCCTTCTATCTGATCCATAAACAGAGTGGACAGTATGCCCAGGAAGCACTGCACCGCAGCCAGGGCACACTGCCTGATGAGCTCACCCATTATCTGAAACTTTCAGACAAAGCGGCTGCCGGGCTTCGTCCGGTTCACCGGCTTGACCGTGACACTTCAGGACTGATGCTCTTCTGCTCAGAGCCGGGAAAACTGGATCAGATGCAGAAGCTGTGGCACAGCCATGTCAGTAAATCGTATCTTGCCGTTGTTGATCCGGCCCCCGAGTGGGATGTCCGGCGAATCACGCAGCCGATCGGAAACCGTCGGGACAGCCGGGGATGCTACCACATTGACGGAGCCGGTAGAGTCTGTGAAACCGAAGCGGAAGTGATCGAGCGACATTCAGGAAGAGCACTGATTCGCCTGATTCCGCATACCGGACGAACTCATCAATTGCGAATCCATCTTTCTTACTTAGGATGCCCCATTCTTGGTGATCGTCGCTACGGCGGTAAAAACCATGCGCGAATGATGCTGCACGCACACAGGCTTCATGTGCGCCCCCCCGCACTACCGCAGGAGATGAAATGGACCGCAGAACCGGAGGAGAACTGGCAATGGTAATGAAGGCAAAGTTTCAACGGATAATTTTCCTTATCATGATGTTTATTCCTTTGACGGCATCCGCTGTCAACTGGCCTCAATCCCCTGCCATAGAGGCAAAATCATGGGCATTAATGGATGCCCGTTCCGGTCAGGTGGTGAGCAGTCACAATGAGAACGTTGAGCTTGCCCCTGCCAGCCTGACAAAAATCATGACCCTCTATCTGGCTTTTCAGGATATCAAACTGGGGCGTCTTGACCCGGGCGAACAAATTCCGGTAAGTAAAAAAGCATGGAAGATCGGCGGCAGCACCATGTTTCTTGAGCCTCGTATGAAGCCAACCATTGAACAGGTGCTTCATGGTATATCCACCCTTTCCGGTAATGATGCATGCGTTGCCATTGCTGAGCACATCTCAGGATCTGAAGAGGCTTTTGTCACCCGTATGAATGAGACAGCCAAAAGACTTGGCCTTACACATACCCATTTTGTTAATGCGACCGGCTTTCCTGTGGAAGGGCATTACAGTTCAGCCCTCGATATGGTCAGGCTCGGTGCTGCATTGTGGCGGGACTTCCCCGAGCAGTACGCGCTCGTCAGTGAAAAGAGCTACACCTTTGATGGGCGTACCCAGTGGAACAGAAACCGTATGCTCTGGAGCATGCCTGAGTCTGACGGCATCAAGACAGGCCACACAGAAGAGGCCGGATACTGTCTGGTTGCCTCTGCCGAGCGAAACAACACCCGCCTCATATCTGCTGTCTTCGGGGCAGAATCCGACAAGGCCCGACAGCAACAGTCCCGTACACTTCTACTGCACGGATTCAGGAATTTTATCACGCTGCGACCTGCAGAACGTGATATCCGCAGGCAGGCAGAAGTCTTTGAAGGCACCAGTGAAAGCGTCTGGTTAAAGCCGTCCAGCCCCATCTGGGTCACCATGCCAAAGGGTAATGAAACCATGCTCTCTTTCAGGCTTCGCTATGAATCACCCCTGAAGGCTCCGATTAAACAGGGTGACCTGATTGGAACCATCGAAGCCGTTGTCCGTGATGGCGGCAATGAACAGATACTTACCGCTGTCTCTATGGAAGCATCGGAGAGTGTTGAACAGGCGTCCTGGGTCGGGCGTCAGTGGGACAGGCTGCGCCTGTGGTGGCGAAGCAGTGAAGAGGCTTCAACCGGAGGGTGAAAAAGAGCCTCACAGCCTACGTCAACGGTAGATTTCTGCCGCTTGATGATGCATCAATTCATATTGAAGATCGTGGCTTCCAGTTTGCCGATGGTGTTTATGAAGTGATCGCCTGCTTCGGTGGAGCCTTCCTGGATATAGAGCCCCATCTGCAGCGTCTGCAACACTCGTGCGAGGCCATCAGAATTCCCCTTCCTGTTACACTGCCGGAGCTGGAATCACTGGTGCAGCAGACTTACGAGAAAAATCCTTTTACCAATGCCATGGCCTACATTCAGGTTACCCGGGGTATTGCTCCCCGCTCGCATCAGGTATCTGAATCCATGACCCCTTCACTCATTATCACAATCAGGGATCTGCCCATGCCCTCCGATGAAAAGCTTACAGAGGGTGTATCGGCTATCACGCTGAAAGATTTTCGCTGGGGAAGATGCGATATCAAATCCATTGCACTTCTGGCCAGCGTTATGGGAAAACAGGAGGCTGCTGCGAATTGCGTGGATGAAACCTTCTGGATTGATGGCGAAGGACATCTGCTTGAAGGGTGTTCCACCAACGTGTTTGCCTTGATTAACGGCACGCTCGTAACTCACCCGCTGGATCACCGGATTCTGGGTGGCATCACGCGCAAGATGGTCATTCGAGTCGCAGAGAAGGCCGCTGTGAACGTTGAAGAGCGACCATGGAAACTGACTGAAAGCGGGCTGAGCGAGTGCATGATGAGCAGCACAACCAGCGCCCTGCTCCCTGTCTGCAGGATTAATGGAGAGCCGGTTGGCAGCGGTAAACCGGGTCCGGCTACGAAGCGGCTAAGGGCGATGATTATTGATGAGCTTGAGGCACTGAGAGGCGTATGAATCAGCAACAGGGTATCAGGGGTGTACTGTTTGACATGGATGGCACGCTGGTTGATGCCTTTCCACCCATTATCAATGCGCTTAACCGTACGCTGGCAGAGTATGGCATGGCGACCATGACGCCTGAAGCCATCAAACGTCACACCGGGCGGGGTGATTGCGGCATGAAATCACTGTTTGGCGAACACAAAGAGAAAGCTGCTACCAGATTTCTGGAGCTGCACGATGCCGACTACCTCAAACAGATTAAAACCATTGAGGGCGCAGAGCCGCTGCTTTCCTGGCTCCGGAGTAAGGGTGTTCCGGTAGCCATTGTCACCAGCAAAGGACAATATCGTGCTGAGGCTCAGATCGAACTGCTTGGCTGGCAGGATTACTTCCGGACGATTGTAGGCAAAATGGATGGCCGGGCGGAGAAGCCAAGCCCTGAGCCTGTGCTGATGGCGTGCGAAACACTGGCTCTGAATCCTGCCGAGTCCATCATGATTGGAGATGGGATCGCAGACATGAAGGCAGGCAGCCGTGCAGGCGCACTGACGGCTGGAATTGTCGATTCCTTTTCCAGAAAAGAACTTGAAGAGAGTGGTGCATCTATCTGTTTTAATTCATTAATTGATGTTCACGAGTGGCTTAAAAAAATGCTTGTCTGATAGAGCAATATCAGCATTGGTCATTCAACAGGGCAAAAAAAGCGGCCACTTTCGTGACCGCCTGTTAAGCCTGTTTCCACCCATGAAGAGGGTTAGCGCCGGAGCGATAAAAGGTCGAGGGCAGGACAAATCGGCAGGAGAGCCGATTTCATGACACACATCCGTGTGTGCCACCTTGCAGGGCGACAAGTCGTGCAATTGTGCTGTCCTGCACAATTGTGGACGGTCTTGCCGCCCGAAGGTGAGGGACATGGATGTCCCGAGTCACGCTCCGAGACCGTTTCTAACAACTACAGCTTGTCAGCCTCTGATGTGAGGTAGGATGCAACACCTTCTGCATCCGGAGTCATACCCTTATCGCCCTTCTGCCAGCCGGCAGGACATACTTCGCCATGCTCTTCGGTGAATTGCAGGGTATCAATCATACGCAGCATCTCATCAATATTACGGCCCAATGGCAGATTGTTGACCACCTGATGCTGTACGGTGCCATCCTTGTCGATCAGGAATGAACCACGCAGTGCAACGGTACCGCCCAGGAGGTGGAACTGGTCGCCACACTCATCTTCAACCGTGGTGTTATCAACCAATACATCATAATCAGCCGCGATCTTTTTGCTGAGATCGGCCACCAGCGGATAAGCAACATTGCCGATACCACCATGGTTAACAGGCGTGTTGCGCCATGCCGCATGGGTGAACTGAGAGTCGATCGAACAGCCAATCACCTGCACGCCACGGGATTCAAACTCCTTGATGCGGTGATCAAAGGCGATCAATTCACTTGGACATACAAATGTGAAATCCAGGGGATAGAAAAAGAGAACCACATGCTTTCCTTTATAATCTGACAGGGAAAAACTCTCGTTGATCGAGCCGTCTGCCATTACTGCTGCAGCGGTAAAATCCGGTGCTTCCTTACCAACCAATACACTCATACCATTCTCCTTGGATAAAAACTAAAACCGTTCCGTATGTGCCAGGGATACTCTGAAAAGATCAGAGTATCCTCGCGGGCTACGGATGGCCCGCCAAAATCAATGACGAAAGTGATTGATTTTGTGAGCAAAGTCAAAACTGACACAATTCCACAGGAAAGTGGAACTGGACGCCAACAGGCGCTGCTCAGCAGTGTGAGGCACTGATGCCGAACATCATTTTTGACTTTGCGTTCTGAATTAGTGCAGACGCACTTATTCAGATTTTCCCAAGCTTAACAGAGGAAAAATGTGATGCTACCTGTTCGTATCAGGTTTTTTCCGTTTCCGGCAGGCCGACAAACTCAATAAAGATGTGTTTGGCCTGCGGGGCTGCTTCTGTCACCTCATCTTCCAGTGAACGGCGAATCAGATCGATACGCTTCATAAAGTGAACGGCCTGTTCAATTTCTGCTCGACTCATCTCCGCAAACAACTCCTCTTCCCGAAGCTCCAGCTCCGCCATCAATACACTCTCATCCGGTGAAATTACAATACTGTTAACACGCTGCAGGCGTTGGATGCGATCATCCCTCTCCCATATCCCTGTCACCAGAACATCCATCTTCGGATCAGCTGCATTGATCAGGAATTTCTTGTTCACCGCTGCCAGAAAGAAAGCCAGCAGCCCCATCAGAACGCCAATCGCCAATGCTGCAATACCATCGAACAGGGCCGAGCCGGTATAGGCAGAGATTCCCATACCGGCAGCCGCCAGCAGCAGGCCCAGCATGGCAACAGAGTCCTCAATCATGACGGCAAGTGTGGTCGGATCATTTGTTTCCCCGAAATAGGCAATAAAGCTGCAGCCTTTCTCTTTCCGCTGCCTGTTGAATTCAGCCAGTGCGACAAGAAATGCGTACCCCTCAACAAGAAAGGCAAAGCCAATAACGGAGAATGCGACGACACTCAACTCAGGCTGATGATCATGTGCCATGCTGTCGATGGCATGCATGATGGTATAGACGCAGCCGATAAAGAAGATGGTTACAGCAGAGACCAGGTTCCAGAAATAACGCTCCTGCCCGTAACCGAAGTGATGCCGCTCATCCGCCACTTTCTCGGAGCGCCGCAATCCCAGGTAGAGCAACCCCTGATTGGCCGTATCGGCAAGTGAGTGCACCGCCTCTGCCAGCAGAGCACTTGAACCTGAAAAAGAAAATCCAATAAACTTTGCAATGGTTACCACGCTGTTTCCGACTACAGCGGTCAGTACAGCTTTTGTTGAACCATGTGACATTAGAGACTCCGCAGGGTTAGATTAAGCAGATGTGGTCTTACCAGCATCCGGGTTTCAGTGTATACCAGCTCCCTGCCCTGAATGATAACTATATCTATCTGATTGATGTAGACAATTCCGATATCATGGCTGCAGTTGATCCGGCCGATGCAGCACCGGTCAGAAAAGTGTGCAGAGAGCTTGGCAAGCCGCTTACCCATATTCTCAACACCCACCACCACTGGGATCATACCGATGGCAACAAGCCCCTTAAATCATCATTTGCCTGTCAGGTGGTCGGTGCTGCCGGTGATGCAGCCCGAATTCCTGAAATTGATATTGAGGTTTCGGAGGAGTCCCGCCTTCAGCTGGGCGGTATCGATATCCGGATTATTTTTGTTCCCGGTCACACACGCGGGCATATCGCATTTCTTCTGAAAGACGCACTCTTCTGTGGCGACACACTCTTCGGCGGTGGCTGTGGCCGGCTCTTTGAAGGAACCCCCGGAGAGATGTGGAGCTCTCTCTCCAGACTGGCCGCGCTTGATGATGCCACACAGGTCTACTGCGCCCATGAGTACACACTGGCGAATCTCCGTTTTGCCCGGAGTGTTGATCCGGACAACAGAGATCTGGATGAACGCATCAGTTCCGACACCAGGAAACGCATGGCGCAACTCCCCACGATTCCATCCACAATCGGCATCGAGAGGGCAACAAACCCATTTCTACGCCCGGCTGACAATGAATTTTGTACCCGCTATGCAACACTGCACAGTATTCCCACTGATGCGCTGTCGGTTTTTACCCATCTTCGTGCAAGCAAAGACCGGGCTTGATCACCTTAGCGGCACGGCTCTCAGGGTATATGCTCTGTTCTGGTGATGTGCATCAAGACAAAGCGTAAAAATATGAATATAATCGCGCGGCCATCAGTAAGGATTATCAGGAGTAGAACATGAGTGATTCAGTAAAGGACATTTTCGAAAAACACAGCCTGTTTTCACTTCTTCCTGATGACGTCCAGGTAAAGCTGATCGGTCTTGGTGAGGTCAAACACTACAAGCCCGGAGAGAAGCTCATCACTGAGGGCGAGTTTAACCATAGCCTCTTTCTGATTCTTGAAGGAAGTGTGTGTATATCAAGTTCCGGCGAAACCATCGCCCTGCTGGTTGGGAACAGGATTGTTGGTGAAATATCTTCATCAGGTATGGGTTCACCCGTTGCTGATGTGATTGCAGACTCTGAAGTTGAAGTCATCGCCTTTCCTGTTGATGTGATTACGGACTGTTCAATCGACTATCCTGATTTTGGCGATCAGCTGCGACAGATAGGGATGAACCGTTTCGGTTGAACTCAATCCGGCCGACAGGCACGGGCAAGAAAATCCATATGATCAATGCCGAAAAACATTTCCGGACGTCGCTTTTTATCTGACCTGCCGCCATGCAAAACGAATGTAGGCGCTCCAAAGGCACCCGCCTTAATTGCTGCTTCACTGTTTTCATCAAGCACATCGTTACACAGGCTGATCCATGAACCCGGCAGTGATTGCTGTTTGAAAACCTCTTCCAGCCACCCCTCCCTTCCCGGATCAACCGAGCCGGACCACAATGCAGTGAACACGCCGAGACAAAACCGGGCCCGCTCCTGATCCTTAAGTGCTGCGGCAATGCGCAGTGCAGGCCTGCTGTCAAAAGAACCCGGCCTGATCATTTTAAATGGCACATTAAGATAATCAGCCCACCGTTTCAGATCCCTGAGCGAGTAGAGAGCCTTGTTTTTAACGGTTGCCGGTGGCGTATTGCCGGAATATTTAATCAGTTTGGGGAGGTTAACCGGCACCCAGTGGAACTCAGCATCATACTTGCCTGAAAATGCCACTATCTGAGTAGCCGCCAGATAACTATAGGGACTTATAAAATCGAAATAGAAATCAACCTGCCTCATTTAACTCCTGCTACTCTCTGCGCAGAATCACACAGGAGAGCGGAGGGAGAGTAAGCCAGACCGAGTGGGGCCTGTTCATCCATGCTTCCGCCCGGCTCTCCACACCTCCGGCGTTGCCAATATTGGCGCCACCGTAAGCCTCCGAATCGGTATTCATAATTTCACGGTAGTATCCCGATTCAGGCACACCCAGACGATAGTTTTCCCTGGGCACAGGGGTCAGATTAAGTGCTACAATGACAAACCCACCGTGCTTGTCTCTGCGGATATAACTTATTGTAGAGTGCAGAGCATCATTACAATCGATCCACTCGAAACCATGCGACTCAAAATCAACCTCATACAGTGCAGGAGTATCCCGATAGAGATGGTTCATATCCCGCATCATCAGTTGCAGCCCCCGGTGCGGCATAAAATTTGACTGATCCCATGAGAGGGACGCGTCGTGGTTCCACTCAGGCCACTGCCCGAATTCAATTCCCATAAACTGTAATTTCTTGCCGGGATGAGTATACATATAGGCGTAGAGTGACCTTAAATTGGCAAAACGCTGCCAGTCATCACCCGGCATTTTGCCCGGCATGGAGCCCTTCCCGTGTACCACCTCATCATGTGAGAATGGAAGAATAAAATTCTCCGTATGGGCATACATGATAGAGAATGTCAGTTGGTCCTGATGATAGCTTCTGTGAATCGGGTCAGTCTCAAAATAGCTCAGCGTATCGTTCATCCAGCCCATGTTCCACTTCATGGTAAAGCCAAGTCCGCCAAGGTGGGTCGGGCGGCTTACCATCGGCCACGAGGTGGACTCCTCAGCCATGGTGACCGCGCCGCGGTGGCGCTCATGAACCAGATGATTGAACTGTTTCAAAAACTCAACGGCCTCAAGGTTTTCACGCCCGCCATATTTATTGGGCATCCACTCACCCTCTTCACGTGAATAGTCGAGATAAAGCATGGAAGCCACTGCATCAACACGCAACCCGTCAATATGAAACTGATCGAGCCAGAAAAGTGCCGAAGCAGTGAGAAAGTTACGCACTTCATTGCGGCCAAAATTGAAGATATAGGTTCCCCAGTCCTTATGTTCACCCAGTCGGGGGTCTTCATGCTCATAAAGTGGTGTGCCATCAAAGCGCGCCAGACCATGTGCATCTTTAGGAAAGTGGGCAGGAACCCAGTCCAGAAACACACCAATTCCATTGCGGTGGCAATAATCTACAAAATAGCGGAAGTCATCCGGCGTACCAAAACGGCTGGTTGGTGCAAAATAGCCAACTGTCTGATAGCCCCATGAACCATCAAACGGGTGTTCCGTGATTGGCAGGAGTTCGATGTGGGTGTAACCGATCCACTGGCAGTATTCAACCAACTGGTGTGCAAGCTCGCGATAATTAAAATATTCATCACTTCCCTTACGCCATGAACCCGGATGAACTTCGTATATGCTCATCGGCTTGTCCAGAGACTGGTGCTCCGGTCTGTTTTTTAACCACGCGCTGTCATGCCAGGTGTACGTTTTCGGATTGTGAACAACACAGGCTGTTTTCGGACGCAGTTCCATCTGCTGTGCATAGGGATCCACCTTTTCAAAAATGTCACCGTTGGCGGCACGAATTTCAAACTTGTAGACCTCTCCCTCACACAGTGCAGGAATGAATATCTCCCATACTCCTGAAGAGCCCCGGATACGCATCTGGTGCTCCCGGCCATCCCAATGATTAAAATTGCCAACAACACTGACTCTCGATGCATTCGGTGCCCATACGGCAAATCCGACACCCCATACACCCTCAAGCTCACGCACATGAGCACCAAGAATGTTGTACTTTTCGAAGTGATTTCCCTCTGCAATCAGATGCAGGTCAAGTTCGCCCAGCATGGCAGAAAATCTGTACGGATCTTCTTCATCCCACTTGTGACCCTCCCTGTTCTCAATTCGGAACTGGTACAAAGATTCAAATGAACCATTTGGAAGCTCCACCTCAAACAGGTCGGTTCCCTCGATACGGGGCATCACCTTTGCCCGCTTCCCCTCCTCAACAATCCACATTTTCTCTGCACGAGGTTTAAATGCCCGAACAACAATGCCACCTTCTGGCGACTCATGTCTCCCGAGACAGGCAAAAGGATCATACCCCCTTGCCTCAATCACTTCATATGCCTTCGATGTTAGATTTTTCATATTAATCCTTGTTTATTAAAAGGTTAGGATGCTGTATAAAAGTTATTTATCAGGTGATAACAGTTGGCTCGCTACGCCCTGTGAACTCCTGCAGCCGGGAGATTACGCCTGCCGTCTCAATCAGGTCGCCCAAAGCCTCCTGAGCATTCATGCCATGCTTATCCGTATCGTGCTCGAACGATTCAATGTAGACACGTACAGTGGCACCCTCGGTACCGGTCCCTGAGAGGCGGAAGATGATTCGTGATCCATCTTCAAACAGTATCCGAATACCCTGTCCGCTGCTGACACTTTGATCAACGGGGTCGGTATAGGAAAAGTCATCACACGTCTTAACAATCCGCTCCCCAAAATTGTTTCCCGGAAGTTTTTCAAAACGTGAACGCAGATACGCCATCATCTCTTCAGCTGCTGCTGCATCAACCCCCTCGTAGTCGTATCGGGAGTAGTAGTTGCGGCCATAAAGCGTCCAGTGCTCATTTACAATCTCTTCAACTGAAACCTTACGTACGGCAAGAATATTGAGCCAGAAAAGCACAGCCCACGGACCATCCTTTTCACGCACATGGTTCGACCCGGTTCCAAATGACTCCTCACCGCAGAGTGTCACCTTACCGGCATCCATCAGGTTGCCGAAGAATTTCCATCCTGTCGGTGTTTCATAGCAGTCGATTCCCAGGCGTGCAGCCACCCTGTCAACGGCGGCACTGGTAGGCATGGAACGGGCTACGCCGGCAATGCCGTCAGCATATCCCGGAACAAGCCGGGCGTTGGCTGCAAGGATCGCCAGCGAATCACTTGGTGTGACAAAAAAATGTCTGCCCAGAATCATGTTCCGATCACCATCCCCATCCGATGCGGCACCAAAGTCAGGCGCATGCTCACCATACATCATATCAACCAGCTCTTCGGCGTAAGTCAGGTTTGGATCAGGGTGGCCGCCGCCAAAATCATCTCTGGCAATACCGTTGATAACAGTTCCCTCAGGAGCCCCGAGCATCTCCTCAAAGATTACTCTGGCATAGGGTCCGGTAACAGCATGCATGGCATCGAATGCCATACGGAAATCACCTGACAGCAGTTCACGAATCGCGTCAAAATCAAAGATCGACTGCATAAGTTCCGCGTAATCCGCAACAGGGTCGATGACCTCAACCTGCATATCCCCGATCTGTACCGTACCGAGCTGCTCCAGGGTAATGTCATCAACATCGAGCGTTTTGTATTCACTGATATTCCCGGTGCGTGCAAAAATCGCCTCGGTCACACCTTCCGGTGCCGGCCCACCACTGCCTATATTATACTTAATACCAAAATCTTCATCCGGGCCGGCGGGATTGTGGCTTGCAGAAAGAATCAGCCCGCCATAAGCCCCGTGTTTGCGAATCACACACGATGCTGCAGGCGTGGAAAGAATACCATCACGCCCGACAAGCGCCCGGCCAAAGCCATTGGCCGCCGCCATTTTCAGTATGATCTGAATGGCCTCTTTGTTGTAGTACCTGCCATCGCCGCCAACAACCAGTGTTGAGCCTGAAAAGTCGCCAATCACGTCGTATACGGATTGCACAAAGTTTTCGAGATAGCCGGGCTGCTGAAAAACCTTAACCTTTTTTCGTAATCCCGATGTGCCGGGCCGCTGTCCTTCAAACGGTGTGGTTGGTTTTGTGATGGCAGCCATTATCCCTCCAGATCAAACTTATACCTTTAGTGTCGTATTATACCGCAAAACAATCCCCGGCGCAGCCCTCCTGATTACCGCTCTTTCATAGCCTCGCTCAGACAAAGATGTTATCCTGCCGCCTTCAAATGATCTTGCAGGGAGGGGTTAATGCCAAATAAACATATGGAACGTAATATCAGCCACCTGACAGCCAACACTGTCGCGATTGTTCTGGCCGGTGGTAAGGGCTCGAGACTTAAGGCACTGACGGACTGGCGTGCAAAACCGGGCGTTCCATTTGGCGGAAAGTTCAGAATTATCGATTTTCCGCTCTCCAACTGCATCAACTCAGGCATCCGCCGCATCTCGGTGATGACCCAGTATAAATCACACTCACTGCAACGCCATCTGCAACGTGGCTGGAGCTTCCTCTCCGGTCAGTTTGGTGAGTTTCTCGAAGTTCTTCCGGCGCAGCAGCGCATGGGTGAGGGCTGGTACGAAGGTACAGCCGATGCCGTCTACCAGAATCTCGATATTATCCGCCACTATGATCCGGAATATATCATCGTTCTGGCTGGCGATCATATCTACAAGATGGATTATGGTAAGATGATTGCCGCCCACGCAGCCAAGGGTGCGGACATTACAGTCGGCTGCATTCCGGTAACACTGAAAGAGGCCAGTGAATTCGGTGTCATGGAGATTGATGGTGATGAGCGGATTATTGAATTCGCCGAGAAGCCTGCCAATCCAAAACCCATGCAGGGCGATCCATCCAAGGCGCTCGCCTCCATGGGTATCTATGTGTTTACTACCAAATATTTGCGTAACCGCCTGCTTGAAGATGCAAAGGATGACAGCTCCTCGCACGATTTCGGGCACGATCTGATTCCGCATGCCATTAAGCATGCCAATACTTTCGCCTTTCCATTTGTTAACGCCAATACCGGCGCACCCGGCTACTGGCGTGATGTCGGTACAATCGATGCGTACTGGGAAGCCAATATCAACCTGGCTACACTTGATCCTGAGCTGAACATGTATGACTCGGAGTGGCCGATCTGGACACAGCAGGAGCAGCTGGCTCCGGCCAAATTTGTTTTTGATGATGATGATCGCCGCGGTATGGCTGTTGATTCTCTCGTCTCAGGCGGTTGCCTTATCACCGGTGCCTCCATTCGCAACTCTGTACTCTTCTCAAACGTGCGCGTTCACTCGTATGCGAAGGTGGAAGGCAGTGTGGTTTTGCCTGATGTCATTATTGGGCGCAGCTGCCGCATTACCAGATGTGTTGTTGATAAGGGAACACATATTCCCGAAGGTACGGTGATTGGTGAAAACAGGGATGAAGATGCCAGGCGTTTCTACGTCAGTGAAAATGGTATCACTCTGGTGACTCCGGAAATGTTCGGACAAGAGCTCCACACTCTGTAAATCTTTACATGTCAGGGATAAAAACATGAGCAAGCCACTCTCCGTCATATTCTACTGGCATATGCATCAGCCGTTCTATCGCGAGGCTGAAAGCGGCCGTTATCACCTGCCGTGGGTCTATCTGCATGCCATGAAAGACTATACCGACATGGCTGTTATTCTTGAGCAGCTTCCCGGTGCGCGTGCGGTTATCAATTACGTTCCCGCCCTGACGTCACAAATCGAAGATTATGCCTTGCAGTTGCGGAACTGGCTGAATCGTGACCAGGATGAACTTCCCGACCCCCTGCTTGCCGCGCTGGCGCATAACACTGGTGACTATTCGAATAAAGAGTGTGAATATCTTCTGAACACCTGCTTTCGTCTGAATCACGAGAGAAATATGCATCGCTACCCTTCCTATAGCCGCCTCTGGAAACTGGCAGAGCATGCAAAGACAGATGACGCCACCAGATACCTTGGCAGACACTTCTTCACAGATCTGGTTACATGGTATCACTTAGGCTGGCTCGGAGAGAGTGTTCGCAAAACCAATTTTGTTGCACGCAGGCTTATCGAAAAAGGCCGTGACTTCGGATATCAGGATCGCCGTGAACTGCTGACTCTGATCGCATCGCTGTTGAGTGAAATACCTGAAAAGCATCGTAAATTACAGGAAGCGGGCAAGATTGAAATTTCAACCACCCCCTATGCTCACCCTATTATTCCACTGATGCTTGATTTTAGCACTGCCCTTGAGACCGTCCCTGACGCCCTGATCCCTGAAGAGCCTTACCCGGGTGGTAAAGAGCGAGCTATAGAGCATATCAAACTGGCCAAGGCTTCCCATGAGCAGCTGTTTGAACAGCCTGCAGCGGGCTGCTGGCCTGCTGAAGGAGCAGTCTCCGAAGATACACTCGCACTGCTTGGAGAAGCCGGTTTCAGGTGGTGCGCTACCGGTGAAGGCGTGCTGCATCACTCACTTGGTTATAATGTGCGGGAGGGACAGCCGGAAGAGGTTTATCACCCGTGGCTGGTGGGTGAAGAAGAAGAGCAGATTACCTGTTTTTTCCGTGATGATCACCTCTCCGACCTGCTTGGTTTCGAATATTCACACTGGGCTACCCAGGATGCAGTCGGCAACTTTATGCAGGAACTCGCCGGCATTCGTCATCGAACTCAGGGTATGAAGGATCCTGTTGTTTCAATCATTATGGATGGTGAAAACGCATGGGAACATTATCATGAAAATGGCATGCCATTTCTGACGAATCTTTATCAGTCGATCATAGAACATGAAGATTATGAACTGACCACTTTCAGCGATTATCTGGATATGGCCCCGGCAACAGAGAAACTGAAAAAGCTGACACCGGGTTCGTGGGTGTACGGCAACCTGTCAACATGGATTGGCGACAGAGCCAAAACCCGGGCATGGGAACTGCTTATTGAAGCCAAACATGCCTACGACAACGTGTTTGACAG